>CAXBPH010000047.1:0-33538 GCA_963977445.1 uncultured bacterium | reverse complement strand
AGCGCGGGGTCGATGGATTGATCGCCAAAGAGCTCGTCGCAATCTTCGAGGGCGAAGCCGTCAATGGCTGTGCCATCTTCCGTTTGGAGACCCACCCGCAGACTGCCAGTTGCCGACGTGGAGAAATTAAGGTGCAGCGAATTTCCGTCGAATACTATAGGCTTGGTAACAAGGGTTCCCCCACTCAGGGGCGCGTTGATGGAGACAAAGCCATCGAGACGGAGTGTATACCTGCGCAGGGCACTACCCGCGCCATGCCAGAAGCCTTCGGCGGCGTAGAGGGAAAGCTCGTTGGCCGCGCCCGGCAGGTGGGAGGCCGTCTCCACCGCATGCCACGCGATAAATTGCTGACCATAGTGCCACGCGTCGGGACGTTCCGGCCCCGGGCGCATGAACGCCTCATTCCAACGGTTAAAATGGACGCCGTCGCGACTCGTCATTACCAGCCCCTCACTCAGGGCGGTGCCATAGCGCTCCTGCGAAGTCGCCCGCATCTCCCGGCCTTCCAGATTGGACAGATCCCGCATGGATTGGGACCAACCCCGCTCGATGTAGCGCGCGGGAAAGCCCATGAGGAGGTGGGGTGCCCGGTGATAGGGCTTGATTTGATTGGTGTACAGTTCCTGACTCGGCGCATCACCATAGTCGAGGTCCGTATGGGGTCCCCAGTGCACCATATCGTCCGACGTTGCCGTGCGGATGGTGCGCACGCCCGAAGGTTTCCATTCGTCCGTCGTGGTGACCCCTCCGGTAAAAATACGCCAATAAGCACGGTATTGCTTGATGGTGGGATCCCAGAAGGCCAGGTTCTGCGAATCAAAGGCGCCCACGCCCTGCAAAACGGGCGCTTCACTCATGGGCGTCCAATGAAGGCCATCGGGCGACTTGAAGGGCCACAGTCCCAAGGGCTTGGGCGAGCGGATCATGGCCTTGTAGCGCGCATCGGCCGGGGCATCGGGATTTTCATCGAGGAAAACCGACACATGGGCGGCGTCGGCCTCCACGCCACCGACCAGTCCCACCTTCATGACAATATTGTTTTCCGTGGACCCCTCATGCTCCACCAGGCCCAGATTTGGCTTGGTCCAGTGAATACCGTCCGTACTCTCCGCGTAGCACAGGTAATAGGGATGTCGATTTACACTGAGCCTTCCGCCCTCCAGCACTTCCAGGTGGCGACCGTTGTAATACATGCGGTATATATCGCCATCCTGAAAGACATTGTGATAGCCACAACCGGTGCCTTCCCACGAAGCGTCATGTTCCAGGGCGACCTCCCGGGCAACCGGATGATGAAGCTGTTGACGTGCGCCGCCAGAAAGGGACTCGATAAGGGCGTTGTCCATGAAGAGTTCGCGACGCGCCCCGATATTGACGGCATCCGCTCCGACCGCCACGGCCGAGGGTACAACCATCGATAAGGCAACGGCACAATAACCCATCACGTGCCACTTGGCTCTGGAGCGTGTAGTTCGTGGCATTTTCTGGACGGTTCTGTTCAACATGATGCATTACCTTCGCTGTCTGGCTTGAGACCAAATTTTAATGAGCGGTGTCGCCCATGGGGATCATAGTATCCGATAGATATTGGTTATAACAATGGCACCGCCGGGAGCTCGCAGTGAATGGCGTGCCAATTCGGCAAGGTTCACAGGAGACCGAATTCGCTCAGCCGATGGCCGCCTTGGTTTGCATGATTTCTATTCAGCGTATACACTGCGTTTTCCCAAAAAAAACAAAGCGGACACAAGCTCCCGGCACCATCCCCTCATCGATAGTGTCGTCATCCGGAACTATCGAAAGAGATGCATCCAATGAAACACGTATTCCTTCTTGTCATCGCGTTACTCGTCACATCGACCACGCTGCATGCTGCCGAGCCTAAAGCTAGCGATCCCCCCGAGTACGTTGGCCCCCCGTTGCCCCAGCATGCGGAGACCAATCGCCGCTTCAGCGGCATTCCGAGTCTGGCGGTGGCACCGGAAGGACGTTTATGGGCGACATGGTATGGGGGCGAAACGCCGGGCGAGGATCTGAACAACTACGTCGTGCTCAGCACAAGCAACGACAACGGCGCGACGTGGGAAGAGGTGCTTATCGTCGATCCCGATGGGCCTGGACCTTCCCGCAGTTTTGACCCCCAGGTGTGGATCTCTCCCGACGGACGCTTGTTCTTGTTCTGGTCACAAATGTGTGGGGGCCTTAATCTGTGGTACATCGAGACGGATGCGCCCGATTCGGCGAAACCCACCTGGACCGCGCCCCGCGACATGGGCTATGGCGTAATGATGGGCAAGCCCCTCGTGCTGTCCTCCGGTGAGTGGGTCCTCCCCCGCTCTACCTGGCGCACGAATGACAACAGCGCCCAAATGGTGGTCTCTGCCGACGCGGGCAAAACGTGGACGCTGCGCGGTGCCTGCAACGTCCCCGTGGAAGACCGCCAGTTCGATGAGCACCTGTTTATTGAACGCACCGAGGGCTCCATCTGGTTACTCGTGCGCACAACCTATGGCATCGGCGAAAGCATAAGCACAGACCGGGGTGCCACCTGGCCCGACCTCAAGCCGTTAGCCCTCCCCCACACCCCTGCGAGATTCTTCATTCGCACCCTCGCCTCGGGAAATCTATTGCTCGTCAAACATGGTCCCCTCGACGGACAAACGGGCCGCTCCCACCTTACTGCCTACATCTCCACGGACGAGGGAGCGAGTTGGGGCGGCGGCCTCTTGCTCGATGAACGCAATCACGTTTCCTATCCCGACGGCCAGCAAACCCCCGATGGCCTCATCCGCATCATCTATGATTACCGCCGAACCGCAGAGCGGAACATTCTCATGGCCACCTTCCGCGAGGAAGACGCGGCCGCAGGCAAACCAGTGAGTGATGCCGTGCGCTTGCGTCAGGTCGTCAGCGTCGCCAGCGGCGGATTGAAGAAAGCCTCCGTGGCCCATCCGATCAGTGACAATAAAGACGGGGCTGCCCTGCGCACGGAGACCCCCGGCACCCTCGCCAGCGCGGGCGTAGAGGCACGTCCTCTTGTACGTAATGTCACGCTGTTCTCGGACCGTACCTACACGGCAGAAGAGTTTCCCGACACCTTGAAGGGGGCACACATCCTCCCTGTCGCGATGAACGACAACAAGACCGTGACGTGTCAGCGAGCGGGGACCGTGTTCTTTCTCACCCCCGCGCCAAGCCGCAACCAGGACTCCCAATCGCAAGCCCTCCTGGATCAGGGCTTCGAAAAGGTCGCCCTCCCCGAAATGCGCCTCTTTGGCGGCCCCGAGAGTTACTGCACCCTCTATCAAAAAGATTGCGCGGTCGGTGAAACCATCCTCATTAACAAATGGGCCCTACCGGTATTCATGGCCGAGTAGGCACTGGACAACGTCTATATTTTTCTTCCTGGTCGCCATCAATCACCTACCGGGTGCCACCTACACAGACGGGAGGCACGAGCGGCTTTGTGGGTGCGAACGTTTCCGCAAACACAAAAAACGCTCTCCCTCCTTCCATTGGCCGTAAGGCCCCTACCAGGCACGATTAAAATGGCAAGGGGCTGACCGATCCTCTTGGTTGAATATCCACGATCTGATTTCCGATCCAGGTCGTGGTATATTCCGTTTCATCGACGGTTTCTTTTTCCTGCTTGCAGGGCAGCGTAAAGGTCAATCGGCCTGATTGTCCCGCCTGGCCTTCCACCTTCAGATAGCCGGACTCGATATGGATGACCCGTCCTGCCCCTTCGACCTCCACGTGTAGGGTATTCGGTGCCACCCAATCGGGGATGCGAATGGCCAGATTTGTTGCTTTCCCGAAGGTAAAGGCAATTCGTCCCTCCAGGGGGAGCGCGCTGTCTATCGTCACATCGGGGCCTTCATAATCGAAGAGCAAGTTTACGTTGGACGTTTCGCCGTCCCCCGTCACGCGGTGGCGGTAGCATTCGCTCAGGGCATGGACCGCACCCGAGCTGATGTCCAAGGTGGAGATGGGCCAGTCACCTTCCCGGCGGCGGTCGTTGGGAAACTGCATGGAGAATCCACCGATGCTGCGTTGGATCACGTCACGCTCCCCGTCGCGTTGGGGATTGGGATTGTCGTGTAGAAACGCGCGCAGGTCTGCCTCGTGGTACTGGGTGGGCAACAACATACTTCGCAGCCACCGCTCGGCCATTTCGTAATATTCCGGCCGTCCCGAATCACCAAGGAGCAGAGCCGTCCGAATGACATCTCCCGTCTGGTTAATCTCGCCCCGTCCCACCAGGTTCGCCGGATGTTCCGGGAATACTTCATCGCCCCATCCCCAGGAACTGTGGTATTGCGGCACCCCATGCTCCATCACGCGGATGCATTGCTCCACCATGGCCTGGTCTTTTGTTTGCAGGGCGTAGGCCGTAATGCCGCTGAGGGCGGACGTAATCGAATGCACGTGGCCCGAAGAGCGATCCATGGGCGCAAATCGTCCATCTGCCTCAAACAGGGTTGCCAGACCAACGCGGGCGTAGATGCCGGCGAGGCGCAATGCGGCCTCATTGCCAGAGACGGTGTAGTAGGCCAACAGGGCATCCACAAGTCGCGCCGCATTGGGAACACTGTTGCCCCCGTAGTACCCGGCCGGTATGTGTTGCTCCACCGCCTTCGCGGTCCAAACGTCGCCTTCCCCGGTGATTTCCCTGAGGGCGTCAACCATCTGGATTGCCGCTTCCTTGGCCCATGGAGAATCCTTTTCCTGGATTAACGCCCAGAGCCCGTAGAGGCCTTCCCGCATGTTGTGAAACTCGATTGCCGGTGCGTTGTCCAGCTTGGGATTGAGATAGGCATTCAATTTATAGGGATTGTCGAAAGACTGCTGACAGTAGCGCTCGAGGATGGACAGTCCCTCCGGGCTGGCTGGAATGCCCGTGGCTTCTTCACCCGCGACTATGCCCAGCAAACAACGGCCCACCACGTGGGGAATCCCGATTTCCAGGGAGTGATGCATCTCGCCCATGCCATCGGCGCGACCGTTGGAGTAGAAAAAAGGCTCGTCGTTCAGGTCCGCATCAAAGAGGCTTACCAGGTGGGTCATGGTGAGAGCGATGGCCTCCCGTATATCGGTGCGCACCGGCAATTCGGAAAGAGAACGCTGTGGTGTTCCTACGCCGTGTTCGGGCTGATCCTCAAGATAGGCTTCCATGCTCGGCCAGGTTTTCACCACCACGGGCGGGCGCATTCGGTTCGCTTTCCGCTCCGCTTCGGCATGTAACCAGGCTTGCTGCCGTTCCTCGCGCTCGGCGCTCGAAACGAAAAGCTTCCGCTCCACCTGATCACGTTCGGCCGGGGTCAATATGCGGTTGAACAAGAGTACTTGGGCGATCTCCCCCTTAAAATAGCCCCGTTCCATGTCTTCGTAAAAGCGCGCGCCAATCCGGAGGGCATCCATGACGGTCGTCGCAGGACTGACGGGCCGTGTACCCTCCGGGAACCCATCAATTCGAAGACCTATGGATTCGGGTGCCCGCTCGACCATGAGCATGTGCAGCGTGCCGTAATCGTATGCGGCCTGCATCTGGTCCTGCTGCCCACCGATTCTGCCCGCCCCTTCCACGCTTACACAGTCAAACTTCGCGCCCGACTGGTAAAGATCGACGGTAAATCCGGGGTCGAAGTCATGCCCGCCAAGGGCCGTCGCGCTTGCGAAGGCTCCGCTTCCCGACGGCCCATGGGGCGCAGCAACAACAAACAACGTCCACGTTTCCGTGCGCACGCCAAACGCTGGCGCCAGCAGCACATCATTCACACCATCAAATTGGATGGTGGAACGAGCAGGAACGCCCTCCCGCTCAATATACCGGGGCCGCTTTGCACCGTCACCGAGTAGACCATCGGACAAGCCGGGAACGAGGTTGTCCCATCGGTCCACCACACCGTCCGAACGGTGGACCGAGGATTGCTGTCCGGCATCCAATTGCAAGACGAGGCCAGCGGGCAGATCTGCGGCCCACAGGGAAGGAACTATGCCAACGAGTAGCGCGGCGGTACAGGACAAGACAACTTTAAATCGCGACATCAATTATCCTTCACGGCCCACTTGATGGCATTCACCAGCATCTGGCGAAACTGTTGCTCTTTAAAATCTTCCGGGTAACCAAGGCTTGAGTAGAAGACTTTGCCCCGACCAGGCACGGCTTCGCGAATCCAGGTGACAGGCTCCGTCACGCCGGGTACCGTACCTTCTTGAAGCAGGGTGGCGTCGTCCGCAATGGGCGCGGTGTTGTAGAGCGAGCCCTTGCTGCGCCACTCCGCCGGGGTTACGCCTTCCATGACCGGATGGATACTGTTGACGTTCTTAATATCCAACTTCAGGTCATTCGCCTGGTGGTTGTTGTAGTTGCCGCCCAAGATGTCGTGGTCGAAGGTCGTCCATTCGGCCTGCCCTTCGGGTAACTCGTAACTCCCATCGGGGGCGAACTTGATCTTGAACGCGTGGCTCGCCGTGCGCAGGCCTAGAATCGCACCACCCGAGGCCACGTAATCCTGAAGGGCCTTGATTTGCTCTGGCGGCAGACCCAGGCGGCGCACGAAGACAAAGACCGCATCGGCGGTGGCGAAATTCGCCGTGCCGGGAATGTCGTTGCCCCCTTCGCCATGGAGCACAAGGGCATCAATCCCCGCTTCTTCACGAAGCATCTGGGCGAATTCGGGAAGGGTCTTGTCGCCGTGATAATGGTCGTCGCTCACCATGAATACCACGCGGGGACGGGTATCCCCCGAAAAACGGAAGGCAGGTTTACTGGTAAAATCGGTGCTGAGCACGGTGGGACACCAATACTTTTCGATGTGCTCGATAATCATTTCCGTGCCGCGATAGTGGCTGACCTTCGGCTCCATTTCGGGGTTGTAGAGGCTATCGGTCATATCGCGCATGAGGGCCACGTTCATACCGAGATAGGTCAACTGGCGGATGCCGAAGGGCCGCCCCAAAACGCACATGTTGGTGTGGACGCCCATGAGGATAACGTTCTCGATGCCCTCTTCCTTGAGCAGGTAATAGACTTCCTTCTCGTGGCCAATGGCGTCATTTTCACCGATTTCGATGGCCGGGTGCTGGCGGGTCTGGGGACGTCCCTCCAGTACCGGACCCTCCCAGCCATTGTCCGAATCGTCTACCGGGAGTTCTGCCTCCCGGTCCTTGTTGAGATAATTCCACTGGAGTGGCGGGTCGGTCTCCACGACGGGCGCATTCAAGCAGCGGGCCCGCTGGGGCGTGTCCTTGTAAAAATCCACCGTGGCACTGGGCGCATGAATGATGAGGACGCCCTTCTCCCGGGCTGCCTTGAGTACCTCATTCATTTCAACCGCCAATTCAGCGACGCGGTCGGCGGGGATTTTATTCTTGAGATCATTCCACATGTCGCAGACGATGATGGCCGTCTTGGCGGAATCCCATTCCTGCGTCTTGTACACGAAGGTGAAGGGGCGCTCACTCACGGGAATATCGAGCTTGGTGTGGGCCTTTTCCGGTGGCACCCATTCCGACGTTTTTACCCGGTCACGGGTGTGCAGGGTGAGGGGCGCGGCGAGGGCCGGAATGGCGAAAAGTGCCATTCCTATTGCGAGGGAAAGCGCTATGGTCTTGTTTAGCATGATTACTATCCTTTAAATGTCTCGGCTGTCTCTTGCTTGCACCAGAGGCGTGTGCCACGGTGCTGACACCCTTGACGACCAACCTACGTTCACCATAGGTCTTAGTTTTTATTGTCCCGTGTCATTTGGCTCTACATTCGGAGCAGAGCTCCGGGGACTGCATTCCCAAGCAGAGCTTGGGAACGAGGAAGATACACAAGACGTTGAGATGTCCGGTGTACCCGTTGTTATATGAGAAAATTCGGGGTGCCACGGACAAGCCCGCAGGGCTTGCCCGTGTTAACATTGGTGCTCTGAGAAATTCATATGGGTCCTATTATTCAGTACCCGAACTACCTTTTGCATTGCCGAAGAATAGGTGCCGAACTCCAGTCTCATCACGGGCAAGCCCTGCGGGCTTGTCCGTGGCACCCAAACGTACGCTTGGCTATATTACGGTCGACTTGTTCGCCCACGTCATTTTTGGATTCACCCCTTCGCGGAGAAAGCCTGCGACGTGGGGTGTCCCCTAACCCAGCTTCCAATCACCGCGATATTCGTAGTGAAGGAGGTCATTGGCTTCGTTGCTATTGGTAATTTGCTCTTTTTCGGCATCCCATTCCAGGCGAATGCCGATGGCAATGGAAATGTTGGCCAGCAGACTGAAGGTCGTCGAGCGGTGGCCGATTTCCACATCCGCATTGGGCAATTCACGGGAACGAACACAATCCAGGAAGTTCCGGGCATGATGCTCGGTCAACGTTGCGTTGTTGCCCTCGTCCTTATCCTCCATTGCCTCCATTCGGGGTTCCCTATCCTGAAATTGCCCACCTCGCTCGGGAATAATCTGGTAACTGTTACCACTCACGTATACCGTGCCCTGGGTACCGCGTAGTTCCACTTCGCCCGATCGAAGCGCCGGATTACCGCTCGCTTCGTATTGTCCGAAGGTAAACAGGCGGCCCGAGGGCAATTGAAACACGGCCTCCATCGTATCGGGTACCGTGCGATCATCGTCGATGGCAAATCGCCCTCCCATGGCGCACACCGAGGAGGGTGACAGGTCATCACACATCCATCGGCTCGCATCGAGGTAGTGGACGCCCCAGTTCCCCATCTGCGAGGAGTAGAGGTGCCACCAGCGGAATTTGTAGGGCGCAATGTTGTCCTGATAGGGCCGCGCGGGACGGGGGCCGAGCCACATGTCCCAGTCGAGGTCGGCCGGGGGCGTGGTATGGGCCGACTTGCCTATGCCGTTGGGATACATGTTGCTGAGGCGATAAGAACGGCCAACGGTCACATGGCCAATCTTCCCGGAGCTGACCACATCGTGGAGTCGGTGATAGAGCGGTGAGGAACGTCGGTGGGTACCCACCTGGACAATGCGTTTATTTCGACGGGCCGCTTCCACCATTTTACGTCCTTCGTGGACCGTGATAGACAAGGGTTTTTCGCAATACACATCTTTCCCGGCGTTGCAGGCGTCAATGGTCATGATGGCGTGCCAGTGATCGGGCGTGGCGATCACGATCGCGTCGATGCCGGGGTGCTCGATAATCTTGCGGAAATCCTTGTAGGTTTCTACATTGCCGCCAATGCGTTCCTTTTGCTGCGCGAGGTAGGGCTCATAGATATCGCAAATCGCGATGATTTCTTTGTCCTCGTGGGCCATGAAGGCGTTGATGAGTTGGCCACCACGGTTCCCCACGCCGATAAAGCCAAGTCGTATCTTATCGTTGGCGCTCGGGGTGCTCTGTGCGCGGGCCACGCCGGCTGCAGCGACGCCCAAGGCAGCGACGGACGTTTTCGTAAAGTTTCTACGGGTGATTTCGTTTGACATGATTCCTGCACTTTCCGGAATTCGCTCTCGTACGCTTCGCTTTATGGAGTGGTTATGCTACTCTTTCGCGAACAAGTATTTCTAGGAGAGTTTTGTGACACGTATTGCGAATAAGACCGTTTTAATTACCGGTGGCGCTCAAGGGCTCGGAAAATTGCTCGCCCAACGGTGTATCGAACGTCAGGCGGCCCGAATTGTCCTGTGGGACATCAGCAAGGCCACGTTGGACACTACGGTGGCCGAACTGTCGGGAAGTGCACCCGTTGAAGGCATGGTAGTCGATGTACAGGATAGTGCGGCAATCGCGCGCGCTGCCGAAGCGGCAGGCCCCATCGATATTCTAATCAACAATGCGGGAATCGTGGCGGGTAAACCCCTGGCGGAGCAGAGCCACGAAGACATTGACCGCACCATTGGCGTGAATGTGTCGGGCGTCATACATACGACACGGGCCTTTCTTCCCCACATGCTGGCGCAGGGCGGCCATATCGTCAATATGGCCTCGGCCTCGGGCTACATACCCCTTCCCCGACTCACCACCTACGCCGCCAGCAAATGGGCGTGCCTGGGTTTCTCCGAATCCCTCCGCGTGGAACTTCGCGACCAACCCAACGTCCACGTCACAACGGTCTGCCCCAGCTACATCAACACGGGCATGTTTGATGGCGTTACCGCGCCTATCGGCGCCCCCATACTCGCCCCGGAATACGCTGCGGGACGAATTCTACGTGCCATAGAAGGCAATCACGCCAAAGTGAACATGCCCTGGATGGTCAATCTCATGCCCCTGTGTTACAACCTGCTGCCCTCGTGGATTTTTGAACCCGTCATCGGCAAGGGACTGGGTATTTATCGCGCCATGGACCACTTCAAGGGACACGAGAAGTAGCCGAGGCCGCCTGAACCTCAAAAAGCTCGAATGACCGCCGAGTTATCTTCACCACCAAAGCCGTCCTGGATGAGTCCCTGCAGGATCTCCTGGTGCAAACGACTCAAGGGCAATTTCGCCCCGGACTGGTCCCCGAGCTCCAGAATCAGGTCAACATCCTTCGCATGCTGGGCCACACGGGCGACCGGCTCGAAATCGCGATCCAGCATCTTTCGGCCCTTCGTCGCCATGACGGCGGAAGCGGCCAGGCCGGACTGCAACACCGCCAGTGTGACTTCCGGGTCAAGACCCACGTGGTCCGCCAGTCCCAGCGCCTCCGCCAACACCAGCCGATGAAGTCCCACTACCTGATTGGCCACCAGCTTCATGCGACACCCATCCCCCGGTTTACCCAGATAGAAGATGCGTCGCGCAAAACATTGGATGATGGGCGCATAGCCCACGGCCCGACCTTCGGAGTCGCCCACCAGGAGCACCGCATCCTTGTTCCCCACCTGGGCGCTGGAGGCGAGCACGCACACGTCGATCAGATAGACATCCAGGGCCCGGAGGCGCTCGGCATCACGCTCAAGATCCTCGGCACGACCGGTTGTCGTATCCAGCAGCAGCGTGCCTTCGGTGAGGCTGGCCGCCCAATTGGAATCACCAAAGAGCAACTCACTGCGCACCTCGGAATGGGGCAGACTCAGCAGGATGGACGTGCAGCACGTAGCGACCGCCTCGGGCGATGACAGGACCGCGACACCCAGGGAACCCGCAGCTTCACGGGCTCCCTCGTCGATGTCATATCCACAAACCCGGTATCCCCCGTCTATAAGACGTTGGGCCAGGGCCTTTCCCAGCAGCCCCAGCCCAATTAATCCGATGTTTTTATCCGACATGGGGGAGTTCGTAACCCTTCCGGTAGCTTCGCGACATGAGCCCCTGGGCCTCGGCGTCGTTTTCGATCGCACGCCCATCGGCCGACATCTGCAATGGACGGGATACACGGGTGCTGATATTCGCCAGATGACACAAGGCCGTAGAGATAACCCCCTCGCGGATAGGTGCATTCAATTGGTCTGGCGTTCCGGCATGGACACAATCGACAAAATTTTGAATGTTTGCGTCGAAGTCATTGGGGCCACCGATTTTCTTCTTTTCTTCCCCAATCAGCGTGACTTCGCAGCCGTTACGGCCCACCTCCATGATGCCTTTATCGCCATAGAAGACCACGCCATTGTCGTGTCCTTCCATCTTGTAGTCGGTCCAGAGGCGCATCTCATACATGAGATAGCAGTCGTCGTATTCGAAGGTGACCACCTGCGTATCGGGCGTCTCGTGATCGTCGTCATAGAAGAGCTGCCCCCCACTTCCGACCACACGTTTGGGATAGCCCACACCCATTCCCCAACGCATCATATCAATCTGATGGATACCATCGTTGCCCGCGTCGCCACAGCCATACTCCCAGAACCAATGCCAGTTGTAGTGCCAGCGATTTTTGGTAAAGGCATGCTCCGGGGCCGGGCCCAACCACCGGTCATAGTCGACACCCGCTGGCGGCGAAGAAACTTCTGCGCGACCGATGGGACCACGCATCTGGTGGTTGATCGCCTTGGCCATGCGCACCTTGCCCAGTCCCCCATCGCGCATGAATTTCACGGCGAGCATGGGGCCTTCGCCACTGCGGTGCTGGGTACCATGCTGCACACACAAGCCAGTGGAAGCCGCCGCTTTTTCGAGAGCATAGGCTTCGGCCATGTTGTGGGCACAGGGCTTTTCCACATAGACGTGCTTGCCCGCCTTCAGGGCGTGGAGCGCAATGGGGGTGTGCCAGTGGTCGGGGGTGGCAATGCTGACACTGTCAATATCGGGGTCGTCAATAATTGAATGAAAATCATCTTCCAGACGGGCCTCAAATTTGCCCTTCATCCACTCGGCCACTTTACCCCGTCGTTCCGGGTCGAGGTCGCACACCGCGACGACGCTGGCGTTGGTGGAACGGGCAAAAGAACTGACGTGTCGCTGTCCCTGGCCACCCAAGCCAATGACCGCATGGCGGATGGGTTTGCCCGGCTCCGCAGCGCGGCTTCCCGAGGCCACCGAAAGGGTCGCTATAGCCGCGACGCCTTGTTGCAATACCTGTCTACGTGTAGTTTGCTTCATGCCCAAACTCTCCAGTTACTACCAAATGAATGCACTCATAGTGCATCATTTTTCGGTGAAAAACAATGGAGAGGCTGGAGGCGACTGGGGGAGAAATGGTGACCGGAAAGAACTGTGGAGACGTTGATAACGGGTGCAGCGGGAAGGCCCCCACTCGCCCTATTGATCTTCGTCGAATTCTTCGACCAATTGATGGAGCCCCGTTGCCATGCCATCCAGGGCCTTGACGAGCTCGTGAAGGTCCGCCGCGTTCTCCAACTCCAGTGCCTTGAGCCTTCGGGCAAATTCGAAGGCGGCCCGCAGGGCGAAGGCCTGGGTATCAAAGCGCTCCGCATCGGCTTCCATCGCCAGGACCACTCTCCCCACTTCTTCGGCCAATTCGAGGGTCGTTTTTTCATCCCGAAAGACCGGGAGGCGCAGGGTCACATTTGCGATTTTGGTCTGAACCGTTTCACCTTTCATCGGCGAATTTCCTCGGTCAGTGCCCTGGAATAGGCCAGGACATTGCGTAAACGAACAGCCAACTCCGCCTCTCGTTCCCGAAAGGCGGTGTTGGCCTGTTTCAATTCATCGTAGTCCGCAGCAGCTCCCTGCAGGACAATATTTTCTTTGCTTCGGCTCCACACCTGTTTCTGCAGCGCATCGCGCGATTCCTGTTGGATCGCAATCGTCTCCCGCTGTTGCGAGAGGATTTCATTCAGCGCCGCCGTGGACTCTGTTATCTGGCGGAGATAACTTTTGACCAGTGGGTTCAACGAAGCTCCGCCTTATATTCATGTTTGAGGCGCTTCAACACTTTGTCGATGGCCTTCTGCGTATCTTTGTCGGTCAAGGTGCGCTCCTCTGATTGGAAGACCAGGTTCAAGGCCACACTCTTCTTACCCGCTCCTACTTGCTCCCCTTCAAATATATCAAAGAGTTCGACGGAACGCAGTATTTTACCGCCCGACTGAGCGGCCTTTTCCCGCAATTCGCCGGCGGGCACCGCGCTATCAACGACAACCGCGAGATCGCGCACCGACGGCGGAAAAGTGGGGACGGCCTGAAACTGGGGCTCGCTGACTTCCTGGGACAACAGCAGGTCCAGGTCGATTTCTGCAACGTAAATCACCTGGTCACTTTCAAAGGCGCGGGCAACGGCACTGGCAACACGGCCAAAGGTACCCACGACGTGTTTTCCAACACGCACGGTCGCCCGCTGTCCCAGTTGGAACGTCAGCCAGTCGGAAGCTTCAAAGGTAGCCGTCAGGCCAAAGTGACCAACCAACTCCTCGATGATGCCCTTCATATCGTAGAAATCCACGACACGCTTGGAGCGCGACCAATGGGCCGACTCCATCTCTCCAGCCAGGACAAAAGAAACCCGATTGTGCTGCCCCGGCATGGCGTCGCCTTCTCCGGGAACATAGATAGGTCCAATTTCAAAGGCGGATACCGACGGAACACCATGGTTCAGATTTCGCGCGGCATTTCCAATGGCTGCGGGAACAATGCTCGAACGCATGGTAGCCTGCTTCTCAGAAAGGGGATTTTCCAACTTAACCATGGCGCGGTATTGCTCGGGCAAGGCAGCACGCTCCACTTCGTCGGCGTTGCTGAAGGACCAGTTGTAGAACTCGGTCAGGCCCAATCCCACCAGAAAGTGACGCAAGGTGCGGATTCGCTTTTCCTGAGGCGCGAAAACCTTTTCACACTGACGTGCGCGGGGCAACGATACGGGGATGTTGTCGAAGCTGTATAGCCGGGCAATCTCTTCGATAAGATCGGCTTCCATGCTGACATCGTGGCGGCGCAAGGGCACGCGCACATTCACCTCAGTGTCGTTGTGGTCCAGTATCTCAAATTCAAGGCGCTCCAGGTAGTCCCGTTGCTCTTCCGGCGGAACGTCCACCCCAAGCAAGCGGTAGGTACGGGCATAGCGGAGCGTAACTTCCCGGGGCACGAAGGGTGTCGGGTAGTGATCGATTACGCCGTGTGCAATCTTGGCGGACGCCAGATCCTGAATCAATTCGGCGGCCCGGTCCAGTGCATAGGCGGCCATTTCGGGATCGGCACCGCGCTGAAATCGCTGGGAGGATTCCGAAACCAGCCCCAGTTGGCGCGATGTCTTTCGCACTGACGCGGGCTGAAAGAAGGCACTCTCCAGGAAGATCGTCGTGGTGCTGTCACCGACTTCGCTGTCGGCACCACCCATGACGCCGGCGACGCACTGGGGATTCTTCCCGTCGGCGATCACCAGCATCTCTTCGCCGAGCTTCCGGGCTTCCCCATCGAGCGTGTTGATAGGTTCGTTGGCCTGGGCCTTCCGAACGACAATACGCTTGTCGGCGAGTTTGTCGAAGTCAAAGGCGTGTAGGGGCTGACCCGTCTCCAGGAGAACGAAGTTGGTGATATCCACAATATTGTTAATCGGACGCTGTCCAGCGGCCACCAGTCGCTCGCAAAGCCATTCGGGACTCGGCCCCACCGTGACATCCGTCAGCATCCGTCCCATATAGCGTGGGCACAGTTCGGAATCTTCCACGGTGACCGATATGACGGTCTCAATCGGTGCACCCTGCTCGATGAGCGCCACCTCAGGAATGCGTAGTTCGCTCTGGTAGCGTGCGGACAATTCCCGGGCAACACCAATCATGCTGGCCCAATCGGCGCGATTCGGCGTCACTTCGATTTCCAGGACCACATCGCCCAAGCCCAGTACTTCTTTGATATCCGCACCGATGGGCAGGTCTTCATCGAGAATGAGCAGGCCGTCTTCCCCTTCGGGGAGGCCAATTTCCTGGGCGGCACACATCATGCCCTGGGATTCGACACCGCGCATCTTACGACGGGCGATCTGAAAACCACCGGGGAGGGATGCACCAACCACCGCTGTGGGCACCTTGTCCCCCACCTTCATGTTCTTCGCCCCACAGCAAATCTGTAGGGGCTCATCCCCACCCACATCGGTCTGGCATACCACAATTTTATCCGCATCGGGATGGGGTTCAATCTGGATAATTTTGCCGACCACCACGCCCTGAACGTCATCGCCCAGCTGCTCAATTGACTCGATTTCCAAACCCAGCATGGTCATCTCGTGGGCAAGCGCTTCCACGGGGACGTCAATATCAATATAGTCTTGTAACCAATTCAGTGAAATGCGCATGATTAAAACTGCTCCAGGAAACGAAGGTCATTATCGTAGAGGTGATTGATGCTGGGCACGGCATGGCGCAACATGGCGATGCGGTCAATACCCAAGCCAAATGCAAAACCGGAATACTTCTCGTAGTCGTAGTTCGCATGCTTGAAAACTTCCGGGTGCACCATCCCACAGCCCAACGCTTCGAGCCAGCCACTGTTCTTACACAGGCGACATCCCGAACCCGAGCAAACGGTACAACTAATGTCCATTTCGGCGGAAGGCTCCGTAAAGGGAAAGAAATGGGGACGAAAACGCACTTTTGTGTTCTTGCCAAAAAGATGATGCACGAAATGCATCAGGGTGCCCTTCAGGTCGGAAAAGGTTACCCCTTCATCCACGAGGAGTCCTTCGATCTGATTGAACATGGGGCTATGGCTGGCATCGTAGTCCACCCGATAGACACGACCTGGTGCAAGGACCGCCACGGGGGGCTTGACCTGTTCCATCACGCGCATCTGCACGGGGGACGTGTGGGTACGCAGCACGACGCCGGGTTTCACGAAGAAGGTATCGTGAGAATCACGGGCCGGGTGATCTGCAGGCGTATTCAAGCTATCAAAATTGTAAAACTCCGTCTCAATATCCGGCCCCACCGCCACCTGGAAACCCAGTCCGGCAAAGATATCGATAATCTCTTCGGTCACTTGGTTGACCATGTGGACATGCCCGCCCTTTGGGCGACGTCCGGGCAGAGAAAGGTCAATCGCCTCACTCGCCTCTCGGGCTGCATCGGCGGTGACCGACAGGTCGCTCTTACGTCCGTCGAGAGCGGATCCGATGGCGTCTTTCACCACGTTGGCGAGCTGTCCCATGGCGGGGCGGTCTTCGGCAGCCACTTTCCCGAGACCACGCAGTATTTCCGTTACGGCTCCCTTCCGTCCCAGAAAATTGACGCGTGTTTCTTCCAACGCGGCCAGATCAGCCACCTGGGCGATCTTTTCGAGCGCCTGGGCCTGGAGAGCCTCGAGTTGTTCTTTCATGAAAGCTACTTTCCTTCTATCGCTTCGCGGCAGTCATCACCACCGCGATGTTCCACATCTATGTGTCGTTTCCGTACCTAAGCAAATAATGAACGGCCGATCCGTACCTGGGTCGCTCCCGCCTCGATCGCCTCTTCAAAATCTCTACTCATACCCATGCTGACAACCGGGAGTCTAAACGCTTCTGCCAGTGTCCGCAGGGTGCCAAACAGGGCCATCAACGCCTCACGATCCGCTGTGTACGGCGCCATGGTCAACAACCCGTCGATTTGTATCCGGTCCATTGCAGTAATTTCGGCCAGACCCTCTGCAAGATTATCGGGGGAAAACCCGTGCTTCTGGGCCTCTCCGGACACATTCACCTCCACCAGCCCCCGACACAAACGATCTTCCCCTTCACCATGCCGCTGCAAGGTCGCTGCAAGGGAGATTCGATCAATGGCGTCTATAGTATCAAAAAGCTGAAGGACTTCTTTAGCCTTTCGTCGCTGCACGTTGCCAATCATGTGCCAGGTGAGCGACGTATCCGACAGGGTCTCTATCTTCTCACGGGCGATATCCACGCGGTTTTCACCGAAATGGGTGATACCCAAGTCTCGCAGTATGCGTATTTCATCGAGGCCAACGGACTTCGTAACCGCAACGAGGGTAATAGCCGACGCGTCACGTCTGGAACGCTGGGCCGCCGACGCAATTTGAGACTGTATGGTGGCCAGATTCTGGCCGATTTTTTTTGCTTCGCTCACGAAAATTAATTACCCCTGAAAAACGAGTGAGCCATGCTGAATTTCAGCAGGCTCACCCGGTATCACGTTCTTAGCTAATAACCCCTTAGATTGTGGGCTGCTGACTCTCCTGATAGGCAATCAGACGTTCCTGGCGGACCGATTCCGGCATACCAATACAACTGGTGCTTTCTTCTTCACGAATCATTTGCTTCTGTTCGGAGAGGGAAAGGGGCAGACCACCGGCATGCTTGAACTCAATGATGAGATTGGAAAACTCATCAAAAAGTGAACCCGTCTCATAGCGACCTTTGTCCAGAAGACTTACCGCTTCCAGATACAGTCCCTTGTCCGCCCGATCGATGGCATCCAAGCGGAGCAAGCGACCGACCGAAAATGGCTCGTTCATCTTTTCCCAGATGGCACGGGCCTCCGCCACGTGGGCGCGGTATTCAGACATGAGATTTTCCCGCTCAACCGGGTCCGTGGTCCCTTTGGCCTTCATTCGGGCCTGCTGGGCATTGCGCTCGGCGATGAGGCCATGGATGCGTTCAATGGAGCGCAACGTCACCTCGTGTCCCGGAAAGCGTTCTAAATTGATTTTCCAGCCTTCCAGGGCTTTCTCGTAATCACCGTTTTCTTCCAGACACTTGTAGAGCATCCGGGGCACCCAACGTTCGTGGGGCAAACGGGCCGCACGGGTCAGGTACTTGACCGCATTCTCTGTGTCATTAAGTTTTTCCCGATACATGGAGAATCCCAGGTCGAAATACAACTTGTAATTTCGGGGATTATTCCGGATACCGTCTTTCAGGAAATCCACGGCGATGTAGTAGTAATTCTGCTGATCACCGATGCAGTCCTGGTACTTGTCACTCCACGTGCGCAGCGGATAGGGCGTAAAATCCATACTCGCAGTCACGTTGTATCCCAGATGCCAAGAGCCAAGCAGGTAGGCATCAACAAACCCGGGATCCAGAAGCACACAGGTCTTCATCAACGGAATCATCCGATGAAGCAATCCAGCGTGCCAGTAACGGTCAACCTGCAACCAGACAAAGTTTGCGGCGACTTTACGGAATCCAAAGAAGAGGTTGAAGATACTGACCGACCCCTGCCCTTCCATGCCGCTCACAACCGCTGCGTAGGTCACATTCTGTGTATAGCGCAGCTTTCCACTGCGCAGCGACTCAAGAAACTCATCGCGCAGTGGCTTAAGCTCATCGCTCTTCGCCATTTTATACAAGAAGGCGTCATACTTGCTGTCTTCCAGCGCTTCGCTGAGGGCATTGTGCCCCTCTTCCAGCTCGCCGGTCACTTCTGCCGCAACCTGATCCTGGGTCGCAGCGACGACCTCGCTGTAAAGTGCACTATCCTCGTGTTCCGTGGATTCGTCGAAATCGAGCCGTTCATTGGCAGCGGCGGCGGCCATCCACTGAAGGAAGGCCTCCACTTCAAAGAGTCGATCAAGACGTTGGCCTTGAATAGAGCCGACCAATATAGCGAAACACATGATGGCCGCGAGTGTTAAGTTAGGATACTTCTTCATAGGATGACTACAGCTCCTTACGGCGGAAGACCCAATACGCAAGCACATATCCAGATACGGCGTAGGCAATACCGTAAAGAATCAGATTGGGAATCTGCTCATACTTCTCCGGCGAAAGTGGCGCACCGGGACTCAGGGCAAGGATTTCCGTCTTGATACTGAATTTCTGGAGATTGGGCAGAATATTGTAGAGCGCATCCGCCACGTTACCGATCATGGCGCTGAAAAATTCAGCTTCGTCGGAACGGTTGCTGACGTCACTCAGGTATTCCGTTAGATTGCCGGTCAGGTAAATGAACAACCCACCGATCGTTGGCAATACCGCAGAACTTGCCGCACAGGAAATGGCGAAGGTAAAGGACGAAACGATGAGAAACTCAAAGTAGGTCAATAAGGCCGACCACAGGAGCAGTTTGGGAAACTCATCCTGTCTGATGTAAATGGCACTGATAAATAACAAGGTCATCAGCAACAAGTTCGCCAGGACGATAAGTTGTACACCCATGAACTTTCCAAGCAGATACTGCATCCGGCGAACCGGTTTGGAGAGCACGGTATAAACCACTTTGTTTTCTACTTCGTTTGGCACAACAGACGCCGAAATAAAGATGGTTATCAACATGCCGAAAATAGAAATCGTTGCCACGCAGATATCTTTAATGAGCTTGGCGTCAATTTCTGTCTCGACCTGTCCACCACCCGTCGTCTGATTAAGAAAAGACGACATGAAGAAGGAACCGAAAATCACAAGCAGACTGAGGATAAGAAAGCCTACGAGGGTCTTCTTACGAATCCCTTCCCGCCACGTAAAGACGGCGATACACCAGGGACCGCGAAAATAATCTACTACAGCCGACATTAGGCGATACTCCGATTTTGTGCTTCACCGACGGTGCGGACAAAGAGTTCTTCCAAGGTTTCACGCCGGGGCGCGACACTCACTAACTCCAAATTTTGCGCTTTGCATATCTCCAGCGCATCATAGGCGCTGAGCGTGTTGGCAACACGGAGAATCATTTTGCCGGCCACCCGATCTTCCTGGGTGATTCCTTTCTCCGCCAACACACTGAGATCACTTTCCGAAGCGCTCGCCACTTCGATGGTCAAATCCCGGTCCGTCAACAACTCGTCGATGGTACCCAGATTCTGAAGCACGCCCTGATAGAGAATTCCAGCCCGGTCGCTGATAAGTTCTACTTCCAGCAGCTCGTGACTTGAAATCATGAGGGTTTTGCCCCGATCACGAAGACGGGCAAGAATATCACGCATCTCCTTACGGGCAATGGGGTCCAGACCGGTGGTCGGCTCGTCCAGAATCAGAATCTGTGGATCGCTGATAAGGGCCTGGGCCAGGCCGATGCGCTGGCGCATACCCTTGGAATAGCCCCGAAGTAAGCGCTTGCGGGCGTGGGTCATGCCCACTTCCTCCAGCACTTCGGAAATACGGATTTCAAGCTTTTTACCCCCCAACCCATAGAGTTGGCCATAAAAGCGCAGAATTTCTTCGCCTTTGAGGAAGTCGGGGTAATAGGCACCTTCAGGAAGGTAGCCAATATTCTGGCGCACCTTTGCCGATGCAATATCCTTTAACCCAAGTATTTCGATGCTTCCCGATGTGGGGAAAATAAGCCCCAGAAGCATCTTAATCGTTGTCGTCTTACCCGAACCATTCGGTCCCAGGTAGGCGAAGATCTCTCCCGATTTTACGGTGAGGTCCAGTTCCTTGAGGGCATGAACATCCTGCCCTCGGAACGAACTCTCGTAGATCTTCGAAAGTCCCTTCGTTTCGATTACTACAGACACAGAATGAGGCCTTTCGTGTGGTTTGCGCGCCCAGAGGCGATACTACCTGCAAAACCCCCAAAACGGAGTATTTTGCACACTCTATGGATGACCAGAAAATATTTTTATGAAAACGCTTCGTACTCTGACAACCCGGGATACGTCAATATGGACGGCATACCAGCCATTCTACCTTCGACCCAAGTAAACACAGGAAAATGATGATAGCAAATCGCTCTAAATTATGCAAAGTAACAATCCAGCGAATTTGAAGTAGATTGCACATATCCCTTTTATTTCTCACTTTGCGCAAATCCTGCGCTCGAAAGGGCCTCTACAAGTGTCGCATAATCGGGCATTTCCCCGTCCCAGGATTGCACCGTTACCCCATCGCGGACGTGAACCAACCGTGGCGGACTCGATGCGGTCTCCAACAAGGGGAAGAACTTTAATCCTTTGTCGCCAATGGAAAAGAGGGGAAACTGGGGCTGGGTAATCATTTTAAACTCGGCCATGCTGCCCTCTTCCGGCTCCAGACATATCGCAACCAAGGGGGGCAGGGTATTGTCAAAGGCAAATTCATTGAGCTGAGGCACCGAATCCATACAATGATCGCAGGTCATGCTCAGCAGGGCCACCAGATGGTCTCCTTTGCTGAGATCGAAGGTGTCTCCGTAGTCAGATTGGATGACATACCCCGAAAAAGGCCCCACAGGCTCGTTGGGCGTCGCTTCGCCCCCGCCACCAGGTGTCGTTGGCACCTCAATTACCTCGGTAGTTCCCAGTTGCGGCACAACCGCCACGCATACGATTGCCGCCAGGATGACGGCAGAAACCATGCGCAACACGCCTCCCCGAATGGGTTCGGGATTCTTCGTCCGCCACACCAGGCCATACCAGGCCAACCCCGTCAGGGCCAACATGACGAGATTCTTACCGATAGCCTGGGGCGGGGTAAACTTAACTTTACCAAAGCAGCCGCAATCTTCAAGGCCATTGACCTGCCAGGCATACACAATGACAGCCGTAAAAAAGCACAACATGGCGGCGCCGAGCCCGAAAACCAGGTTTCGCCGGGGCGTCCCAAGCACCATGCACACGCCCAACGCCGTTTCCAGGGCCAGGGCGGTCAGGGCGATGGCAACGAGTTGACTACTCGAACTGACTATCTGATAGGCGTGTATCTGCGGCAGGAAGGCGTTGATATCGACTGCCTTCAGCATCGCTGCCGTCAGGTAGGTCAAACCGAGTACCAATTCTGCGAGGCGCGCGGCACCTGCTGGCCAGAATTTCATAAACCTGATTCTCCAATTCATTTACTGCCCATTCGACGGCGGCACAGCACCATCAATCAAAACTGAAACTGTACACTTGCTCCCACGCGGGTATCAATGGAATTCACGGGGGCAAACTCGGGCTCTTCTTCAAACGTAATCAACACATCCAGCCGCAAACGGAGTTGCGTGGTCAATGGATAGGTAAGTGCCGATTCCAGCTCTGCACGAAAATTGCTGGACGTGGACAATTGGGGCATGAGGGATAGCCGTCCGTCCCAACGACCGCCGCCCCACACCGGCTGGGCGTGAGAGAGACCAAGATAGAGTCGTAAATCACGCTCTTCCGTCGGGGGGTGACGGAGAAACCACGGAAAATCCCGCCCGATGCCTTCCCAATCGCTTTCGGTTGCCGTGAATCCCCCATAGACGGCTGTCTCGACATCTGCCCCCGATGCGAATTCGTGACGAAGCCCGATGGTGAGTCCGGTGCGCCAGTCGATAGCTTCTTCCACGTTGCGCCCCACGCTGACAGCGGCAAAAGGCGACCAGGCCCCGGAATTACGGCCAAACCACAAGGCATCCGCCCGCAGATAGTCTCCCAGATCGTCATAGGCGGACAAATCAAAACGAAAGCGCAGGGCGAGTTCACTGCGCTCCGTCTGGCGAGTCCCTATCCACTCTGCAAAGGGCTTTACCGATTCTTCCGTGCCCCAATGGGACGAAACGCCGGTGGCCATCTGGTGACCCCACCGTTTATTCTCCGACCAGTCCGGTTGGGACTTCGCGGGCAATGGCGGGGCCAGCTTGGCCGAATCAATGAGGAGCATGGAAAGGGGCGTCGTCTCGCTCGGCCTGCCATCTTCGAGTACGCCCCCGTCGGCAAACTGGCCAATATAAACCGCGCCGTCCCGCAGGGTTATTATCCAGCGCGCATCGGTCCGGACAGATTGCACTTCCCCCATGGGAACCATCATCTGACCCTTGAGGGAGGTTCGAAAGACGAGTATACCGTCGACGATACGGGTAAGCTGGCCGGAGAGAGACTCCCCGCCCGCCGTTTCCAATACATCCCCGCGGGCGCTCAGGGCCGTCATGCAGAGCACCATACCCATAGATACACGGATAGCGCCCTGAATCCAGACTGATACATTTCGTCCGCGATTTCTCATTGGCCTCTGACTTGCGGATAGCTGCGGAGGAAACACATGTTTCCACCGCCTCAGTTAGCGTCCTCTAGACCCGCCAAAGGGAAACGGACGCACATTGTGAAACAGCTTTGCCAGCCGTTATGGAATCGGGGTTGTTAATTAAGGCATCGATCATCTCGGCCTTGTCGTCGCCGGCCACCACGAATATAATTTCACCTACCTGGGCAAGCAATTTCGGGCTCACCGTAATACGGTCCGGCGGGCTTTCCTTGTAGGCGGGCGCTGCTAAACAATTCTCCGCGCGGGCCAGATCCGTG
Source organism: uncultured bacterium (assembly GCA_963977445.1). Taxonomy (GTDB): domain Bacteria; phylum Hydrogenedentota; class Hydrogenedentia; order Hydrogenedentales; family JAEUWI01; genus JAEUWI01. The sequence goes on along the minus strand of CAXBPH010000047.1, from coordinate 10,092 downwards.
TCATTAAATAGCGAACACGTGTGACCGTCTGCCCCAAGGCCCAGCAGCGCTACAGGGATGGATGCACCACGGGCCAGGAAAGCCGCCAAATCGGCGTCATACCGGGCGGCACAGGCTTCTATATCGAGATCCGGGTTAATGCGTATGGTGCGCTCGGCCAAGCCGACCGCCTCAATCATGGCGCGGGCATTCCCGAAGTTGCTGTCGGGAGAATCGATGGGTACATACCGGTCATCCGTAAAGGCCAGATAGGCTTGGGGTGACGCTTCGATGGGGTCGGCGGCAATTGCGGCGTACACAGGCAAGGGGGTATTCCCCCCCGACACCATCAGGGCGTATTCCCGCTCGGAGGATTTGGAAAGGGTGGAGCGAATCAACGCCTCCACTTCAGCAAGCAGGGCATCTTTAGAATCAAAATCACGAACGTTAATAGTCATTTTACGATATTCCAGGTTTCAGCCTCGCTGCCCGATGGGGCGGGCGAGGTCACGTACATTTCACGGTGTACCAAGTACTACCACTTGGCGCCAAAGCGTGCGGCGAGGGCGTCCGCGGCTTCCGGGCCTTCGCTTCCAAATTCATAGCTCTCGGGCTCCACATGCTTGGCTTCCAGATCATGGAGAACCGGTGTGAAGATATCCCAGGCCGCTTCAAGTTCGTCAGCACGGATAAACAGGCTCTTATCGCCCTGAATCACGTCCAGAATCAGTGATTCATAGGCATCGGGAATCGCGCCTTCAAAGGCCGATGAATAGCGTAAGTCGAGTTTGGTCTCATCGAGGCGAATTCCCAGCCCCGGAACCCGGTTAACGATCCGCATGGTCAACCCTGCATCGGGCTGCACCTGAATCACCAGTTCGTTCTCCGGCAGACCTTTGGCCGCTTTGGCAAAAATATTGCCCGGCATGGCCTGGAAACGGATACGAATCTCGGTTTTAGAATCGCCCAGGCCCTTTCCCGCACGAATGAGAAAGGGCACGCCATCCCAGCGACGGTTGTTAATCTTGAGCGCAGCGGCCGCATAGGTTGGCGTAATCGATCCTTCAGGCGTCCCCTTTTCCTGGAGATAGCCAAAGTGCTGTTTGCCGTCGGTCGAGCCGGGGCCATATTGGGCCACTACGACATCGGCAAGTGCCAGCGGCTTAATGGCACGAAGTGCTTTAACTTTTTCATCGCGAACATAGGTTGAATTCAACGCAACCGGCTGTTCCATGGCGACCAACGCGACCATCTGTAAGAGGTGGTTCTGCATAACATCACGGATAATGCCGTATTGGTCAAAGTAGCCGGACCGCCCCTGCAAGCTTAGATTCTCCGTCCAGGAAATACGCACGTTCTTGATATGGGTACGATTCCAGATGGGGTCGAAGATCAAGTTGGCGAAGCGAAGTACCAGAAGATTCTGTATGACTTCCTTGCCCAGATAGTGATCAATCCGGTAGGTCTGCTCTTCACTGAATACATGGCGCATGCTCTCGGTCAAGGCATCGGAAGACTCTCGGTCGCTACCGAAAGGCTTCTCGATTACCACACGGCTCCAGCCACGCTTTTCTTCCTGCGTAACCAGCTCGGCGTCGTGGAGGGCATTGGCCACTTCCAGAAACAGAAAGGGAGGAATGGCCATATAGAAAACACGGTTTTCCTGGCCTTCGGTTTTGATGTGCTCCAGCTCTGTGTGGAGCTTGCGATACGATTCGGCGCTATTGTAGTTGCCCGACATATAGGTGCAATTCTTAAGAAAGGCCCTCATCAGTTCATCGCATTGCTGGCCCGGCACATAGCGGCAGGTCAGTTTTTCTTCCACACGATTCCTGAAATCTTCGTTGCTCATTTCGCTGCGGGCAAAGCCCACAATATGAAACTGCTTCGGCAGCAGGTCCTGGCAAAATAGCGCAAACAACGCGGGGTATATTTTTTTCAACGCCAGGTCGCCAGACGCACCCACCACTACCACGGCAAGTGGGTGAGAGCGGTCAATTCCTGTGGTATTATCCTGCAGTCTCATAAGGATCCCTTCCGTAGTCTCCGTATCCGAATTCAGTGATAGTTACACGATTTGGTTCAGATAATATTAATAGCACTCGCTGTCAACCAGCGGCGCTGGTTGTCAGTGGTGATGTAATGGTATAGGTCGTAATGCCGATATAACGCTTGCCCTGGCCCGCCACATAGTCGGACAAATCAGTGACGGAAACGTTTCCTGCCTTGGAGCTGGCGTGATACAAAGCCCCGCCACCGTTTCCGTCGGGAAGATAGATACCGCAATGGAGCGAGAAAAGCCAATCGACGGTACCAAGAAACACAACGAGGGTCGGCTCCCGCAAGCGGGCTTCGGCGGCAGCCACATTGGCCGAGGGCACGTAGGTTATGGTCACATCCCGGTCGGGGATATCCTGCCCCAATGTGGGGGCCTTCACCAACTTAAAAAATGCCGACTTACTGATAGTGCGCGTCACCTTCGCCGTGGGCACACCGAGGGTCGCCGTCGTATCCAGGCACCAGGGATTATTGGGAATCCAGTCCACCAGCATAAAGTGATTGCGCGTGGCAAAGTCAATCTGCCCGTCCGCATACCGCAGCAACTGCAGTTTCGCCTCCGCCTCATGGGTGTCGCCCGCGGTGGCCAGCGCAACGCTTTGCTCCACAAAGGTGACGCAATCGACCCGGGACAAATCCATCAGGGGATCGGTGTCGTAGGTACCCTGGGGGCCTTCGCCAAGGGGGCCATCGGCGTAGGGTGTTCCAACGGCATCTTTCACCACGTGGGTAAACCGTTCGACAAAGGTAGGCTCGGTAGTCGTCAGGGCCTGCAAATAGGCATCGACGTCGGCCGGAGCCTTGTCATAAACAGTGCCGCCAACTAAACTTATCAATAGGACACCAAGCATCGTCATTACGTCATTCCTCATTTATCAAACGCCCCACTTTCAGGCCTATCTTAACACGACACCACGACGAATCCCGAATCAATGTTGAGGCTTCCTCCGCGCAACCCCGGGCCAACTTTCCCGGTCTAACCTGAGCCCAGCGCCTGTCGGCGGGCCTGTTGTATTTTTACCATGCCCTATACAAACCGGAGCAGATTATGCACATGCTGGATTTCCACGGTAGTCGCCCATGCAATTCAGGTTGCTGGTCAGACGCAGGCCGACACCTCTTCCCCCTGCTGCTCTGCCTGTTGACGGTCTCCAACACCTGCGCAACGGGGCAAGCGGTTCCAAATTTCGCCTTGCTGGATCACGAGGGACGTGCGGTTGAGCTCTATCGAAACGCCGATGTACAGACCTTGGCCCTCCTGTTTTGCGATATTCGGCTGGAGGACACGCCGACGTCGCTGCGCACCTTTCAGGCCCTTGCCGATGCAACATCCACCAGCAGCATGCGGCATTTCATCGTGAATACCAGTCCAGGAATGGCCCGCGACGATGCGCGCATGGCCGATCCGGCTATCCGGGACGCGACCAATCTCCCCATCTTAATGGACCAGGACCAGTTGGTCACCGGGGCGCTGGCGGTCACCCAGAACGGCACCTTGCTCATGATCGCAACCGACGGATGGCGCACCACCCTCCGGAGCACCATCGCCGCAGAGGCCGAAAAAATGTCTTCTCTCTTTCGCACACCCGTACCGACCGAGGTAGCCATTCCCGAATCCCCTGCCTTACCTATTGCGCCGCCCTTCGACTCCCTGACCTACGAAAAGGATATTGCGCCCATCCTGATTCGGCGCTGTGTGACCTGTCATCAAGAAAATGGTGCGGCGCCCTTCGCCTTCAATCGCTATGAAAAGGTCCGTGGTTGGGCCGAAATGACCCGGGAAGTTATTCTCACCGACCGGATGCCGCCCTGGAGTGCCGATCCCCACATTGGCACCTTCCGCAACGATTTTTCCCTCTCTGGCGAAGAGAAACGCAGCTTGCTGGCCTGGATTGATCAAGGTACACCCCGGGGTGAGGGACCGGACCCCCTCGCCGATCTGCCTGAGCGCGCACCACAGGAATGGGACAATGGCACGCCCGACAAGCTCCTCACCATGGCGTCGGCCCAGGAAATCCCACCCGAGGGTGTTGTGGAGTATCAGCTTATTTCCGTTCCTTCCGGACTGCATGAAGACACCTGGCTACGGGCCATTGAGATACGACCCGGTAACCCCGAGGTCGTGCATCATGCCCTCGTATTCATTCAGTATCCTGACGAAAAGAAACAACTTGAACCCGAGGTGGATGGAGGTGCCAGCGGCTATTTCGCGGGATTCGTTCCCGGCGGTCGACAGGAACCCTTTCCCCCGGGCACGGCCAAGTTCGTTCCTGCTGGCTCGACCTTTCTGTTTCAAATCCACTATGTGACCACCGGTAAGGCCGAGACGGACCAATCAGCTCTGGGCCTCTATTTTTATGACGGAACGCCGACCCACCAGCTCGTAACGCGGGCCGCCTTCAATGGCAGCTTTAAGATACCTCCGGGAGTCCGTGACTTTCCGGTGGAAGAAGATCATCGAGTTTGGCCAGGCGAGGTCACCCTCTACGGCATGTCGCCCCACATGCACTATCGCGGCAGCCGCTTCCGATACACGGCCCTCTACCCCTCTGGCGAATCGGAAGTCCTGCTTTCGGTGCCCCGCTATAACTTCGACTGGCAGACCACCTATCAACTCGCTGCGCCCAAAATCCTCCCCGCCGATACGGTCATTCTCTGTGAAGGTGCCTTTGATAACTCCGCCCAGAACCCGGCCAATCCTGACCCGTCCGACACCGTTGGCTTCGGTGATCAGACCTTTGAAGAGATGTTCATCGGCTATATGACCTACAGCGTTCCCGTTGGTCGCATCGAAGAAGCCCTGGAACGCTGGCGCGTCCGGCGGGAAAAGCGCATGGCGGAAATGAAAGCCCGAACTGCGACGGAAGCCCAGGGACCGACCCTGAACGCTGAATCCCTCATCGGAACGATCTGGTCGGGCGGACAATTCCGTTTACATTTTCAGCCGGAGAACGTCTTGCTCGTCAATGGCACGATTAAAGGCCGCTATACAATTACCGAGAAAAATCAGGTAATCATTGATGTGGTTGGGGAGCATTTTGAGCTGGATATTGTGGGCTTGGGCCTATATTCTGGCACCTATGCGCTCGAGCGTATTGAAACGGAGTAGGGCGTGCACCTGGACGTGTACATTAGCGGGAAAAAAGGCGTACACTAGGGTTCAGAAATACGCCGAACTTTTTACTTGACATTCATTCAGTGTTTTGGCACTATAGGGACGTGGTGAATTTTTGTTCAGTGTAACCAAAGGAGCTAGCCATGGCTGCCAAACCAACACCTAATGAAGACAAGGGCAAAGCGCTCGATATCGCGCTCTCCCAACTGGAAAAACAATTTGGACGGGGCACCTTGGTCCGTCTGGGTGATGACAGCATGACCCAGCGGATTGATGCCATTTCTACGGGCAGTCTGGCCCTGGATATTGCCACCGGAATCGGCGGCTTGCCCGTTGGCCGGGTCGTCGAAGTTTTCGGCCCCGAATCCTCGGGTAAAACGACGTTGGCCCTCCATGTGGTTGCCAATTCACAGCGCAATGGTGGTATTGCCTGCTTTATCGATGCCGAGCACGCACTGGATCCTCAGTTTGCGACCAAAATTGGCGTAGACATCGATAATCTGCTGGTTTCCCAACCCGACACCGCCGAGCAGGCCCTCGAGATCTGTGAGAGTCTTGTTCGCAGCAATGCGGTCAATGTCATTGTCATCGACTCCGTTGCGGCCCTCGTACCCAGAGCGGAAGTAGAAGGCGACATGGGCGACAGCCACATGGGCTTGCAGGCCCGGCTTATGTCTCAGGCCCTTCGTAAGCTTACTGCCATTATCAGTCGATCCAATACGCTGGTGATTTTCATCAATCAGATTCGTGAGAAAATCGGCGTCATGTTTGGCAGCCCCGAAACCACCACCGGTGGCCGGGCGTTGAAGTTTTATGCCAGCATCCGTCTGGATATTCGCCGGATTGCGGCCATCAAGGAACGAGAAGCCAACGTGGGTAACCGGGTTAAGGTCAAGGTTGTTAAAAACAAACTTGGTGCTCCCTTCCGTATTGCAGAGTTCGATATCCTTTTCAATGAAGGTATCTCGAAGGAAGGTAATATTCTTGATCTTGCGGTGGAAGAGAAAATCATACGCAAAAGCGGGGCCTGGTTTTCTATGAATGGAGAAAATCTTGGTCAGGGTCGGGAAGCGACACGCCAATATCTCAAAGACAACCCCGAGATTGCTGAGCAGGTCCGAGACCAGATTATCAAAGCCAAGGATCTACCCTGGGCCAATCGTGGTGCTCAGGTCAGCGCTACTATAGAAGAAGAGGTTGTACAGGAAGCGCGTGCAGGCGAGTAAGAACGTAGATACACACACCGCATCCGCGCCTTTGGGCCAGAGCCGCATGACTCGTCTGTGGCTACTGGCCCTTCTTGTTCTTACGGCGATCGTTGCGGGCGGGGTACTTTTCGTAAAGTATCAGCTCGAAGCACTACGCACCACCGTGCAGGCCGAGATTGAACAACGAACTGGCGTGCTTCTCGATGCCCAGGGCGTCCGCGTCGATGGCCTTCGGGGGTTGCGCATGCAAGCGCTCCACGTGCTTGTCGACTCCGAGACCGGACCCACCGTAGAAATCCACGTCCCTGAGGCACTCTTGCGGGTAAACATTGCCGATCTGCTTCAGGGGCACGTATCCATAAGTCGAATCCAATTGGATAATGCCAGGATTCGCCTGACACGGCCCCGGGGCAACTACTGGTTCACCAGCGATCTGGCTGAGCGCTCCGCCCTGGCAAAGCCTATCCCCTTTCGGGCAGTCGGCCGAAATTGCAGCATCGAGATCGAGCATATTGTTGGTGATACTGCCTTTAGGATAGATACGATCAACTTTGATCTAAATCGACTCCCCGACTCTTCCCATATCATTGCCAATCTCGACGGTCACCTCGATGAAGGTGAAACCGGGGGCTTCCAGGTATTTGCGCGCTACGCCTCGCTCGAAAATTTCGACCTTCGTATACAATGTGACGCCCTCGATTCTCAGCGCCTCGCCCCCATATTCCCCCTACTCGACAAGCACGTAAGCGCCGGCACAGCCCAGCCAAGCATCCGGGTGTCCGGCTATCCCCGTCGCACCATGGTCCTGGGACTGGAAGTGCCCTTTCAAGACCTGCAACTGCGGGCGGCCCAGGATATGCCCGTCCCTGAGTCCGGCCTGCTCAATGCCCTGGCCAGTTACGACGTGAACACCCACCTCCTCACGCTGAACACCGCCAAGACCCTATCGCCCGAATTCGAGGGGCAGGTGGAAGGAACGGTATCCTTCGCACAAGACCCACCCGTACTCGATCTGAAACTCGAGGTTCAGCAATTCGCAATAGACGACATCATGGCCCTCGCCTCGGGCAGTTGGCTCGAAGAACACGGCAAGTTGACCCTCGAAGCCTCAGACCCCTACGTCTTCTATGTGACCTTTAAGGGCGATGCGACCTCACCCGACGTCGGCGTAGAGGCCCAGTTGGGTGCCGGGGGGCTCCGCTTTGTGCCCAGCACCTCCGCCCTGCCAAACGCCGATCTGGCCTTCAATTTCATGAGCCTCTCCTGGCGTTCCGATGGCTCCCTGCCCACAGGACGTCTTTCGCTGAGTGATGGAACTATCAATCATGATGCATCGGGAATTCTCGCCGAAAACATCACCGGTACACTCATCCTTGGAGACGGAACCCTCGCCTTCAAACCACTGATTGCCCAGATTGCTGGCAACACGATACGGGGAAGCCTGGACTACACCATGGCCTCCGAGACCTTGTCGCTGAATCTCGCTGGTGACCTCGGGGCCGTGGAAGAGATTGAGGCCGTGGCCAACCACCCGCTCCTGACCATGCGCGGCCCCGTCACCATTAACTCCCTGACCGGCACCATTTCCCCCAAACGCTATGAGATCGACGCCGCCGCCGACCTGACCCGCACCCAACTCGATTGGGAATGGTGGTTGGCAAAGCGTCCCGGTATCGGCGCTCGCATTCAGCGCCTCCATATAGACGTTATCCCGAAAAAGTCGATAACGATTACGGGAACAGCCGCCTTGGATACGGCCGAAATCAATGCAGACATCGCACTTGGCTACACGGGGAAGAAATGGGAACTTCAGGCACTTGATCTTGATTCCCCCCACATTGAAATGGGCACCGTGGATAAGGTCCTGAATCTGCCCTACACGGTCTCCGGTGGTGTCGGAACGGAAGGCCATCTGGGATGGAGCAGAACAACCGGATCACCGGCAATACTCGAATTGAGAATCGGTGGCCATATCGACACCCTTACGATGTTACCCGACGGGACAAACCGCCCCATTACCGGCTCCGACATAAGCATCGATACCCGAGTCTTCAAGGAAGGCGAAGTGCGGACCGGTACCTTGACCCTGAAAACCGCCTCCGCGTCGCTTCCCCCCTTTGGGACCCCCTGGTTGCTTCCGTTACGTGCAGAAGATGATCCATCCCTGGAAACCTTTCCCCCACTGGATCGGGCCTGGATCTATGACCTTCAAGCCGATGTTATCAGTTATCCTCCCTGGTCAGGGACCAACTTCAGTGGTTCCGCCTATGCCGATGTGAACAAGAGCGGCTTCAAGTCATTTAAAGCGATGGTGAGTGGCGGCAGTATCGGTGGTATGTATTCCGCATCAAAACCAGACAACGTCCACCAGCTCGACGCCAATTGGGACAAGGTACCCGCCGCCTACCTGCTCGAACACCTGAAATTACCGGAGATTTTTACCGGAACCATGACGGGCGGTATCGCGTACGAAGTGGACAAAGACGATACCGGCACCCTCAAGGGAACGGGCTACTTCGATGTGGTAGACGGGCAATTCAGTGCGGACTACCTCTTTGCCCAATTTGAGCGGCAGATAGAAGAAGCATCCATCACCCTGCCCCCCTCCCTCCGCTTTACCCATTTCACTGCCGATGTGGCCCTTGAAGGCGATTTGGTTAAGACCACCAATATGCTTCTCGAATCGGACGCGGTAAAAATATCGGGCAACGGCCACTTCGTGGTCAATGGTGATATGGATTATCTGCTTCGGTTCTCCCTGCCCGCCGCTACGGCCAAAGGGGTCCCCGCCTTACGCACCTATTTCAATCTCGACGGCCTGAAGCACAGCCAGACCAATCTGGAACTGACCTTTCACATCTTTGGCCCGAGTTTCGCCCCCAAGATGGAACTTGAAGGGCTGCCGTCAGTTGGTGATACCATCGTCAGCGGAGCCGTGGAAGTCACCAGCGATGTCATGAAAGTCGTCGATCTCCCTAGACAAATCCTCCTCGATCTGTTTAAGATCGGGGGCGGTATCGTCGGGGCTGGGGGCAAGAAAGCCCCCGCCGAATAATCCCCTTCCCTCAACACGACCAGGTTAGCAGTACCCCACCATGAATATAAAAATCAGTAAAAACGCCCATGCATGCGCCGCGTGCGGGAATGATTTCATACACGAACAAGCCGTCACGTCTACGGTTCGCGTCGTAGAAGGAGCCCTGCAGCGAGAGGACTTTTGCGCCGACTGTTGGACCGCCCAGACCGATCACCATGCCTATTCCGTATGGAAAATGGTCTATTTTGACCCGAAAATCGAAGAAAACGATGCACCGGAGGTGTTCTCCCCCCTACGCCAGCTCTTCTACGAAGCGGCGGAAGAATCGTCACGGGTGGAAATGGCCAAGGCCTTCCTTGCCGCTGGTCTGTTGCGTCGCCAGAAAGTGTTCCGGCTCATCAAAGAGTCCGATGAGTCTGATGGCGAAGTTCGCATTACCCTCTACACCGATCGCATTGGCAATCGCCTGATAGAGGTACCCGACCCTCAATTCAGCTACCTGGAAATGGAACAAGCACGTAATTTGCTCCTCGCCCGCCTCCAGGAACTCGAAAAAGCAGCCGAAACGGAAGCCGCGCCAGAAGTAACAGAAGAAACGAGCGAGACGGTCGACGATGCTGCGGATAATTCCAAGGCGCCCGGTGAGGATGGTGAGGATGGTGAGGATGGTGAGGATGGTGAGGATGGTGAGGATG
>CAXBPH010000046.1:0-33947 GCA_963977445.1 uncultured bacterium | reverse complement strand
CATGGACGACATGGGAGTTGGCGATCCACTTAAATTTTATATGATGCAGATGAAACGAATCTCGAATAGAAATAATGCATTAGATTTTACAGAAGATATTCTTGCCGCACCAGAGTTTAAGGCAGATATGGGTAACGTGGGTTGGCACGGGTTGACTGCTGGTGATTTAGATGATTGGGTTCCAGCATATAGTGGTATTATAAATTGGAGTCAAGATTTTGATAGAAAAAATACGGCGTGCCGTCGTGCAACACAAAGTCGACGCGCCCCTCAAAAATCTTCGGCATGTTTCCCTGGAACGTCTCCACCGTGCCGACGGGCCCGAGTTCCGCCCCCGTGAGGGACAGCAGCTTGCCGCTTTCCAGATCATACATGCAGTGTACCGCCCCCGCTCTGCCGCCCAACGGACCACGCGGGCTTATGAGCAAATGAACCCGGTCGCTGGCAGCATCGTAGGCCCCCCGGTAAATCTTGCAGGCCTCTGGAAAACTCGCCAGCTTCACCACGTCGCTCCACGTATCCCCACCGTCCGTCGTGGTCCGCAGGCCGAGAAAGGGGTTCTTGTAGCCCCCCTGGGGCGAATAGCGGTAGAAGACATGGACGTTGCCCGGACGCGGCTCGGAGAAGAAGGAATAGGTCCCATCGGTCCCCACACGCCGGTCCAGCTCCCAATTGTTCGCCCCGATGTCTTCCGGCGTTTTCGTCCGTGCATAGCGAAAGGACGTGCCATGGGCGCCATAAAAAACGTGGATAATCCCATCGCCGCCAACAAACAAATTGGGCACGTTGTGCCCGTCCTTATAGGCGTTGTTCATCCGCCGGTCCGGCCGGATGCAGTCGTCCAACAATACGGGCGGAGACAACCATTTCTTCGTGTCATGATCGTAGTAGGTAATACGGGCAAAAAAGGAGTGGTCCATATAGGCCACATAGGTGCGGCGATGTTCGCCCTCATGGTAGATGGCACGTCTCTGATGATCCCGTGCCAGTGTCCCACCCATGGAGTCCCAGGCGAAGTGGTCATCGGCAACCGCGCCGAGGGTGAAGGTCAATGAAAACAGGGCGATAAAAAGGGTATGCATAACTCTCCCCAGAGAAGGATGTTTTTTCCAAGTACAACAAGCCTCCCATGGTGCCAGCGGATAAACGTGTTGTCAATCTTCGGCGTCGAAATCACCGGGACTCGGACATTCCTGTCTGAGACAACGCCCACGCAAACACCCAAGGGCCCGATGAACCGCCACATCATTCTGCAAATCCACAAAGTCGCCACGTTAAAAATACAGGCCTTCTTGCCACGAATCCGAGCGCTTCACGACCTTGACCAACCCTTTCTCAGACAGGAATGTCTGAGTCCCATAAGCCCACGCAAACACCCAAGGGCCCGACGAACCGGCACAACACACCGCAAATCCACAAAATAGCCACGTTAAAAATACAGGCCTTCTTGCCACGAACCCGAGCTATTCTCCACCTTGCTCATTCCTTTCTCAGACAGAAATATCTGAGTCCCATAAATCCCCCCTACTTCCCCCACCGCGTCGTCAGCGCGGACTCCAATTCGGGCGCGTAGCGCTGATTCGAAAAAAGCCCTGTCCCCTTCACGCCATACTCCACCAGCACGTCCAACTGGTGAGTGAGCGTCTCTGACGTCACGGGGACCGTTTTTCCGTCCACCCGCTGATACAAGGCCAACAGGGGCACAATACGTTTGGGGTCTACGCCGTTGTGTTGCCAGTCGAGGGCGGATTTCAGTTCGAGGTCGTCGCCGAAGTAGTCCATGGGATAGACCAGCTGGATGTAGTCCCGCTTCATCCAGGTTTTCCATTCCTGGAAAACCGTCGTCACGTTGAGGCGCTCGGGCGTCACTGCGGCACCAAGGAGGAAGCCCGGCTTCTTCTCGTCCACGATGCCACGGACCATCCCCACGACTTCGGTCACCTGGTCACAACGCCATTGGGTCCAGGCGGCGTTCAAGGCGGCGAGTTTTGTGGCGCCTGGGTCGTCCCCGGCCGTCGCAAGACTCCAGCGCAGGGCATTGCCGAGTAGTTGGTGGCCTCCATCGCCGTGGTACTTGAGGAGCATCTCGAAGTTAAACAGGATGCCGTGGCCCGCGCCGAGGCGATTGAAAACGACCGCAGGCGTGCCGTCGTCAAAGCGGGCGAACACCTCGGCGGTTTCGGGCGTAATTTCGGTCAGGGCATTGGCGGAGCACAAGAGGGTACCCCCTTCCACGCCGGCCGTCATGGGATGGTCCCCCTCGATGGACAGGGTCCGCTCCTGTCGGGCGGCGTAACGGCTGGCACTGGTCATGCCGATGATGGCCCCCAGAGCGGCCTCGTGTTTCTTCATGGCCGTGGTGGGGCCATCGAGGAAGACCACATTGCCGCCCCCTTCAACGAAGGTCTTGACCGCATCAATCAGGGGCGCGGCCACATCGTAGAAGGACCCGATAAGGAGCGTGCCATTCGCGGGTAAGGCCGATGCGTCGAATTCCGCTTCATCCACCAGCTTAAAGGGTACATGGAGGTCATTCAGCACGGTAATGAGTGTAGACAGATACCAGGGCCGCCCCGTCCAGCTCGTCGGCTTCAGGCAATAGACCAGGTTCTTGCTGAAGGTTTCGGGGTGACAAAGCAGGTCCAGCGGGTCCGCCCCGTGTTTTTCCGCGAATTTCTCCCGGGCCAGGGGCGTGTAGCCCATGTGGGAACCGAGATAGCGGATGTAGTCGAGCATAATTCCGTCGACGTCGTAATCCAGCAGGTCTTCTACCAGATGGCCCAGGTAAGCGCGCACCTCGGGGTTGGCCGGGTCAAAGGAAAGGGTCTTCCCCGACTCGCCTTCGGAGTCCACACAAAACCAATCGGGGTTGGGCAGTTCACCCCCCGCGCTCTGTTTCACATAGGGCGCACCGCCGGCCACGAGGAAGGGGAAAAAGGGTATGACCTTCATGTCTTGCTTGTGGGCTTCGGCGATAAGCACGGCCAGGGGATCGATGGGTAGCCGGTCGGGCACGACACCCTTGGGAAACGCGGCGTGCTCCGTCTTGAAGAAGTAGTTACCGTGGCCATAGACACTGGGATAGAGCTCGTTAAAGCCACCGGCCTGCAGGCGCTCCACATAAGCGCTGAGTTCTTCAGCGGACTGCTCCCACCAGAATTTCTCGGCGAACTCCGAGCGCGGGCCCGTGGATGCGAGGAAGAGACCGCGGACTTCCAGGTCATCGGCGGCGCAGGGCCGGGGCAAAGCGACACTCAGGATGAGGACGAAAAACAGGGCCAGGCGGCGGGATGGTATGTACATGAAATCGATTCTTTCTGCATTGTTTATGGCGCGGTGAGATGGTATTTAAAATCGCGGCGTCGGCCTGGACGCGTCGACGCAGAGCGTCGGGGACTGCATTCCCAAAGCGGAGCGTGGGAACGAGGTTAACAATGCGTTCTATGGTGAGATTTGTGTTTGTTTGCGATCAACACTTGTCGAGGTTCGCATTGTTTTAACCTCACCAACACCGGCAGCACGTCTTTCCCGCGAACGCGGGAATCCAGCGAGTTACATCGGTTTCTGTGTTCGCGTTACTGGATCCCCCCGTTCGCGAGGATGACGGAACTTTTGTGTTCTCTGTGTTCTTTGTGGTTAAAATTCCCCGCTCAACCGTCAACTACTTCCGGCTATAAGTCCGCCCCACGTACTCTTCCAGCAAGACCCGAAACTGGTTCGCCAGCTCGTCTTTCGTCCCCGAGTAGTTGGCGTACTTCTCGCCATCCACAAAGACGGGACAGACCGGGTCTTCCCCATTGCCGGGCAGGCTGATACCGATGTTGGCCGCCTTGGATTCCCCAGGACCATTCACGATGCAGCCCATGACGGCCACCTTGAGCCCTTCGACGCCGTCGAACTCATTGCGCCACGACGGCATGCGGAGGCGGACGTAGTCCTGGGTCTCGGAGGCCAATTCCTGGAAGGTGGTGCTGGTGGTGCGACCACAACCGGGGCAGGCCGTGATGCTCGGGGCAAACTGGCGGATGCCGAGAGACTGCAACAATTCCTGACAGGCGTAGACCTCTTCGCGCCGGTCGCCGCCGGGTTGGGGTGTGAGGGAAACCCGGATGGTGTCGCCGATACCTTCGGCCAGTAACACCCCCATACAGGCGGCCGACCAAATCTGTCCTTTCATGCCCATGCCCGCTTCGGTGAGTCCGAGGTGGAGGGGCTGGCGGGTCTTCGTACTGAGTTCGCGATAGAGGTGAATGAGGTATTGGGGCACGCTGGTCTTACAGGAGATGATGACCTGATCTTCCCGTAGGCCCGATTCGATGGCCAACTCCGTAGACTGGAGGGCGGACAGAATCATACAATCGTTGACAATCTCTTCGGAGGTTTTTCCGAGGTTTTTGTCGGTATTGGCCTGCATTTGCTCCATGACCAATTCCTGATTCAGGGAGCCCATGTTTACGCCGATACGCACGGGTTTATCATTGTCTTTTGCTATTTTACAGATGGTTTCGAATTGTTCATCCCGCTTATTGCCCTTCCCCACATTACCGGGGTTGATGCGATATTTCGCCAGGGCCTGGGCGCAGGTTTCGTTGCCGCCAAGGAGCCGATGACCGTTGTAATGAAAATCTCCGATGACGGGCACGTAACAATCGGCATCGTGCATGCGCTGGATAATCTCCCCCACTGCCTCGGCGGCACGGGGTGTATTAACGGTGATACGGACCAATTCAGAACCGGCTTCCGCCAATGCAATTATCTGCGACGCCGTGGAAGGGGCATCTTCCGTGTCGGTGTTCGTCATGGATTGAACCACGACCGGGGCACCACCTCCAACCTGCACGCCACCTACGTCAACGCCAATACTATGCTTTCTCGGGTCTAAGACCATGGGAATCCAACTCCTGTGGGTAGGTATCTAATGGGGGACGGCACAACGGGGCACTGCCAAGCCGCTCACGGGCCATCACCAGCTTGTATATGATACGCGTGGCTCCGAGTGTTGCGCAAGACATGTCGCCCAATACGCCCCCGGTCCGCGGAGCCTATTGTCGTTTTACGACCTTCCGGGTATGATAATTCCCGACAGGAGACCGGTAGACGATCAGGGTGACGGGCACCATAGCACAACACCCTGCGTAGGGAGCCATCTTGATGAGGACAAAGAACCGAGCCAACCCAACAAAAACCATCCACAGACACATTTTACTTATCACATCTGTTATTAACCTATTTTTTATTAATCAATCATCTTTCTCGGAGAATTGGTCTCAATTTCGCGGTTTGTATCGGAATGCATGGAGTAGTGAGAACAAGCTCCTCCGCACCTGGCCCGAGGAAGGCCCCCCACTCCGTTGGACAGCACGTGGCCTGGGCCTGGGATATTCCTCCGCTATCATCGTCGACGGCACGGTCTACGTCTCTGGATTGCGCAGTGAAACGGAAGAAGGCTATGTAACCGCCCTGGATCAATCGGGTGAGATTCAATGGGCGACGCCCTACGGCAAAGAATGGACAGGCACCCATCCCGGCACGCGGTATCCACCAACCATCGACGGCGGCCAGCTCTTCCTCCTCTCGGGCCATGGGGTACTTTACACCCTCAACGCCAAGACCGGCGCGCGGGGCTGGCACCGTGACGTGGCAACCGATTTTGGGGGCACGGCCCCGGTCATGGGCTTCGCCGAGTCCCTCTTGGTCGATGGTGACCTGGTCTATTGCACGCCAGGCGGTCCCGACGCGAGTATCGTGGCGCTCGACCGCAAAACCGGAAAAACCCGCTGGACAAGCGTGGGCCACAGCGACCAATCGGCCTATTGTGCTCCCCAATTAATCACACGAGGGGACACACGCCTTTTGGTCACCCTCACCAATGCCACCCTCATCGCCCTCGACCCCGCTACGGGAACGATTATCTGGAAAGTGCCCTTTGACGAAGCGGAAGAGATGCAGAATCACTCCATCGCACCGATCTACCACGAGGGGCTTCTTTATGCGACCAGTGGCCATCGAAAGGGCGGCATTCTCTACGGCCTTTCTGCCGATGGACGGGACATTGAACCCCGATGGAGCGACGCAATCCTTAGTCCGAACCACGGCGGCCTCGTCTGCGACGGGAACAGTCTCTACGGCGAAAACAGCAAGGGACGCTGGTCGTGCCTATCCCTAACGGATGGTAGCCTCCAGTGGCAGGAGCGGGGCGTCGGCAAGGGCTCGGTCATCTATGCGGACGAACGGCTCTATTGCTATGGCGAAAAAGGAAGCCTGGAACTTATCGAGGCGACAGCATCGGGCTATGTCGCTCACGGCACGATGAAGATAGAATCTGGCGACGGTCCCCACTGGGCCCACCCCAGCATCGCGGACAGGACCCTCTATTTACGCCACGGCGATGTGATCGTAGCCTACGATATTTCGGCACCGTGACGAAGCAATGGAAGATCGACACCAGGGGCATAGCGGGATCCCCCTTCGTGGCGTTTGCATGGGAACATAAAAAGGATGGGATGATTGACCACCGGCACAGGCTTACCAGCTTGATTCACTTGCCCCCCCTTGGGTAGTGTGACGGTGAACACCAGCCATTGGGAATCCGTCGCTTGAAACAGTATATCGCTTGCCTGACTCTATTATTGCTCCTCCCTGTTCTCACGGGATGCAGCAGCCAGTCCCACCCACCGCTCCGCAAGGGCGCGGCAACCCATCTCTATGTGAATCTCCCGTCCGATAGCGCCTATTGGGTCGAGAACCTTTCCCGTCATGTGGGGCGCTATGGATTCCAGGGAGAAGAACTCCGCATTGAAGGTGTCACCCGCTTTGTATATCAGATGCGTTCCATTCATCGCACCCGCATCGGCGAGACCCGCATTGCCATCACGCCACGCTTCTATACCATCGACGATTGGTTTGTGACGCCCGAAGGTTTTCGGAAACAGCCTCCCCAGATGAAAGCCCTCTTCGAGACCGCGGAGACGGTGGTGCGCAACCACCCCTTCACCCTTACCCTCGATGCCAACGGAAATGTTGTGGATTCGGAAGGACTCACCGAGCTGGAGAATGCCCTTGCCGGTGTCATTGGTCGGCACGACCTCCAGTTTCAGGATCTCGACCCACCAGAACGGGAAGCCTGGCGACGGGTCTTCATGAGCAACATCGATGAGCGCCCGATTCGTCGTCACTTTGACCGGGCCTACGGCTTCCTCCCCAATGGCCATGTGCGCCTCGGCGACCAATGGATTGAGTCGAAGGCAAGCAAGCCCTGGCCCTTTCTCCCCACGGTGGAGACCGTTCGATTAATCAACCAGGAGGGGGACCACTATCTGCTCCAGACCCATACGGAATTCATGCCGCCCAAGGAATCTGATTGGGCCACCTACAAAGGGAGCGCGTCGGGCGAAATACACCTGGATGTCGAGACCCGTCTGGGGGTGGCACAGCAGGAGTCAACCCATTGGAAGCGCAAGCGAAAACGGACGCCCTGGGAGCAGTTTACGCTGAAGAGTATGGAAAGCTCCGAGACCACCCGGATTACCGAAGGGGCCTTTTCCGAATCGCCCCACCTCAATGCCATCAATCGCTTTCCCTTCCTGGAGAAATAAGCGGCGGGCGGACCACCTGCCCCGGGCCGCAGTCACGTTGTTTTTACGTCTTCGACGCAATGCCGACGAGCCGTCGGCGCTCCATAGCTCCAATTCGGAAGGCTGGCAGTCGAAATTCTTGGAAAATATCCAAGATGACTCTTCTCTTACTCAGTTGAAGATGACCTGCTTCTTCACTTTTCTGGTCGTTCCGCAACCGCTGCAGTTGCCGCAAGACTTGATTTTTTCTTCGACCAGATCAAGGGAAATGACGGAAGTGATGATGGTGTCGCCTTCGTCGAAGGCGACTTCTGCCGTCGCGCAAATGGAACCGGGACCACCGGCTTCGCGGCCCAGCAACACTTCCAGGGCCGACTGCAATGCAATGAGGTGCTTGAGCCCCAGAAATTCTTCGATGGGCTCGGCTGCGGGCCAGGTCTCGATAAATTGTTCGGGTGATATGGCCAGGAGCTCTTCCACGGCCATGCCCCCCAGAACATCCATGAGGAGGGTGTCTACCCCTACCCCCTGCCCGCAGGTACGCTTACGAAAACTATAGGACTTCAGACAGTCCTGCGCGTCGAGTACGACTTCGATGACTTCCGTGACGTCTTTACAGGGCATTGAGGAATGCTTTCTCCACCTTAGCGGCAAAAACGAAATCACTTTCTGTGAGTCCATCGATTTTGTGGGTCCAAATGGTCACCACAACCTTGCCCCAGGCAGTAAGTATATCGGGGTGATGGTTGGCCGCCTCGGCAAGTTCTCCGACCACATTGGTGAAGGCGAGGGCGTCAACGAAATTTTTAAAGGTGTAGGGGCGCTCAAGGTGATGCTCTTCGACCAGGTTCCAGTCGCTGCCCAACTGCTCATGGAGTTGACGCAGGGCATCGCCCTTCAAGGGGTCTACACCGCCCTTACAGGGGATACATTCCTTCGCTGCCAACATGTCACAGGCGTTGCTCATGATTTCCTCCTGTTCCGGTCCAATCGGACCTTATACATCAAATACTTTGGGAGGTTTGGCATACCAGAGGTTCAGATCAGCGTGATCATCGAGCATCACTTCACCCAGCGTCAGGCTGTAGGGTTCATCCCCATCGCAATGGTAAGTGATCTCCGCACCGACGATATCCCAGCTACCTTCCTCCGGACCGCTCAGGATGAGGGTGTGGGGAAAGCTCTGTGGGTGGGCAACCGCCTGAAGGGTTTCACCGGGGCCTGTCCCCCCTTCGTAGTCGTCAAACTCAAGGGGAAAACCATTGATGCTGTATTTGGGTACGGCACCGGGACCACTATCGCCCGTCTGCAGAACCAATTGAAAGGTATCAAGTCGTGGCATGCTTACATTCCCATTTCTGCGGGCAATTCCTTGAAGAAAGGATTGGTGCCCGAGGTGTGATCGGTTTCATCGAGTACGGCACCCAATTCGGGAACGGCCATGCGAAATGAACCTTCAATTCCCGAACGCAAGGTGATGGTCGACGCAGCGCAGCCGTGGCACCCGCCCCCCATGGTGATATAGGCCGTATTGCCCACCACACGATTGAGGGTGATGACCCCCGAGTGGGACGCAATGCCCGGGTTAATTTCTTCGTCAATCACCTTCTGAAGTTGCTGTGTAAGCGTCGCTTCATCGGCGATTTTGTCCCGATACTCCGGGTCCAGAACGGGCATACCGCTTTTCAGGTGGGCTCGAATCTGCCCGCCAACCCGTTTGGCCACCTCTTCCCAGGGACTGAACTCGCTACCGTCCCGGGATACCGTTACCGTCATGCCGTGAATCAGGACCGTGGCAATACCGCCCAGGTCAAAAATCGCGGCGGCAAGAGGCGCACTGGCGTAGGCCGTGTCCGCATCGGGTGCCCAGAAGGACATGCCCCCTTCAAGCAGGGGACGGTCCACGAGGAAGGTGCAGCCGTTGGACTGGGGCTCCATCTTGGCCTTGATGACAATTTCGTCACTATAGCCACTCGCTTCGGCATCACCCACCACAATGGGGGCATTGACCACACGGCGAGGCTCCGGAAGAGGTTCCTCTTCTTCGTCGTCATCCACGTCATCCACGTTGTCCACCGGAACGGGCGCGCTCACCTTGGGTTCTTCTTCGTCAGTCTTGAAAACTTTGGAAAACCAGGAAGGCATGATTGTTCTCCATCTATAAAAGTCAATGCATAGTAAATCGTACTGCGTACTGTAAATGTAGACAAATTCCAGCCGACATTCATTCCCGAAGCCACAGAACGGGCTGCCAGGGCATGAAGCCTACGCGGGGTCTACATCGTCGGTGCAGTCGTCACCAAGCAGGCGGTGAAGCAGTTGCGCAGGAGCTTCATTATACACACCCCGGACAAAGGCATCATCCCCCTCATTCCGATGGAGGAGCCCTTCGAAACCATCGAAGCACCACGGTTCATCGATAAATCGGACAGGTTCCAGCTCATCGCTGAGGCCCGTAGCCTGTTCCCAGACCAACCTGCCGTCAACCTCGCCTTCGGCGATTTCAAAGCAAGCACTGGGCCAGGGCCCGCGCTCCATCAGGTCACTTTCGTAGTAGTAGGTGGTGCCGTCCGTCAGCCCGAACAGGTAAAGCGAGGTATCATCCAGGGCAATTTCGATAACATCCTCGGCTTCCACACGGGTTGCCGATACGTGCCCGGCGGCAAGGAGTGCACGGCGGTCGGGCTGCAGGGACAAGGCCTCCTCGCGGCACCGACGGGCCTCCATGACGACCCGGGGTATCGATGTCGCGGCCATAACCGCCAGCAACAGGGATAACAGCGCAATCCCCCCCGGCAAGATGGCCACCGATCCAATCACCATTTCTGACCAACCGGCCGTCATGGCGAGCAAGATGATCCCGACCATCGCAATGGAGACAAGCACACCCACAACAATGATGCCCAGATACTGGCCAAGCAAACGTCCGGGACGGGGTAGGTTTTCGGCCAATTCAGAGAGATCCGCTCGCTCATCGGCCGTAAGCTCGCGCGTATAGCTATCAACCATGAAATTTCACAATACTCTTGGATCGACAATTACGCATTGTTTGCACACCATGCAAATAGATTGGCCCATTCTGCCCGTTGCAACTGCACGAGCTCTTCGGGATCCTCGGGATAGGCCGCCCCGGCGTCGTCCACAAAAGTGTGGCCATCATAGTCCGGTATATTCGCCATGGCGGGATGAATCCCCACCCGTCGAAACCAGTAGTGGGCGTTGGAAAAATCTCCTTCCCGACGGTGCATGATTCCGTGCCAGTAAGAGCCCGTAATATCGTCCATGTCCTGGCTGAAGCTGTGGCTTCGATCCAGCTCATCGAGATAGAGCCAGAGGGCCGATTGCAGTGCCGGTCGTGAGACAATGGCTTCTTCTGACAGCACCGACCCGAGAATGGCCCGAAGCTTTGCCGGGGCACCCGACTTGGGAACCAGTCGCGGCATGGCCTCTTCCAACGGCAAGGCGTCGAAAATTGGCTGCACGGCATCGGCAATTTCCTGGGGAATTTCCATCATATACTCCATAATCCTTTTCCATAGGGTGTCGTGTGAACAGGTGCGGTCGCCCCATCATGACAAAATGACTGGCCAACGCAAAACACCACCCCTGTTGACCGCCCCGGTCTTCGATTATTCCTTGAAGACCGCATTATTCTACCCCAGGGCAGCACCGAGCTTAAACCTGACACGGACATCAATGCAGAAACATTGCGTATTTTTGTAAAAAGCTTGAACCACCCCTCCGGTTCATGATACATTTTGCCTCCCGTGGCCAACAAGGCCACGCCCCATTGGAGAGATGACCGAGTGGTTGAAGGTGGTGCCCTGCTAAGGCATTGTGCGAGAAATCGTACCGAGGGTTCGAATCCCTCTCTCTCCGCCATTGAATGACCAAACCGCTGTAGCAGCTCGATTTACGAACGCTACAGCGGTTTTTTTGTGCTTGCCCATAATCTCCACCCGTGACACGGGTAAGCGCCGACGCCGAATGAAGTACTGAACGCAACGCGACGTACTGGAGAATGAATATGCCCGGCAAGTTTCAATTTTTTGCGGCAGCTATCCTGCTCAGCACCATTTTCTGTCCATGGACTACAGCCGAGCCCGTCCAAGGTGGGACAATTCGCATGCTGGGTCTGGAAGCACGTTTGAACCCGGAGATCCGGGATATTCGATTGCAGGAAATAGCGGCATACCTGAATGCCATGTCACCGGAACGGGCCCACGAGCTTCAGGGCGACTTCCAATATGCCTTGCTCCTCCACTGTGATCCCGAAATCTATGACACCCTCTCCGAGACCACCATTGAAGCCATCGACAACAGTCTGGAAACCTTGTTCAGCCTGGAGGACATCGACCGCGACAATCACTGGGAACCTCTCATCTATGTGTATGGTTTCTTCAACAGAGATGTCACCCTGGAAATTATCCAGGAGGTCATTGCACGCTGGGATGGGCTTTCCGACGAGGAAAAGGGCCCCCGCTACCCCACCTATATCCACGTCATTGACGCGGTGTGCAAGCCCCTTGCTATGGGCGCGCTACGCGATACCGACCAGACCCGGGCCGCCCTCGAACTCGTCATTCCTGCCATGAAGACCGCCTTTGTCGCCGCCCCCAAACCGGGTACTGCCTTTCCCCCACCAAGCCATGCCTGCCTCGTGCTCGGGCCACTCTATGAGCGCTGGGCCAATGATCCGGAGTTTGGCCCATTCATCGAGGCACAATTGGGCTCACGAACGGCCTTCGAAGCCATGATGATCTCCCAACTGCCTGGCGGGCTGAAAAACAATTCACCCCTATCCCACGTAGACTACGGATTTCACGCCTATATCGGAAGCTATCTTGCAAACGCCATTGCGCGCCTGGATGCCCGGACGGCGTTGCCCGCGCTCGAGCGCTCCATGGCGATATACGAAAAGCATAAGGCCAAGGGACGGGTGCTGGAATATACCCAGCGTGCACGTCTTGCCTTGGGAGATGCCGGTGCCCGCGCCGACTTTGACGCCGCATTGAAGGACCCGACGCAAAAAGACGCGTGCGTAAAGACCGCGTCCTGGCTTGCCCGTAATGGTAAGGGCGAAACCCGTGCCTATGGCTTGAACGCACTGGGTGCTCTGCTCGACAGCACGCCCGACAAGGCGCTGGACGTCTATTTTGAAAAGGAACTGGCCGGGCTGGCCAATTAGGAGTCTGCCCCCTGCTCCATCAGCCTTTGGGCTTGAGATACATGGCGCTCTTATTCTTCCGCATTTCGATATCAAAGAGATCACAGACCCGGATTAGATCGCTCAACCGCTTGTATCCGTAGTTGATGGATGAGAAGGACGTGTTGTTGTTGATGTAGTGGTTTACCTGAGAGAAATTTGACCAACCATCTTCGTCGGCCTTCTCCTCCACCGCATTGCGCAGCAACTTGACCAACGCTGCATCCTGGCGCAATTCGCGACGGGTCATTTTTTCACGTTCATCCCCGGCCCGACCATCTTCCTGGGTCAATTCCATGCTCTGGACGATCTTTTCCGTATAAATGAACCGCGAGCACGCTTTTACCAGGGGGTCCGGGGTCTTTTGGGCTCCAAAACCATAGACGCGAAGACCACTGGTCTTCAGCCGCATGACCAGGGGCGTAAAATCGCTGTCACTGGTCATAATGGCGATCCCATCCAAATCCTGACCATACAGGAGATCCATGGCATCAATGATCATGGCCGCATCGGTAGCGTTTTTGCCTTTGGTGTACGCAAATTGCTGGATGGGCTGGATGGCGCAACGGTGCAACTCCCCCTCCCAACCCTTGAGCTCCGACTTTTTCCAGTCGCCATAGGCACGACGGATATTGACGACCCCATGGTTGGCTAACTCGTTGAGCACACCATCAATGGCCTGATAGCTCACGTTGTCGCAGTCAATCAGTAACGCAATATTTTGTTCTTTTTCCATGATATCCTCCTCGTGCAGTGTCCTGCTCCCGATATCATATCACCCCGTAGTCGCGACACCGAAACGCCAGCGCTCTTTTGGCATCGACGCGGGCCTGTGGGTCCCTCAGGTCGTGGTCCCCTGGGCCTCCTCCCCCGTCACCTTCTCAATCGATTTGCGTCGGGTCACCTGCATACGGAGCCCGTCAGGCGACTTGACGGGAGAGACAGGTCCCTTGTGGGTTTCTTTGGCCACAAACATCTCGCCGTGAGCACCGATTCGACTGTCCGAAAAAAGTGTATTTCGAATCAGCACGGTGTGGTTCTCTCGTTCCTGGGTTTCTCGCCTGAGTTCGTCCTCTTCACCCGCGAGAGCCCGCAATGAGGCCTCCATCATATTGACCTGCTCCAGGAGCTTTGTTACCACTGCTTTCTTCTCGTCGGAGAGGGCCGAAACCTTACCGCGCAGCGGCTCCAGCGTCGCATGAATTTTTTCCACATTCGCCGCGGTTCGCTTCGTGCGGGTACGCACCGACAGCAACTGCCCCTCGAGACAATAGTCTTCGCCGGCAATTACTTCGGTGGGCACCGATGCCGCCGATCCCACCTGGCCCACATCAATGCCGCCGAGCGCGACAAGCTGCCCCCCAACAACCCGACCTCGTGGCATATAGATGGCTCCCCGGGTCTGTACCGTAGATTGAACGATCTCCCTATCGACAACAACATCTTCGCCGGCCTGTACGTTCGCATCAATAATGTAGAGGGCGGACACGCCACCGGCAGCGATGATATGGGAGCCCACAGCACCCGTGATACCGCCATGAACTACCAGGCTGCCGCCGGTCTGCACGTGGGCAGATTCGACGACACCAAAAACCTCGATATCCCCGATGGCTTCTAACCGGGCTCCTTCGAGAACATCACGATGCACGATGACCGAACCTGAGTGGGAAATATTGCCCGTATCCAGTCCCACATCACCTTCAATTTCAAATCGTTCATCGACCGACAGGAAATTCCTGTGCCAACGGATGCGCCCATCAATTTCACTGTAATAGGTGCTGCTGCCTTCATCGACACGCACATTACACCCCAACCGAATTTTTGGCAGCTTCGGTTTCCGCGCGCGAATTATCTGGCCCCGCACATCCCGGCCATTCTTCCCCTTCTGAGGTGCCACAATGGTGGCGAGCAATTGTTCACGTTTCACATTGCGCTGGCCGGCGTGATTTCGAAAATCAACGCGATCACTGCTCTCATCCAACACGAACCCTTGATTGAAAAAGTCTCCCGCCCAATCGATTACTCCATCCACCGGCGGAACAAGAGGCACCCCTTCGACGAGTACGGCCCCTTCCAGCACGCCCCCCATGCGGGCCTGGTCACACAACCATTGGACCACCACGTTGTGCGTCGGAGGCTTGGCAATTCCAAAAGATCGAAGTTTTGAGACGATCACCCCCGCGATTTCCTCGAAATCTTTGCCGTCGAGCGAACAGTCTACCAAAACGCGCATCATGTCTTTTGAAACACGAAGGCGTAATGTCTCGGTCTCCTCGGCCTCCACCCCTTTGGGTGTTGGCATATTGTGCCCCGGTTCATTGGCGTTCATAAACGTGAACCTCGATGGGTGATCGGGCGCAGATCGTACAACTTGATTCGCACCTTGCCCGAATACGCTGCGGCCCATCCTCTGCTGAGTGTGGCACCGCGAGTGATTTAACATATCTGTAACTAGTCTATCATGAACGACTTCGAACTGGGGGACTATTTCAAGGACGTGGTTTATTTGGTAACCGCGCCCCGCAACATTTCCCGTATTGGGCAGCCCTCGGAAAAAACAGCCCCGGCGCGGGGACTGCGCCGACCTCGGGAATGTAATGGCAAGGCAATGATGTTTTTTTGCCATGGAAAACGTGGGCATAGTGAGTGTCGTTGCTGGTCGGGGCTGTTCCCCCTGAAGGTCGTCACACGGGACTGTACCGACCCGAATAACGTGATGGGCGGGGGCGACGTCTTGGTGCCAAGGCGATTGGGGGTATGTAGGGCGTGGTGGCTGGTCGGGGCTGTCCGCGGAGGGTAATCGCACTCAAGGGGAATTCCCACTCAGGGGGACGGCCCCGACGATTAACGTTCACGTCCCTTGGTCCCTTCGTCTTTGGCACACCACCAATCTACCTGCTCCACGACATGGCTCGGTCGGTGCAGTCCCCGGCACGACACCGTGCCGCACCCTTTTGCTCATAGGAGCGAGACACCATCCCTTCGCATGGGTGCCTATGCGCAAGCCCATGCGATTGGCCTTCTTACGCCGTTCAATGCTATCATGGAGGTCTTTTAGGCACGGACGGCGTAGCGACACGCGAGGCGGAAATTTGCGCCGATAGACCCCACGAAAAATACGGGGCACACCACCACGCCGGGGCACGCCCCACCATCAGACCTAACCGATTTATTTACAGATAGTTACATCGCACAAACCGTGCGACTTACCTGCAGGAATTGCTGCATGCCGTTGCTCAGCCCGGACAAATCAATTGACTCGCCCCTGGCCCGCTCCCTATGGGGAAGTGTGCCCGCCGACCACCCGTTTATCCCCCTCAATGGCGAGGCATTCACCCAATTGCTCCAGGAAACGGCCACGCCCTTCGCTATCGTCCAGAGGGCCGACAGGACCCTGGCCGCCAGCCGCAACCTTCCTAATGGAAGCGCAGACAGCGATTCCCGGCCCGTTGTAGCCCTTGGTCTCCCCTGTCATGCCGCCAATCTGGGCGATGCGACCTTCTGCCGGGACCACGGGGTAAAATTCGCCTATTATGGTGGTGCCATGGCCAATGGGATTGCCTCGGAAGAACTGGTCGAAGCGCTGGCGAAGGAAGGCCTCCTGGGTATCTTCGGTGCGGCGGGCCTGGCCCTCGATCGGGTGGAACAGGCCCTGGATCGCCTTCAGAAAAGCCTCGGTGATCGGCCCTTCGGCGTCAATCTCATCCACAGTCCCAACGAACAAGCGCTGGAAGGTGCGGTGGCGTCCTTGCTGATTCAACGAGACGTTCATCTCGTGGAAGCGTCGGCCTATCTTGATCTTACGCCTGCCATCGTAAAATACCGCGTTCACGGCATCCATGAAGACGCCGACGGCACGGTTGTCGTCCCCAATCGGGTCATCGCCAAGGTATCCCGCGTCGAAGTGGCCGAAAAGTTCTTGTCGCCACCACCGGCCCGCTTTCTGGAGCCCCTTGTGGCCAACGGAGAGTTGACGGAAGCCCAGGCCGAGCTGGCCATGCGCATCCCCATGGCCGACGACATCACGGCCGAGGCGGACTCGGGCGGCCACACGGACAACCGACCCGCCATCGCCCTGCTCCCGACGATTATTGCCCTGCGGAATCGTATGCAAGAAAAATTCAATTACTCCACGGCACCCCGTGTCGGCCTGGCCGGTGGCATCTCCACCCCCGCCTCCGCCGCGGCCGCCTTCGCCATGGGAGCCGCCTATATCGTTACGGGCTCGGTGAACCAGGCCTGCGTGGAAAGTGGCTCCTCGGACGTGGTCCGCCAGATGCTGGCCGAAGCGGGACAGGCCGATACCGCCATGGCCCCGGCCGCCGATATGTTTGAAATGGGCGTAGATGTCCAGGTCCTTAAACGGGGGACCATGTTTAGCATGCGCGGTGCCCGACTCTTCGAGCTCTATCGTCTCCACAAGAATATCGACGAAATTCCCGCCGAAGAGCGCGCCAAGTTGGAAAAACAGCTTTTTCGGGCTCCCTTGACCCAGATTTGGGAAGAAACCAAGGCCTTCTTCCAGCAGCGCGATCCCAAACAGATTGTCCGCGCGGAACAAGACCCTAAACATAAAATGGCCCTCCTATTTCGCTCTTACCTTGGTCAGGCCTCCATTTGGGCCAACCGGGGTATTCCCGACCGCAAAATCGACTTTCAGGTCTGGTGCGGCCCGGCCATGGGTGCTTTTAATGAATGGGTGCGCGGCACCTTTCTCGAAGCCCCGGAAAAGCGTGAAGTTGCCCTTGTCGCCCTGAATATTCTGCACGGCGCAGCGGTAGTAACCCGAAGCACGACACTCTCCAGCCAGGGCATTGCGGTGCCCCCGGCCTGTAGTAACTATCTCCCCCTGGAACGTCCCCAATTGGAGGAATTCATCCGGTGAGCAAACCCTCGTCATCCCAAACGCCTGCCGACATCGCTATCGTCGGTATGGGCTGCCTTTTCCCCAAGGCCAATCACCTCGGGGCCTACTGGGCCAACATCAAACACGGCATCGATGCCATCATCGAAACGCCCGAGAGCCATTGGCGTCCCGAAGACTATTACGATGCCGACCCGAAACGGCCGGACTTTACTTATGGTAAGCGCGGCGGTTTCCTGGAACCTATCGACTTTAACCCCCTCGAATATGGCATGCCCCCCAATGCCCTGGAAGCGACCGACACGGCCCAGCTCCTGGGTATGGTCGCAGCCGACCGGGCGCTGCGCGATGCGGGCTATGGTCCCGATGCCGATTTCGACCGTGATCGCGTCAGTGTGGTCGTGGGTGTCACAGGTGCCCTTGAGCTGGTCATCCCCCTCGGCGCCCGTCTGGGCCATCCCAAATGGCGGCAAGCCCTCCAGGATGCCGGACTCGATCAGGCCACCGTCGATGATGTGCTCGAACGCATGGCCGAGCAATATGTTCCCTGGCAGGAAGCCTCTTTTCCGGGATTGTTGGGCAACGTCGTCGCCGGACGCATCACCAAACACCTGAACCTCGGCGGCACCAATTGTGTGGTAGACGCGGCCTGCGCCAGTTCCCTGAGCGCCGTGCATCTGGCCATGCTGGAACTCCAGGCCGGAAAAAGCGACCTCGTCATCAGCGGCGGTGTAGATACCTTCAACGACATTTTCATGTTCATGTGTTTCAGCAAGACGCCCGCACTCTCCCCCACGGGCAACGCCAAACCCTTCGACGCGAGCGGCGATGGCACTATCCTGGGCGAAGGCCTCGGTATGGTGGCTCTCAAACGCCTGAGTGATGCGGAACGAGATGGTGATCGCGTGTATGCCGTGCTTAAGGGCATCGGTTCATCCAGCGATGGCAAGGGCGATGCGATTTACGCGCCCAGTGCCAAAGGCCAGGTGAAAGCCCTGAAGCGTGCCTATGAGCAGGCGAACTTCGATCCCCGGACGATTGAACTGGTGGAGGCCCACGGCACGGGCACGGCCAAAGGCGATGCTGTCGAAGTCAATGCTCTGACGGAAGTCTATGGCAGCGCGACAGACGGAGCCTGGTGCGCCATTGGCTCGGTAAAGTCACAAATTGGACACACCAAGGCGGCGTCTGGCGCAGCGGCCCTGATCAAGGCCACCCTGGCCCTCTACAACAAGGTCCTGCCCCCCACCATCAAAATTACGGAACCGTTGGGCCCCTTGAAGGCTGCGGACTCTGCGTTCTATGCCAACACCAAATTGCGCCCCTGGCTTTCCCGAGAGGGACATCCCCGTCGGGCGGCCGTGAGCGCGCTTGGCTTCGGTGGCAGCAATTTCCATGCGGTGCTGGAAGAATATGGCTCCACCAAGGCCGCTCCCGATTGGGCAGGCACGGCGGAAATACTTTCCTTCTCCGCCGACACGCCCGAGGCCCTGCAACGCCAGGTGGCCGAAGCCCCTCAATGGGAGGGCTGGAGTGCGATCCGCTTGAAGGCCATCGAATTGCGCGAAGCCTTTGATAGTGCCGCCCCCTGTCGTGTGACGCTGGTCGTGGAACAAGGCGCCGACCTCGCCAAACTGGTGGGCCAGGCCCTGAGCACGTTAAAATCCAAATCCGGCGAAGCAGCCTGGAGTCTGCCCACCGGCGTTTACTACGGCAGCGGCACCACGCCTGGAAAGCTGGCCTTCCTCTTTCCGGGGCAGGGCACCCAATATGTGGGTATGCTCGGTGACTTGGCGTGCCAGTTCCCCGAATTTCTCCAGGTCCTCCACAACGCCAATGAGGTCTTTGACGGCACACCCCGTTTAAGTGATCTGATTTATCCCCACCCCGCTTTTGGGGCCGAGGCAGAAGGGCAGCAGCTAAAAAACTTGACCGCAACGCCCGTCGCCCCGTCGGCCATTGGTGCGGTAAGTGCTGGTGCCCTCCACGTCGTGAAAGGTTTCGGCATTGAGGCCGACGCTATCGCCGGTCACAGCTATGGCGAGATCGTTGGACTCCTCGCTTCGGGAAAGATTTCCGAGAGCGACTTCCATCGCCTATCCAAACTTCGCGGTGCCCTTATGGGCCAGGGCGAAGGGGACAAGGGCTCCATGATGGCTGTCCGTGCGCAGGAAGATGCCGTCGAAGCTGTCATCGCTGAAGCAAAACTCGACGTCATCATTGCCAACAAAAATGCGCCGGAACAGATGGTCCTTTCGGGAGGCACCGATGCCATCGCCCACGCCGACACGGTATTTTCCGAGAAGGGCATACAGACTAAAGTGTTGCCCGTGGCTGCGGCCTTTCACAGTGAATATGTATCCCATGTGGCAGCACCCTTTCTTGAAGCCCTCCAGGGTATGGAACTGGCCGATGGGGATGTGACGCTCTATTCCAATACAACGGCGACGGCCTACCCCACCGACGGAGACACCATCCGTAGTCTGGTGGCCGAACAACTCGCCAAGCCTGTATCTTTCGTCGCGCAAATCCAACAGATGTATGAAGACGGTGTCCGCACTTTCCTGGAAGTGGGTCCCGGTTCCCGCATGTCGGGCCTGGTCGACGCCATCCTCGGCGACCAGCCCCACCATTGCGTTGCCATCGATGGATCGAATGGAAAACGGAACGGCATTCTCGACCTCGGCCGTGCCCTGGCGGAGCTTTCTGCCCTGGGCTATGGTGTCGAACTCCATGCCTGGAACCTGAATGGTCCCATGGACCCCGAAGCCCTGAAGCCCAAAGCGAAATTACTCGTGCCCATTTGTGGTGCGAATCACGTTAGTCCCCGGCCCCGAAAAGCGAAGGCCGCACCCCGTCCAATCCTTGCCCCGGCAAGCAACCCGAGCCCTGCCCCCGTCGCTATGCAAAAACACGAATCTACAAAGACTTCCACTGCCTCTGTCGCCACGACGATGCCCACGGGTGCCGCACAGATCGCCCAGGAACACCTGGTAGCCCTCCAGCGTATGCAGCAACAGACGGCCGATCTCCACCGCCAGTTCCTCGAAGGACAGCAGGCGACTCTGGAAACTTTCAAGGGCCTCTTGAATCAACAACAGCAGTTGCTCGCGGGCCAGCCCCTGACGCCGATGGCCGTCGCACCTGCGCCGGTCGCACAGGCGGCACCTTCGGTTGTCGCAGCCATTCCTGAGACCCATGGGACCAATGAGACCGCTACAACAGCCTCATTGCAAACGCCCCCTGCGGTGCAAAGCGCGCCCGCAACCGACACCTCGGCCATCGAGACGACCCTCCTCGCCACCATCGCCGAGAAGACGGGCTATCCCACGGAAATGCTCGAGCTCGGCATGTCCCTCGACGCCGATCTGGGTATTGACTCCATCAAGCGCGTCGAAATCCTTTCGGCACTCAAAGAAGCCCTGCCAGAGGCTCCCGAATTCGGCCCCGACCAGTTGGGCACCTTCCACACCCTCGGCGACATTGTTGACTACATCGCCGTCAACGGAAGTTTCGACGCGACAGCCGTCGCCGCGCCTCAGGCCTCGGCCTCGGCTACTACCGACGCCATCGAAGCCGCACTCCTCGCCACCATCGCGGAGAAGACGGGCTATCCCACGGAAATGCTCGAACTGGGCATGTCCCTGGACGCCGACCTGGGCATTGACTCCATCAAGCGCGTCGAAATCCTTTCGGCACTCAAAGAGGCCCTGCCGGAAGCACCCGAGTTCGGCCCCGACCAGTTGGGCACTTTCCACACCCTCGGCGACATCGTAGAATACATCGCCGCCAATGGGAACTTCGGTGCCAACAGCCCTGTGCAATCCAATACGGCCAATGCGTCCACCGGCACCGTAAACACCGACGCCATCGAAACCGCCCTACTCGCCACTATCGCGGACAAAACAGGCTATCCCACAGAGATGCTGGAATTGACCATGTCTCTCGACGCGGACCTCGGCATCGATTCCATCAAACGGGTAGAAATCCTCTCCGCCCTCAAGGAAGCCCTGCCGGAAGCCCCCGAGTTTGGACCCGATCAGTTGGGCACGTTCCACACCCTCGGCGACATTGTGGACTACATCGCCGCCAGTGGAAACGCTGGTGTGGCCAGCGCCGCACAAACGAACACGACCACGACACCCGCCAAGACCGCGACGTCCACCGGCGCAGTGAATACCAACACCATCGAAACAGCCCTACTCGCCACCATCGCGGACAAAACGGGTTATCCCACCGAGATGCTGGAATTGACCATGTCCCTCGATGCGGACTTGGGCATCGACTCCATTAAACGGGTGGAAATACTGTCGGCGCTCAAAGAGAAACTGCCGGAGGCTCCTGAATTTGGCCCCGATCAATTGGGTCAGTTTCACACCCTCGGTGATATCGTCGCTTACATCGCGGGACAGGGTGCATCGGCTCCTGTATCGGCCCCGACACCCCCGGCACCGGCACCCTCGACGCAGGTACCCTCAGCACCTGCCGCCGTCACGTCTGCGGCTCCGGCCGCAACAGTTCTGGGCGATCCCCTGTCACTTCGTGGCGTCACGACGACCCCCTATGATGGGAAAAACTCCGAAGCCCTCAAATTTTCTCCCACGGCAGCGGTCTTAATTGTCGACGGCGGCAATGAGCTCTGCATCGAATTGGCGAAGGCGATTCAAGGTAAAGATTACGCTGCCCGAATTGTAGGACTCGACGACCCCATTGCCGAGAGCATCCCTCCGACCCTGGCCGGACTGGTCCTGGTCGCACCGGAAGAGGGCTGCCCGCCCTTCTTTATTGCGAAGGCTTTCGCCTGGCTTCAGCAATGTGGCACCGCCCTGAAGGCCCAACGGGTATCTTTCGTGGCGTCCATCACCCAGCTGGACGGAAAATTCGGCACCATCAGTGTCCAGGGCGATCCTGTTGCGGGTGGCTTGGCCGGACTCATCAAAACGGCCCACCACGAGTGGCCCGGCGTCCGTTGCAAAGCCATCGACATCGCAGTCGACACGAAGAAGGCACCTTCACTACTCACCGATATTCTGCTGAGTGAGAGCCCCCTGGAAGTGGGCATCTCACGTGACGGCCTCTGTACACCAAGCCTTTCTCCCCTCGAACTTAGCAGCGAAGGCACCGCGCCGATTGCCGAGAATGAGGTAGTCGTCGTTACCGGCGGTGCCCGTGGCGTTACGGCTGAGGTGGCCCTCGCCATGGCCAAGGCCTGGAAACCCACCCTCGTCCTGCTGGGGCGGAGCGATGCCCCCACCCCCGAGCAAGGGTGGCTCCAGAATCTGGAATCCGAAGAAGAAATTCGCGCCGCCCTGCTTCAACAGGCCACGGGCACCATGAAACCCAAGGAACTCCGCGATGCCCTCTCCGCCATCGAACGCAATCGCGCGGCACTCCGCAACATCGAAGCCATGGAAGCCGCTGGTGCGACGGTCGAGTATTTCGCCGTCGATATTCGCGATGCCGATGCCGTCACCGAACTTCTCGACGAAGTGCGCAATGAATATGGCCCCGTTAAAGGCCTCGTTCACGGTGCAGGCGTGCTGGCCGACCGACTCATTGAAGACAAAACGTCGGCGCAATTCAACGAAGTCTATGGCACGAAGATAGACGGCATCCAGGCACTACTCGCTGCGGCCCGCGAAGATGATGTCCGCTTTATGGTCCTTTTCTCCTCGTCGACCGGACGTTTCGGTCGCAAAGGCCAGATCGACTATGCTGCTGCCAATGAAATTCTGAACAAGACCGCCCAACAGCAATCCACCTCCCGCGAGAATTGCCGCGTCATTGCGGTTAACTGGGGGCCCTGGGCTGGCGGCATGGTCACGCCCGATCTGGCCAAACTCTTCAAGTCCGAAGGCGTCGGCCTCATCGGACTGGAAGACGGCGCCCAGTTTGTGGTCAACGAATTGTCCCAGAGCGGAAAACGCCCCGTGGAGATCGTGGTCATGGGCGGAGAGATACCGGAAATGACCGCCGTGGTCCGCGAAACGGCCCCGGCGATTGTCGCGAGCACCAAGGCCACATGCCCCCCCCTCATTGATATCGACTTGAATGTGGATGCCTTCCCTTTCCTGGCCTCCCACGTATTGAACCACAAGGCCGTGTTACCCGTGGCCATGATTACGGAATGGTTCGCCCACACGGCACTCCATGCCCACCCCGGCCTTCGTTTCCACGGCCTCGATGGCTTGCGGGTCTTGAAAGGCGTCACCCTCGATGCCGACGAAAGCCGCACGGTACAACTCTGCTCCGGTGACGTGATTGAGCGCGATGGCGGCCTCTGGATTCCCGTGGAGCTGCGCAGCAACCCGACGGGAGACAAAGAAATTCGCCATGCGTCCGCCGAGGTCAATCTGGTGGAAACCCTCCCATCGGAGATGCCCTGGATTCAGCCCGAAGGTTTGAAGGAAAAGGCCTACAACAACGGCGGTCTCTATGACGGCGGCCATCTCTTCCACGGCCCCGCCTTCCAGGGACTCGACGCGGTCGATGGTGCTTCCGATGACATTCTCGTAGCACTCGTAGGCAAAGCGCCTGCGCCAAAGAACTGGATCGACGCGCCCCTGCGCAACAGCTGGCTGGCCGATCCCCTTATTCTCGACAGCAGCTTCCAGATGATGATCCTCTGGAGTTTCCAGCACTACGGCGTGGGAAGCCTCCCCAGTTTCGTCGGCCAATACCGTCAGTATGTAAACCGCTTCCCCAAAGAAGGGGCACGCATTCTGATTCAGGTGATGGAACACAACAAACGGAAGGCCACGGCCAACATCGAGTTTGTCGATCGGGTCAAGGGTGACCTGATCGCCCGCATCGATGGCTACGAATGCACGTTGGTCGCATCGCTGAAAGCGGCCTTTCAAAACAACACCCTGGAAAAACCGGCGCTGACCAAAAAATAGATCCTGGCCCGTGGTCCGCTACCTCCTGGGGATAGCGCCCCCTATTCATCGCCGAATTTTGGAATAGATTATGAAAAAACCTGCTATCGCTATCGTTGGCATGGGCGGCATCTTTCCCGACGCCCCCACGCCCGACGCCTTTTGGAAAAACATTGTCGGGGCGAAAGCCTCCGCCAAAGAAGCGCCTGCAGACCGGTGGATCTTGTCCGCCGATGACGCCTTCGATGCCGGCGTAGGCACCGCCGATCATGTCTACTCCAAACGGGGTTGCTTTATCGATGGAGAGGCCCTCCACCTCGATATGGGCGACTTGCAGATTGACCCGGAGCTCATCCAGGCCCTCGACCCGGTCTATCAGGTGCTGCTCTATGCGGGGCACATGGCCCTCCGTGATGCCAAGGCGGAGAACTGGAATCACGAGACGACGGGCGTTATCGTCGGTAACCTTGCTCTCCCCACGGAAACATCGTCAGCCCTGGCCCGCGAAATTCTCGGGCGTACCTTTGAAGAAAAACTCCTGGGCGACGCAGAAACTCCTGCCCCTGTACATCCCCTGAATCGTTATGTGACGGGACTCCCCGCTGCGGTGTTGGCGAAGGCCCTCGGGCTCGGTGGAGGCACCTACACCCTCGATGCCGCCTGCGCTTCATCCCTCTATGCGGTAAAACTGGCGGTCGACGAACTCCAGTCCGGTCGGGCCGATGTCATGCTGGCCGGGGGCGTATCTCGTCCCGATCCGCTCTACACCCAGATGGGCTTTGCCCAATTGCGGGCCCTTTCCCCCACGGGCATCTGCACCCCCTTCGA
This sequence comes from uncultured bacterium, assembly GCA_963977445.1. Classification (GTDB taxonomy): domain Bacteria; phylum Hydrogenedentota; class Hydrogenedentia; order Hydrogenedentales; family JAEUWI01; genus JAEUWI01. Next base: position 8,597 of record CAXBPH010000046.1, on the reverse strand, counting down.
TGAAGCCGGGGACGGTCTGGTCGTCGGTGAAGGCTCGGGTATTTTCGTACTCAAGCGTCTCGAAGATGCGGTCGCCGATGGGGACGCCATTCATGGGGTCATACGCGGAATCGGCCTGTCCAATGACGTGGGTGGACGTCTGCTTGCCCCCACCAACGAGGGCCAGCTCCGTGCCATGCGCGCGGCCTATGAAGAAGCCGGGTGGACACCCCAATCCGTCGATCTCATCGAATGTCACGCCACGGGAACGTCCGTAGGTGACGCCGTCGAAGTAGAGAGTCTCAAAGAACTCTGGGGCGACGACGGCTGGCAGTCACGCCAGTGCACCCTGGGCTCGGTAAAGTCGAACATCGGCCACACCCTCACGGCCGCCGGTTCTGCGGCCATGCTGAAGGTATTGCTGGCTATCCGCCACAAGGCCCTGCCCCCTACAGCAAGTTATGTGCAATCCCCGTCGAGCTGGGCACTGGACACGAGTCCCTTCCAGGTCCGCAAGGAAAGTGCCCCGTGGGAATCCGATTCGCCCCGTCGCGCGGGCGTAAGTGCCTTTGGTTTTGGCGGCATCAACGCCCACGTCTTGATTGAGGAATGGACCGCACCCGAAGCCGAAATGAAGGGTAACTTTGAGCCCCTCGAAGGCCCCGAGTGCCCCATCGCTATCGTCGGTATGGATGCCCACTTCGGCCCCTGGAAAACGCTTGATGCCGTTCGTGAGCGACTCCTGGGCGGTGGTGAAGTCCATGCGCCCGAAGCCCCCGCCCATTGGTGGGGTGTAGAAGATAGTGCGTGGTATCGCCGCGCTGGACTCAGCCGCAATGCCTTCAAGGGCTATGGCATCGGTGACGTTACTGGACGAATCGATCGATTCAAGATTCCGCCCCGCGAGCTGGAAGAGATGCTGCCCCAGCAATTGCTCATGCTCCAGGTCGCCGTTAATGCCTGGGAACACGCAGGCAACACCGGTGATGGCGATGCAAAAACCGGGGTCTACATCGGCCTTGGCCTCGACCTGAACACCACCAACTTTAATGTGCGCTGGTCCCTGCTGAATAAAGCCGCCGCGTGGGCCAAAGCCCAGGGCGGCGATGTGGGCCCCGAAGCGGTGGCGAATTACCTCGACACCTTGCGGGATGCCGCGGGCCCTGCCCTCTCCGCAAACCGCACCATGGGTGCCCTGGCCAGCGTGGTTGCCAGCCGCATTGCACGAGAACTTCGCTGCGGTGGTCCGAGCTTTACGATCTCCAGTGAAGAATGCTCTGGCATTCGCGCATTGGAAGGTGCCGTTCGTGCCCTCCAACACAAGGAACTTAACCAGGCCATCGTCGGCGCGGTTGATCTGGCAGGCGATGTTCGCGCCATGCTCTCGGCCCACCGCCACAGTCCCTATTCCCCCACAGGCGAAGGGGCCGGCTTCAATACGGGCTCCGACGGCACCCTCTTCGGTGAAGGGGCCACGGCGTTCGTACTCAAACGTCTCGACGACGCCGAACGCGATGGCGATGTAGTCTACGCCGTCATCAAGGGACTTGGCCACGCCTCCCAGGGCGGTGTCGATGAATCACTGACTCCCGCTCCCTATCAGGCCGCCATGGAACGGGCCTTCCAGGAAGCCCATTGTGAAACGAGCGCGGTGTCCCTCGTGGAAACCCACGGTAGCGGTATCGAACAGGAAGACCAGTGTGAAGCCCAGGCTCTCGCAGCCCGCTTTACCCACGACGACCCCACAACCGACCGCCAGCACTGTTATGTGAGCAGCACCAAGAACGACATCGGCCACACCGGAGCGGCCGCAGGCCTCGCCAGCGTCCTGAAAGCGTCTCTGTGCCTCCATCATGAAATTATCCCGCCCTTGCGCAACGTGACCCGTCCGCTCGAGTCACTCACCGAAAACAATAGTCGACTCTGGGCCCCCGAAGGTCCCCAATATTGGCTCCACGATCGGGCCCATGGTCCTCGCTGTGCTTCTGTGAGTGCCATGAGTGTCGGTGGCAATGTTTCCCACGTCGTCTTGGAAGCCGCCCCAAGCACCTGCCAGACCACACAACCCCTGGGCAATCGCAGCGAGGCCCTCTTCGTTATCGCAGGGGAAAGCGCCGCCCACCTCCTCCGTGGTATTGACACGCTGAAGAAAGGCCTTGACCACAAGGCCCCCATCGAAGCCATGGCCCGCACGTGGTGGAAGAGCAATCCCCTGGGCGCGAAAAAGGGACATCGCGCTGTTGCATTTATCACCCGCTCGGCCTCCGAGTTGCTGGAGCAACTGGAGTTCGTTCGCCACCATCTCGAAACGACTCCCGAGCAGGGCATCGGTGGCATGCACCAGCACCCCGCCGCCCTCATGGCGCGCGACCGGATTTTTTACGCCCCCGCCCCCCTCGGCACCGCTGGAAAAATCGCCTTTGTCTTCCCCGGTTCGGGAAATCACTACGCCGGCATGGGACGGGAACTCTTCGCCCAATGGCCGGAGATTCTCCGTCAGCAGGACCGTGAAAACAAATTCCTCCGCCAGCAATATCAATCCGATGTGTTTTGGAAGAACGATATCGGCGATCTGAGCGACAACCACAAGGTCCTCATCTTCGGGCAGGTTTCCCTCGGCACCGGCGTCAGTGATCTCGTCCGCAGTTTTGGCATTGAGCCCCAGGCCGTCATTGGTTACAGCCTCGGCGAAACGGCCGGACTCTTCTCGCTCCGTGCGTGGCGCGACCGGGATGCCATGCTCGACCGTATCGCCGGTTCCCGCCTCTTCACCCACGAACTCGCGGGCGATTGTGATGCGGCCCGTCGCGCCTGGTCCCTCCCTGGCAAAGACACGGTGGACTGGGTGCTGGGCGTCGTCGATCGGCCCATGAAAGTGGCCAAACAAGCCCTGAAACGGCGCAAGCAGGTTTACCCCCTGATAGCCAACACGTTCCAGGAAACCGTCATCGGCGGCAACCGAAAAGCGGTCGAAAAACTCATCGCCAAACTGGAATGCCAGTTTATCCCCCTCGAAGGGGTCACCACCGTCCATTGCGACGTGGTGAAAGAAGTGGAAGACGAATACCGCGACTTACACCTCTTCAACACCACACCGCCGCAGGGAGTCCAGTTTTACAGCGGCGCCTGGGGCAAGGCCTATCCCGTCAGCCGTGAAAAGGCCGCCGACTCCGTATTGGCCCAGGCCATCGACGGCGTCGATTTCCCCGCCGTCGTCGAAGCTGCCTACGAACAGGGCGTCCGTTTTTTCGTCGAGATGGGACCGGGCAATTCGTGCAGTCGCATGATTTCCCGCATCCTTGCCGACAAACCCCACCTCGCCCGCGCCGTCTGTTACAAAGGGCAGGACGCCACTTCGCTCGTGTTGCGCACCCTCGGCCACCTCATTGCCGAAGGTATTCCGGTGAATCTGGAAGCCCTTTATGGACATGAGGTTTCCGTAAACTCAACGTCCGATGCGGACAAGCCCGTGGTTCGTGTACAAGTAGGCGGTGATCCTTTCGAGGTGCCGAGAGCCCGTAAACCCGAGCCGGTTCTGGCCGAAGCCCGTCGCGACAGTGCCCGAGTTTTGAAAGACGGCAGGGACAACAGAGACAGCAGAGACACTGCACCGAGAAATGCGCCTGCATACACGACGGCCCAACCTGCGCCAAGGACGATACCGCGCGCTGCCGAAATGCCCCAAGGCTTACAGCCCATCGCCGCGAGTGCATCGCCCTTGCTCGATGGCATGGTCCAGGCCGAAGCCGCGACGGCCGCCGCCCATGCCCAATACCTGGCCTTTGCCGATCTCATGCAAGGTACGCTGGCCGAGGGAATTTCCTGGCAGATGCAGTTGCTCGCCGCGCCCGGTGCCACCATGGAACTGCCAATCCCAACCCCAACGCCAACGTCTCCGCCCCAGACGCCCGCCCGTAGCGACGTGGTATTCGATCGGGACCAGTGCATGGAATTTGCCATTGGCACGATCGGTAAGATGCTTGGCCCCGACTTTGCCGAAATAGACAATCACCCGACCCGCGTGCGCCTTCCCGACGAACCCCTCATGCTCGTGGACCGCATCACCGCGCTCGAAGGCACGCCCCGCTCCATGGGCGCAGGCCGCGTGGTTACGGAACACGACGTATTACCCAATGGCTGGTATCTCGACGGGGGCCACATTCCCACGTGTGTCGCGGTGGAAGCCGGTCAGGCCGATCTCTTTCTCTCTGCCTATCTTGGCATCGATTTCGAAACCAAGGGCCACGCCATGTATCGCCTCCTCGACGCGGAGGTTACCTTCCACGATCACACCCCTGTGGCGGGTCAGGTGATTCGCTACGACATCCACATCGAACATTTTTTCCGCCATGGCAACCCCTGGTTCTTCAAGTTCTATTTTGATGCCACGGTAGATGGGAAGCCCCTGCTCACCATGCGCAACGGCTGTGCGGGATTCTTCACCGACGCCGACCTGGCCGCTGGGCAGGGTGTCGTCGACTCGCGCCTGGACCTGCAAAACAATCACGGCACCCGTGCCGATGACTGGCGCGACTTGGTAGCGATGGCCCCGGCTCAATACAACGACGCCCAGGTAAACGCCCTTCGCGTCGGTGACCTGGTCGGCTGTTTCGGCAACGCATTCCAGGGGCTCGGCCTGCAGAATCCCGTCCGTATCCCCGATGGCAAAATGAATCTCGTCCACCGCGTTCTGGAATTGACCCCCGGCGGTGGCCGCTATGGTCTGGGCAAAATCGTGGCCGAGGCCGATATCCATCCCGATGACTGGTTTATTACCTGCCATTTTGTCGACGACAAGGTCATGCCCGGCACCCTCATGTTTGAATGCTGCCTCCATACCCTCCGCATTTACCTCATGCGCATGGGCTGGGTCGCCGAAGCGGACACGGCCTATTGGGAACCCCGTCCCGGCGTTACCGGTAAGCTCAAGTGTCGCGGTCAGGTGTTGGAGACGACGAAAAAGGTTACCTACGAGGTCAACATCAAAGAGCTCGGCTATGGTCCCCAGCCCTATGCTATCGCCGATGCCCGCATGTATGCCGATGGCAAGGCCATAGTGGATATTGGCAACATGGCCATCCAACTGCAGGGTCAGACCCGCGAAGCCCTCGAAGCCCTGTGGGATGGTGCTGCCCCCAAGCTCGGCCAGCCCAAGCCCGCCGTCTATGACTACAACAAGATCCTCGCCTACTCCCAGGGGAATCCCTCCGAAGGTTTCGGCGCGCCCTATGCCATTTTCGATGAAGGCCAACCCCGCAAAATCGCCCGTCTGCCCCAGCCGCCCTATCAGTTTCTCGATCGCGTAACCGCAGTCACGGGCGAGCCCTTCGTGCTCGAAGCCGGGGCGACGGTAGAGGCCCAATACGATATCCCCGCCGACGAGTGGTACTTCGCCGCGAACCGCCAGCCCGAGATGCCCTTCGCTGTGCTGCTCGAAGTGGCCCTCCAGCCCTGCGGCTGGCTCGCGGCCTATTGCGGCTCCGCCCTCACGAGCGACGTGGACCTCAAGTTCCGTAACCTCGGTGGCAAGGCCATCCAGCATTTGCCGGTTACCAACAACACCGGCACCATCACCGTGCAGGTAAAAATGACGGCCGTCTCCAATTCCGGCGGTATGATTATCCAGCACTACCATATGGCGGTCCACGGCGCTGGCGGGTGCATCTATGAAGGCACCACCTATTTCGGTTTCTTCTCCCAGCAAGCCCTGGCCGACCAGGTGGGCATCCGCGAAGCGGTGTTGTATGAACCCACCGATGGCGAGTGCGCCTGCAACGCGCCCTTCCCCTATCCCGATACCGCGCCGTTCCCCGATCGCGAATGGGGCATGGTCGATGAAGTCAGCGTCTTTGACCCCAAGGGCGGACCCAATGGGCTCGGATTCATCCGGGGCACCATGGCGGTCACGCCGGACACGTGGTTCTTCAAGGCCCACTTCTATCAAGACCCCGTTTGCCCCGGTTCCCTGGGACTGGAGTCCTTTGTGCAGCTGTTGAAAATCGTCGCGAAAGAGCGTTGGGGTGTCGATGAAAACACGGTCTTCGAAACCCTCGCCCTGGGCCAGGAACACGAGTGGGTCTATCGCGGACAAATCATCCCGAGCGATGAGCGCGTAACGGTGGATGCCGTGGTGACGTCCGTGGATGATGAACAACGCCTGATCCACGCCGACGGCTTCCTCATCGTGGACGGCCGCGTAATCTACCAGATGAAACGCTTTACGTTGCGGGTGCGATAGACTAATGTCGATTTGTGGGACGAGTGGGACTTGTGGGACCAGTGGGACGTTGACACACTGGTTGCCGATGGGCTCCACAACACCGACTTTTCCTCGTTCCCAAGCTCCGCTTGGGAATGCAGTCCCCGAAGCTCTGCTTCGAATACTTCAAGAAGATTTCCCAATAGAGACTTAAAGGTATTCTATGAAATACACCAACGTCCACATAGACACCATCGGCTACGCCCTGGCCCCCGTCGTGGTTTCTTCCGAAGAACTCGAAGACGAACTCGAGCCCCTCTACAGTGCCCTCCACATCCCCCACGGCCAACTGGAATCCCTCACCGGTATCCAGGAACGGCGCTGGTGGCCCAAGGGCTATGCCCTCAGTGATGGTGCCATCGCTGCCGCGACAAAAGCCTTCTCCCAATCCCCGGTCACGCCGCGAGATATTGGGGCGGTGGTCTACTGTGGCGTCGGCAGGGACAACTTCGAACCCGCAACGGCCTGTCGTGTCGCATCTGCCTTCCAGATTGGCGGCAATACCGCCATCTTCGACATCAGTAACGCATGTTTGGGCGTAATGAACGGGATATTGGATATGGCCAACCGTATCCAGCTCGGTCAAATACGCGCGGGCCTGGTTGTATCAGCAGAAACCGCCCGGGACATCGTGGAAGAGACCATCGCGAAGGTGTTGGACAACCCGACCATGGCCTTCTACATCGAATCCCTCGCCACCCTCACCGGTGGGTCCGGCGCGGTGGCCGTGTTGGTCACCGACGGCTCCTTTGGCAATGACGCCCAGCACCAACTCCTCGGCGGCGTCTCCCTCGCGGCCCCCGAGCACTATGGACTCTGCACCTGGGGCCTCGACCATCTCGGAGATGGCCTGCGCAAGCAATTCATGTCCACCGACGCCGTTTCCGTGTTGAAATACGGTGTAAAACTCGGTCTCGATACCTGGCAGGCCCTGTTGGACGAAATGGGCTGGTCCGTGGAAGATATCGACAAAGTCATCTGTCACCAGGTCGGCAATGCGAACAAAGACGCCATTTTGAAATCCATTGGAGTCTCAGCAGAAAAGGATTTTGCCACCTTCGGCCACCTCGGTAACATGGGCACCGTGTCCTTGCCACTGACCGCCGCTATCGCCCACGAACGGGGCTTTTTGAAGTCCGGTGATGAGGTGGCCTTCCTCGGTATCGGTAGCGGGCTGAATTGTATGATGCTGGGCTTGCGCTGGTAGGAAAAACACGCCGTCCCAGCGTTCGTGTTCATTCGTGGTTAAACAGAACCCGTCTTCACCTCACGATTCAGGACCTATAGGACCAATGGGACGTATGAAATCCCGCAACAAACCAGTTACTATAGACCCCACGGGTCATTTAGTACCCAAAACCAAGAATTTTCCGGCACATCGCCGTCAATATTCATGAAGGTTTTTCCTCTATGCATTACCCCGATTTCCCCTTTAAAAACCACCACATCAACCGTGATGGCCTCAAATACTCCTACGTCGATGAAGGCCAGGGCGACCCCGTGGTCATGGTCCATGGCAATCCGTCGTGGTCCTTTTATTACCGCAATCTCATCACCGCCCTGAAGGACAACTATCGCTGTATCGCGCCCGATCATATCGGCTGTGGTCTGTCCGACAAGCCCGATGATGACCAATACGAATACACCCTGAAACGGCGCGTCGATGATCTGGAATCGCTGCTCGATCACTTGGGCCTCACAGAAAACATCACCCTGGTGCTCCATGACTGGGGCGGCATGATTGGTATGGCCTGGGCCACCCGTCATCCTGAGCGGGTGAAGCAACTGGTCATCCTGAACACCTCTGCCTTTCACCTCCCCGACACCAAGCCCCTCCCCCTGGGCCTGTGGATCTGCCGGAACACCTGGCTGGGAACCCTCCTCGTTCGCGGCTGCAATGCTTTTGCACGGGGTGCCGCGACCGTCGGCTGCAAACGCAACCCCATGTCGAAGGAGATCCGCGATGCCTATTGTGCGCCCTACGACTCCTGGGAGAACCGCATTGCCACACTCCGCTTCGTGCAGGATATCCCCCTCCGAGGCGAAGACAAGGCCTATCCGATTGTCACCGAAGTGGAGCTCAAGGCGAAGCAGTTTCAAGATCGCCCTATGCTCATCTGCTGGGGCATGCTCGACTTCGTCTTCGACAAACACTTCCTCAAGCGTTGGACCGATGAATTTCCCCTGGCCGAAGTCCATCGTTTCCCCGATTGTGGCCACTATATCCTGGAAGACGCGAAAGACGAAGTGATCGAGTATATCGTGAAGTTTCTGGGGCGTTAGGGGACTACACCGGGGACTGCTCGAATGGCGCTTACTTAAGGCCTCTTTTCTTTCCTCGGTGCGGTGTTTCCTTGAA
>CAXBPH010000045.1:0-34085 GCA_963977445.1 uncultured bacterium | reverse complement strand
TAGGGATTCGTTCATTCACAACGTTGCAATGAAACTCTGCTGGCACCCCGCGTCCGCGTGTTGAACCTACGCGAGAAGGCAGTTCCCTTTACACCGATTTAATGATATCCGCAAAGGCAGCGACCCACTGGGGATGGGTATTCAGCGAAGGAATCAATTCAAATGCCTCGCCACCATGCTCGATGAAACTTTCTTTCGCCTGCATGCCGATTTCTTCCAGCGTTTCAAGACAGTCGGCGGTGAAGGCGGGGGAGAGGATGGCCAGACGCTTCACCCCATTCTTCGCCAGCGCTTCCACCGTCTGGTCCGTGGCAGGACTCAGCCAGGGGTCCCGTCCCAGGCGAGACTGGAAGGTAACGGAATAGTGACCTTCCTCCAGCTTAAGACGCGAAATAATGGCTTTGGACGTAAAGATACAATGACGACGATAGCAGTTCTTGTTGACGTCGTTTTCCGTCTCACAACAATCCTGCTTCACCAGACAATGGCACCCGGATGCATCCCCTTTCTTAATCTGGCGCTCGGGCAGCCCGTGATAGCTGAGGAGCACGTGGTCGGGCTTGAAGACGGCCAGTTTCTCTTCCGCAACGGCCTGCCAGGCATCCAGGTAGCCCTCATCATCGTAGTAGGGCGGGAGAGCGGTGAGGCAGGGGACGTTCCACTTCTTCGCCGCATGGGTGAAGGAACGCTCAAAGACCGCACCGGTGGTGGCGGAAGCATATTGGGGAAACATGGGGGCAATGATGATACGGTCCACACCCTTGGCGATGAGCTTTTCCATGCCCGCTTCAATAGAAGGATCGCCGTAGGCCATCCCAATCTCAATTTCCATTTCGGGCAGTTCCTTCGACAGTGCTTCGGCGAAGTCCTCACTGATGGTGATAAGGGGCGAACCACGGTCGGTCCAGATGGCTTCATAGGCCTCGGCCGTGTACTTCGGGTGAAAGGGCAGAACGAAGCAGTTCACAATAATCCAGCGCTTCCAGGCGGCCGTATCGATGATTCGCGCATCGGACAGAAACTGCTTCAGGTAGGCCCGGGTCTCTGGCACCTTGGGCGCGGAAGAGGAGCCCGTATTGATAAGTAGAACACCAATGGTATGTTTTTTCATGGGTACATGACTTTCTGCAACTACAACGTTGTTTACTAGGTGTGTATATTGTCGAAGAAGGGAACCACGCTGTATCAGCGATCCCGACGTATTAATTAAACTGCTCTCGCCGTCCCGTGGCACCACGAGGTGCTATGGGCGGGCAGATTTATCGTTGGGTTCAGCGGGCCAATTGAGGGCAGAAACAGCGCAAAAGCATGCCCAGAGTATAGCATTTATGACGATGACCTCCAATCCCAGGGCCGCCGTGAGGGTGTCATAGGGAATCTGGGCGTAGGTGTTCAGGCACCAGGCCGCGGCAATGAAGGGCACGCCCGTCGCATCGGGCGTGACGGGCACTGCACTGACCAGGGCATGGGCGCACCGAGCAGCAGAGACGAGCAAGAAGGACGCGTCATAGGAGAAGGCACGACACAAAAGGATTACCGCGTAAATGTCGGTTGCTTTCGCCAGGGCGGTGCACGCCATGATGAGGGGCATTTTGTTGCCGAAGAGGGTAACTTCATCGCGCAGGTTGTTTAACAGTCGCCCGGCGCGGCCCCACCAGGTCATGGGGCGTTCCGCCTGATCGACTTCCTGATAGCGAAACCAGCCACGACGGAGGGCATAGTACGCGAGTACAGCGGCGGCAATGCCACCACACACCATCGTGATGACCGACCACCATGGAAGAACCCCGATGTAGGCCGCCCCCAACACGCCGAGGCCCAGGGTCCAGACCACTTCAACCAGTCGGTCAAGGCCGATCCAGGCGGCCACCCGTGCGTTGCGGTGCTGGGTCAGGAGCAGGGGTGCCAATTCACCTGCGCGACCGGGGGTAAAGTTACCGGCCATCTTGGCAATGAAAAAGAGACGTACTCCCTGGCGGCCCGGCCCGAGGGCTCGATGCCATTTCCAGGCACGTATCCAGAAACCGGCCAGAATCAGGGCCGACATAAACGCCAACTGGTCCAGCGCGGCGCCCTGGATGAGTCCGGCGAGATTCGTCCAGCCAAATCGCCAGCCAAGTATTGAAATAAGGACCAGGCCCACCAGAAAAAGATACTTTCCCCAGGAACGGCGAGGTGGGGCGGTGGATACGTCACTCATTCAGGAACGCCTCCAGTGAAATCCCATTGCCAGACCTGCACATCATCGCTACAGGCTTCCTCCACGCGGGTCATGTGCTTTTCCACCCAGAAGGCCTCCAGGCCCAGGTCATTGATGAGATCACCGTGCCAACGCCACATCATGAAGCGGGAATCTTCGGCGATGTAAAAGCCCCGGGGATGTTCGGCCAGAAAGGCCCGTAGCTCCGCTAGAGAGCCCAACCCCGCCATTCCTGATTCCTGGTATTCCCAACGGGTGTATCGGTTGGGAAACCAATTGTCCACATGTCCTACGTAATGGTACACCGGCAAAAAGGTCGTCGTAAGGATGGCCTCGTCGGTGCGGTGGGCCTTTATCCAGGCCGTGGGCTTCTTCCATTGGGGATGGCGACGGGCCAGGGTGATGTGGGCACCCGAGGCCGTATCCAGACTATCCCCAACCAATTGAACGCCGGACCAGCCAAGTCGGGCGAAAAAAAGTACCGTGAGCAGAGCCAACCCACCGTGCATCCAGGAGCGCCGATGCAGACGTAGAAGTTCCAGGAGTCCCACGAAGCCTACACTGCTTAAGAGAATGCAAAAGGGATAGGCGAAGTACATGAACCGGGGGCGGCGATAGCCGACAAGAAAAGTCAGAATGAGCACCGGCACCCAGAAAGCCAACACCACGTAAAAGCTTTTTCGGTCCCGGGTGGCGAGAAGCAGCCCGGTGCCCAGAAACACCAGCAGGAGTATACCCCGACTGAGATTATTTGCCAGAAAGCGCAGGTAGAAATAACGATCGGTCCGCAGGTAATCCAGCAACATACCGCCAATGCCGGTTTCAAATACGGCCGCGCGGTCCACCGGGTTGGGGTTGTAGCGAAGCCAGAGTATGGTCAACACGCCCAAGGCCGTACACGTGACGATGGCGAGCCCGTAGCGTGACTTACAGCGCCGTTCCTGCATCACGTTGCAGATAGCGTAGGCACCCACCGGCCCCAGAAAAAGGATGGAATGAAAGGAAGTTAAAATGCCGACGGTGTACGCGATGACCGCAGTAATACCCCAACGGCGGGCACGTTTCCGGTCGCGGTGGGTAAACCAGTACCACGAGGCCGCCATAAACACGAGGTACACGAGTAGCTGCAATTCGTATAGGCGAGCCTGCCGCGCCCAAGCCAGATGCCAGGGGGAGAGGGCCAACGAGAGCACGGCCACGACGGCCACCTTACGGCCCAACATGGACCGAACGAAACCGTAAAGCAGCCCCACGTTCAATACCGACAACAGCACCGAAGGCAGGCGCACCCAGAAGGCATCGTCACCGAAGAGCCCCACAAAGACCGCCAGGAGCACATTGTAGGCCGTAGAACTGGGATAAAAATTCCCACTGGGCAGCGTGGGCCACCCCGTCGCAGCAATGCTTTTCGCAACATAAATGTGGACCAGCTCGTCGTGCCACAAACTGGGAACGGAGAGATTGGCGAGGCCAAGGCACAACGTGGTGATGAGGGTGGCACTGAGAAGGAGCCACTCCCACCCGGACCAACGATGCGATGTCGGGGCGAGGGATTGACGAAAGGCGCTGAAGTCCTTCGTTATAGCAGAAAGGCGTTCTGTGAGGTGCATCCGTGTCGCCGACTCGAGGGGGTTAAACAACAATGTCGGCCCATTGTATCGACCTCAGCGTCGCCAATCTAGTTTCATCGGGCCTGCGAAGGGCGCGCCCGCTAATGACGGTATGTACACGCCGTTGCTATCTGCCCACGGGGCCTCGTAAAATCCACCGAGAGAACTGCGAACCACAACGAGACCCACCATGCCTGATCCCATAAAAATCTGCTGTACCTGTTCCCATGGTGGACACCTCAATGAAATGCTTCAACTTCAGGAAGCCTTTGAAGGTCAGGAAGTCTTTTACTTCTGCTACGATGCCGACACGACCCGACGACTGGATAACCGCTATCTCATACCCAATATGGCGAAGAATCCGGTGGAGTTCCTGAAGAATCTGTTTCGGGTCTTTCGTATCTTCCGGATTGAGCGTCCCCAACTTATCGTATCCACCGGCGCAGAAATCGCCATTCCCGTGGTACTTATCGGCAAGCTCTTTCGGGTACCCGCGCTCTATATTGAATGCGGTGCCCAGGTGGTCCGGCCCTCAGTGACCGGACGGGTCATGTATTGGATGGCCGAGGAGTTCTACGTCCAATGGCCCGAATTGCTGGCCGCCTATGGTCCTCGGGCGCGCTATGTGGGCTCCCTTATCGACGAAAGTCCGGCCCCATGATCTATGTGACCCTCGGCACCATGTTCCTCGATTTTGAGCGTTTGATCGATGCGGTCGATCATATCGCCCGCGATACGGAGGAGCAGGTCATTGTCCAGTTGGGCCTCTCCGTGTGTCGCCCGGCCCACTGTGCCTGGTTTGAGTTCCTGCCACGGGGGGAGGTGCTGGAGATTCAACGCCACGCCCGCGTCATCGTGGGCCACGCCGGCATTGGCACCGCCCTCGATGCCCTGAGCGTGGGACGGCCCTTTATCACCGTTCCCCGGCTCAAACGCTTCAACGAACATATGAATGACCATCAACGAGAGATTGCGGACGCCATAGAACGCCGGGGGTGGGGACGAAAAGTGGAAGAAATGGGGGAGCTCGCCGCCCTGTGCGCCAACCCACCACCGGTGCCCTCGTCCTACCGACCCAACAAGGCGCCGTTGTTGGCCGCCGTGAAGTCCATGGTCGACCGCGTTGCGGGGAAAATTGAACCATAATTTCGTCAAAATAACCATAGACTCGCAAGATGCGTATCGCAGTCGATACAATCGGGCGTGACGCTCTGGTTCAGGGTCCACAGAACACGGTATTGAAAGGAAAACGTTGCTCGTCTCCATCATCATCCCCGCCTACAACAGCGCAGCTACCCTCACGTTGTGCCTGGAGGCCGCGCTGGCCCAGGATTACCCCGACACCGAGGTTATTGTGGTGGATGATGGGTCCACCGATGATACGGCGGCCATTGCCGCAGCCTTTCTCGGCGTGACGACGGCACGACAGACCAACCAGGGCCCTTCCGTTGCCCGCAATCAGGGCGCGCGGCTGGCCAAAGGCGAAATTCTGGCCTTCACCGACGCCGATTGTATCCCACGTCCCGACTGGATAAGCCGCCTCGTAGCTCCCTTCGAAGACGACGTTATTGCCGTGGGCGGGACCTACGCCATTGCCAATCCGGAGGCCCGACTCGCCCGGGTGGTACAGGCAGAAATTACGGCCCGACACAACCAGTTCGAAGATGAGGTCGATTTCCTGGGCTCCTTCAATATGGCCTACCGAAAGACCTCGTATGACAGCGTGGGGGGCTTCGAGGAAAGCTACCGATGGGCCTCGGGAGAAGACAATGACCTTGCCTACAAGCTTCAGGACACGGGGGGGCGTATGCGCTTCACGAAGGAGGCCATCGTCGCCCACTATCACCCAACTCGTTTGTGGTCCTATCTGCGCACCCAGGCCCGGCACGGCTGCTGGCGTGTAAAACTCTATACCGATCATCCCAAGCGCGCACAGGGGGGCGACCAGTATGCGGGTTGGCCCGATCTCATTGCACCGCCGCTTTCCCTGGTTGTCGCCTTTCTCCTTCCCATCATCATTGCGGCACAATTCGTAACCCCTTGGGGGGGGATTCTGAGCGTTGCGTATCTGGCGCTGGTCTTGCTCTATGGTGCACTCCATATTCCCATAGCACTCCGCCTGCGTGCACTTCTTTCGCCATGGGACCTGCTATACTGCTGGCTGGTCCTGTGTATTCGCGATCTGGCCCGTGCATTGGGCCTGTTGCAGGGCCTCTGGGTCTTTGGCGTACAACGTGGTGGAGCCTGATACGTGTCACGCATTCTGGTGATAATTCCCGCCTACAACGAAGAAGCAACAATCGTCCCTGTCGTGAAAAGTATTCGCACGGCCGTTCCCGAGTGTGACATTGTCGTGGTGGATGACGGCTCCCGGGACAACACCGCGGCGCTTGTGCGGAAACAGGGTATCGCGGAGCTCTTGGCGCTGCCCTTTAACCTCGGTATTGGCGGCGGCATGCAGACGGGCTATAAATACGCCGCGCGGAATAACTACGACATCGCCATTCAATGTGATGCCGATGGGCAGCACCCCGCCGAAGAAATCATGGCCCTCGTCGCCCGCATCGAAGATGGTACCGCCGACGTGGTCATTGGTTCACGCTATGTCGCCCATTCCGACTATCGACCCAGTTTCATCCGCCGTATTGGAAAGTCCCTGCTCTCCCGATGGATCAATCTCTTCATTGGTGGCGGTATTACCGATACCACGAGTGGGTTCCGCGCGATGAACCGGGCGGCCATCGACGTTGTCTCGCGGAATTACCCCGAAGATTATCCCGAGCCCGAGGTACTCGTCATCCTGCACAAACACGGTCTGAAGGTCGTGGAAATTCCGGTCCAGATGCGGCCACGACAGGGGGGAGTCACCTCCATTCGTCCCCAGGGGGCGGCCTACTATATGGTGAAAGTTGGTCTTGCCATTTTAATCGATATCTTCAGGCGCTATGCCCCGGCGAGCGCGAAAAACGAGGGAAGCTGATCATGGAAGACTCCACGGGAGAAATGGTCGGTTTTTATTTGTCCCACCGTATTGGCTTACTCGTCGTCAGCGTGGCCTTTATGGCAACCGTATTGGAACTGGTACGTCGGGCCCATTTGAAGGAACGCTATGCCCTGCTCTGGCTGGCGGCCGCCTGTGGTGGGCTCTTTCTGGGGCTCTTTCCTCAGTCCGTCGTCTGGTTTTCCCGGTCCTTTGGCTTCCAATACCTCACGGTCTTCTACGTCGCCTCATTCCTATTCCTGCTGTTGGTCGTGCTGGTGTTCACCGTGATAATCTCGAAATTATCGGAGAGAAATCGCGATCTCGCGCAGGAAGTGGCCCTCCTTGCCCATCGCATTGCCCGGCTGGAAGGGGACAGCGACCATGAATCCTGACCCGCAGGACGTTCCAACGGAACGTTCCCCGTCGGCCGTCCTCTCGGTGGGAATTCTTGCCTGGATCGGACTCACTGCCACGTTCTTCTTCCTGCGCTTCACCTTCATCTTCTATGATACGTACCGGGACGCCATTTCAGGTTTTCTGAAAGAATTCGCACCTTTCTAGCTGCCTTTCGCACACAATCTCAGGATATTACGTGACAAAAAACCATTTTCATGCTAAAGTAACTATGGTTGTTTCTAAGCATGAGCGAAGTGTGGTTGGGGCAGTTTACACATCCGAGCGAAGGAGCATTTCCGGTGACGGAAACGTATCAGGAAACGTGTATGGTGAGGAGCGAGCCCTTCTTCAGTGGCTTAAATCAAGCCCTGCAGCTGGAGATAGACGCGCGCGTTGTACTGCGCTCCGTGCCGGCCCGACATATTGTATATTTTCCCGGGGATGACTCCGAATCCGTCTACTGGGTCAAATCGGGGCGCATCAAGATTTCCCGCGTTTCGGGTGATGGTCGGGAACTTACCTTTCGACACTTTTTCACCGGCGGCATGTTTGGCGAAGAGTGCATGATTGAAGGGGAGCGGCGCGCCAACTTCTCCGAAGCCCTGGAGCCAACCGAGTTGATATCCCTCCACGCGGATTATTTTAGAACGCTCCTTGCACGAGAAGTGGATTTAGCCTTGGCGGTTGCCCAGGCCAATTGCCACCGGGTGCGTGAAGCAGAATTTGTACTTTCCGAAACCGTATTTCGTTCGGTTCGGGGCAGAATTGCGGCGGGCCTCTTGCGACTCTATCATCAGGGATCCAAGCAGGACCGGACCATTCGTGTGACCCATCAGGAGATGGCGAATCTGGTCGGCTCCACACGGGAGACAACAACTTCCGTTCTCCACGGTCTCAAGAACGCCGGCCTTCTGGAAATGGCCAATCGTAAAGTCACCGTACTGGACCCGGAGGCGCTCTCTAATCTGGCCCAGAAATCATGACGCAACGGGATACAACTTGCTCATGCCTGACATTGTGGGGAAGCGTTATAGCGTCTAAACGTTTCACTCAGAATTGAGGGTACTGGTTTGAAAAATGTCCTAACCGTTATTTTGGCCGGTGGGGCCGGGGAACGACTCCACCCACTCACTCGAAATCGTGCCAAACCTGCCGTCCCTTTTGGCGGCGTCTATCGAATTATCGATTTTACGATCGCCAACTGCATCAATTCGCTCTGTCGGCGCATCCACATACTCACCCAATACAAGTCCCAGTCGCTGGCACGCCATATTCGCTACGCATGGAATATTACCCGCCCTGAACTTGGGGAGTTTATTGAGATCATCCCGCCTCAGATGCGGGTGAATGATTCCTGGTATCGGGGCACCGCCGACGCGATCTACCATAACCTCTATTCCATCGATCACGAAAACCCAAGTGAAGTCTTAATACTTTCCGGTGATCATATCTACAAAATGGACTACCAGAAGATGGTGCAGTTCCATCGGCAAGCCGAAGCAGCCGTAACCGTGGCCACCATGCCGGTCCCCCTGGAAGAAGCGACACGTTACGGCATCGTGCGCGTGGATAGTGAAAATCGCATGACCGGTTTCGAAGAAAAACCCGCCGTGCCAGTGGCCGAGCCCAACAAACCAGGCACTGCGCTGGCGTCCATGGGCATTTACCTATTTAATATGGATGTGTTGCGGAAGAGCATACTGGCGGATTCCGCCCTGACGACCGCCCACGATTTCGGGAAGGATATCCTGCCAAAGCTGATTGAGACCGTCGGCGTCTACGCCTATCCCTTCCAGGATGAAAACAAAAAAGCAGCCCCCTACTGGCGGGACGTGGGCACCTTGGACAGTTTCTGGGAAGCCAATATCGATTTGGTGGAAGTGGACCCCCAGTTTAACCTCTACGACACGTCGTGGCCCCTGCAGCTCACCCTCGCGCCCCATCCACCGGCCAAGTTTGTCTTTGCCGAACCCGATGGTCGCTTCGGGGTGGCGACGGACTCTATCGTCAGCCCCGGCTGCATCATCAGTGGAGGGCAGGTCATTCGGTCTGTCCTTTCGCCCCGGGTCCGTGTTAACAGCTATTCCCATGTAGAGGAGTCTGTCTTGTTCAGCGGGGTAGACGTGGGACGCCATGCACGGCTGAGAAAAGTTATCGTGGAAAAGAATGTGCGTATACCGGAGCACGCCGAAATAGGATATGACCTGGAAAAGGACGCCCGCCGATATCGCGTCACGCCATCGGGGGTCGTTGTGGTGGAATCCTGTGATATGGCTTCCGTTCCGCCCGTCGCGCTTCGCACAAAGCCCGAGTTTCCGTTCCACCCCTGACCTCAACTGCCACGCTCCCGGAATGCACTGATACCGTTCTTATGCTACTATGCGGATGTAACGTGTGGCATCTAAAAAGAGGAACCCCTGCATGTCGAAAAGAATCCCGTTCTCCATTGCGCTCGTGGCGCTCATCGCCCTTGGGGGTTCACCCTTCAATAAGGCGTTGGCGCAGGCCCTGACGGAAGCTGCCCCTCCGCAAGAGGTTGCAGTCCCTATGGCGGCCTTTGTGGCCCCCCTGGAAGCGTTAAGTGGAGAGGAAGAGGCCTTCGTGAACAAACTGGAGAGTTTGGGCGACGAAGAAGTAATCCGTCTTAACGATCTGGACAACCGCCTGCGTGGCGGTGGGCTCACGCCGGAAGTGGCAACACAACTTCAAACGGAGCTCAGAGATTGCCTGGCCAAGCTCGGGACGTTGTGTGACGTTGGACTGCAGCACTACGCGGAAAATGCCAGAGTGCGCAACTTTCGGGGAAATGTCTTTTACGACAATCTGGGTCGTCAGGACGATGCGGTGAAAGAGTGGCACATGGCCACCGCCATTGACAGCGACTTTGCCGAGCCCTTTAACAATCTGGGCATGTATTATTTCCATTGCGGGCGCTATCCCCTGGGCTTCCAGAATATGGATAAGGCCCTCGAGCTGGAGCCGGACAACGCGGATTTTAACTTCAATTTGGCCCAGAATTATCTTATTTACGGACCTCAAATTGAGAAGCACCGGGGATGGAACTCAAAACGGGTCTACAAGGAGGCGATGAAGCTTTCCAAGCGCGCAATCAAGACGGCTCCCGACGATTACCAGCTGCTGGAAGATTATGCGGTAAATTTCATGGCTGCAGAGAATTTCGGTGTCAAAGCCGATTGGAAAGATGCCGCCCAGGCCTGGCAGGCAGCGCGTGAACACGCGCCAGATAATGTAAAAACTTTCTTCACCTGGCTTAACGAGGGACGCATGTGGAAAAACATGGGCAAAAAGAAAGAGGCCCTTGCCTGTTTTGAAGAGGCCCTGAAGATTATGCCACACAGTGATGTCGTCCGTCGCCTGATTAATGAGCTCAAGGATACCTGACGGCCTCCTGTCACATTTGAACCCGTATCATTGCCATTGAGCAGGCTGGGGATCCGAATTCCTGATGAAAAATAATTTACGTGAAATGCTTTTCGGAAAGACCGCAGGCAACGTTGCCTTGTTGATTCTCGTTGTCTTAGGTGGGTACTTTTTTGCCTACCGTGAGGCGCGTTTTTTCCGGATTCCGTCTTCCTCCATGGAACCGACGCTCTATCCGGTAGACCAAATCGTCACGATGTCGGAATCTAAGTACACCCGTGGCAGCATTGTTGTCCTCCGTGAGCCCAAATCGGCGGGTGAGTACTTCGTGAAACGCATCGTGGGCATAGCTGGCGACCGTATTGAGGTTCACCGTGGGGCCCTCTTCCTCAATGGGGAGTATGCTTCGGAGCCCTATCTTGCCGAGCCTATGCAGTATGAAATTCTCAAGGCCGCTGTCGTCCCCGAAGGCCAGGTGTTTGTCCTGGGCGACAACAGAAACAACAGCGCCGATAGCCACGATGCCCTGGAGACCTTTTCCACCGACATTATCGTGGGGCGCGTGCGATTTATCTATTACCCTTATGAACGGTTTGGGACCGTAGCGACCTATCCGCTCACCAATAGCCTGGGGCAGTAGGGTGTCATAGCAACCATTGCCACCCA
The DNA here is from genome assembly GCA_963977445.1 of uncultured bacterium. Lineage (GTDB taxonomy): Bacteria > Hydrogenedentota > Hydrogenedentia > Hydrogenedentales > JAEUWI01 > JAEUWI01. The sequence continues at coordinate 22,849 of CAXBPH010000045.1, read as the reverse complement.
TGGGTTACAATGTCGCACGGTGGCACCAGGTCGTGCCAGGGACGTCTCTTTCCCCCGAAATTCCGAAATTCCCCAAGAGACGGGCAACAACCAGAGATTTTCATGAATCGATACAGCTTTAACTCGGAGCCTGCGGGTTTCGGGAGTCCCCGGATCACCTGGGCTGTCCAGCGCCTGATTCTGGCTAATATCATCATATTTGCACTACAACTGGCTTCCGATCCCTTTCTGGTTGCCATTGGCATTCGGGCACCCTTGCCTGGGGGGGGGCTGAATGCCTGGCTGGGCTTTCAGCCCGACCGTTTTCTCCACGGCTGGTTCTGGATGCCCTTCAGCTACCAGTTCATTCACAGCGGACTCATGCACCTGTTTTTTAACATGATGTGGCTCTTCTTTTTCGGGCCTGATGTGGAACGAGTGCTAGGTACCCGTTCTTTTTTCCGTTTTTACCTATTCTGCGGGGCGGGAGGGGTTCTCGCCGCATTTTTCCCGTACATGCTCTCAACGGGGCCGGCACCGATAGTCGTCGGCGCCAGTGGTGCCGTCATGGGCGTATTGGTGGCTTTTGCCATGGTAGAGCCAGAGCGACAACTCTTCCTCTTTCCCTTGCCCTTTCCCGTCAATGCCCGTGCCCTCGTTATCATCGCTTTTGTTATTAACGTTATCTATATTCGAAGTGGCTCCAACATTTCCGGGGAAACCCATCTGGGCGGTATGGCCATGGGCTTCCTCTATATGAAAGCCCTGCCCATGGTAATCAATTTTCAGCGAGAACGCCGCAAAGAAAGCCGGGGCAAGAAAAAGGATACCAAGGTGGGCGAAGCCGTGGATAATATATTCAAATTTGACGATCGCAAGCGGCGATAGGTGCGCCTCACTTGACTTGTTCCTTGACGTTAGCCAAATTAACCACCCAACACATCGAAGACCCTTTATGATTGGACCTAGAGAATTCATAATACTCGCTATCCTGATCGTCATTCTCAGTGCGACAGGACTGTGGCCCGTGATAATGCGGGGACTGCGGGAACTACGGGGCGAGCGCTTTGATGACGGGCCCGCCGGCGGTAGCGGCGAACTGGACATGTGTTACCGCATGCTGGGAATCACACCCTCTGCAACGTGGGAAGAAATCGAAAAGGCCTATCGCAGCAAGGCGAAAGTCCACCATCCCGATCGGGGTGGCGACGGCGATACCATGCGGGCCCTGAACGAGGCCTATAGCCGGATAAAAAAGCTGCGCAAACGTAAATAGAGAATAGCCGATTTCGGCCGGGTAACTTTTGAAATACACGGAGAGCCAAACCCCATGAAATTCATCTGTATTGCTGCGTTGTCGCTTGTTTCATTGCTTACCGGGGCCACCACTTGGGCCGCTGGTGTCACCTATACCGGTACGGAGGGTCCCGGCGTGGGGAAACATATCGTTTTCGTTACCGGCGACGAGGAGTACCGGTCTGAAGAGGGTATGCCCCAGTTGGCGAAGATTCTCGCCGTACACCACGGGTTCACCTGCACGGTCCTCTTCGCTATCAACAAGAAAACAGGGGAGATCGACCCGGAAACTCTCGACAACATTCCGGGGCTCGAAGCCCTCGACGGTGCCGATCTCATGGTGCTCTTCACCCGGTTTCGTGAGCTGCCCGACGAACAGATGAAGCATATTGTGGACTTCGCCAACGCAGGTAAGCCCATGATAGCGTTACGCACGGCAACCCACCCCTTCAATTACCTCAAGAACCTCGATAGCCCTTATGCAAAGCACACCTGGAACAATCCGGACGCGGCATTCACGGGCGGTTTTGGTCGCCAGATCCTCGGAGAAACCTGGGTAAGCCACTATGGGCACCACGGTGTAGAGAGCACGCGGGGGGAAATCGCTCCCGAGATGCAAGACCACCCCATACTTCAGGGCTGTGACGATATCTGGGGACCAACGGATGTCTACGGCATCAATTCACTGACGGGCGATAGCCAGCCCCTGGTCCGGGGTATCGTGTTGACGGGCATGAATCACGACGACCCCGCCCAAAAGGAAAAAACGGAGAAACATCCGATTGCCTGGATAAAGACCTGGACCGGGGATTCAGGAAAAACAGGCCGTGTATTTACAACGACCATGGGGGCCTCCCAAGACCTTCTCAGTGAAGGGCTCCGGCGTCTTCTCGTCAACGCGACCTATTGGGGCGTTGGCCTGGAAGATAAGATTCCGGCGCGGGCAAACGTAACTGTCGTCGGCGACTACGCACCAACCCCCTTTGGCTTCAGCAAGCATACGACGGGCATGAAGCCAGAAGACTTTGTCCTTAAATAGGTCCACAACCTGGTTTTGCCGTTCGTTCCCGGTTGAAGCGGGTACGTTTTCGCGGCCAACGCGCTGAGCGCAACACGCGGATTGTGCAACCCCGTGCGCATCCCCGCCGGACGAAATGCGCGCCTCATTTCCCCCAATTCTCATACCGAGGTATTCGGTGTGAATAAACCCTTCCTCCACGCGTCCAATAATTAATGAAACCTATGTGCATAGTATCGGTATAAACAGGGTGTAACATTAAATGAGCACACCGGTATTGCTATAGGAAGCCGCGTGTTGCAACATTGGACTTGAGGAAGACCATGATTGAAGCCATTTCAGATACAACCCAATCCGCGATAGACATGGCGTTGCGTATTCTGGGTGAGGGCATGCGGCGAATTATGGCCGCATTTCGGACGGACCTGTAATCGGTTTTTCATTGTCTGAAGCGGGGCTACTTCAGTTGCTTCAGACGCCGTTCCATTTCCCGCATGGGCATCAGATCGCCTTTTCGGCCCGCCACTTCAATACCCTTTTTATAGGTACTGCGTGCCGCTTCCGAATTCCCGAGAAACTCGTGGCACTTGCCGAGATTAAGGAAGGCCGCTGAGAAGTCTTTCTGCACGTGGGTGGCCGTCTCCAGATACGGGATGGCATCCCCATGGCGCTCCAACTGCATGTAGGCCTGTCCGAGCCCCATAGTAGCGACCGGATCTTCGGGGTCAATCTCCAGCACTTCCAGGAACATGGCGATGCGGCCTTCTGCTTCGGCCTTGAGACGCTCCCGCTCCTGCTTCGCGGCCTTCTCTGCCTGACGGGCATCGAGGGTCTGCTTAAATTCCAGTTGGTTGGCCATCGCCTTTTCGTCTTCCGCCTCCTGTATGAGCCCCTGACTCATATAAAAGACCGACAAATTGGTGTGGGCCATGACGCAATTGGGATTGAGGCTGGCCAGCTTCTTCATGAAGAGAATCGCTTCGTCAACGCGATGGTGACGATGGAGAATTACCCCGAGGGCTTCATAGGCATCCTCAAAGTCAGGAGCCAAGAGCAAGGCTTCCATGAGAATTTCTATGGCCGTGTTGTTTTCGTCATCGTGGTCGGCTTCGAAATGGCCCAGGGCTTCGTCATAATATCGGACCGCATTTTCCCGGCGGGTTGGGGCCTGAAAGGCCGGCAAATGGGCCACAGTCGCCGACAGCACCTCGGTGCGCCCCTCAACGCCAAGTTGATAGGTGGCCTCCGATACCCGATGATCCCGGTCCATATAGGCCCAGGCCAACCAGGTGTCACACGTGGGGGAGAAGGCGCAACGGACCAGCAAGCCCACTTTCTTTTCCCCTTCCAGCAGGGTGGAGCCACTATCCGGCATGACCGCCCCATCATCTGCAATGAGCAAGGCGACCAGTTGCTGCTTTGGGCTCCCATAGGCCTTTAGTCGGGCAACGACCTCCTGGCCGAGGTAGCACCCCTTTTCATAACTGACGGCGGGCTGGGCCAGGGGTGTCTCGGACACGATGCGGGTTTCGTCGATGCCCTCCTGCCAACGGGGGAATCCTGATTCCAGGATCAGTGTCGAGCGGGCCGCTTCACTTACGGCGATAATACCGAAATCGATACCGACATCTTCGAGTTTCTCGAAAAGCAGTTCGGATTCGCCCGGACCAGGGAGTAGCAGAAAACCATCTTCACCCGATTCGCCCTCTCGAAAAATAAGCACGTCATGGTCGAGAATACGTATGGGGCTGAAGGCGAAGGCTTCGCTCGGCAGACCCTGAGCCGCCTCGAGGGGATCGCCATGCTGGTTTGCCAGTAGGACGACGGCTCGGGGGCCTTCCAGGAGCACCTGGGGGGTATCCCGCCCGACTTCCTCCACCGTAACATCTTCGAGGATGAGATGGGACTCGACACGGGCCAGTAAGGCAGGCAGTTGCTTCTTTTCGATGATCGCCCAGAATTCCTCTTCCCAGCGATGGAGCGAAAAAAAGGCCTGGACCCGTCCCTGTCGATCAAGAATGGCCTGGAGATTGCCCGCACCGGAGCGAAGGCCCTTCACGTCGTTGGTGGTCTGGGAATGAAGCCAGGAGCCCGCGTCTTTTCCTGAAAATTGGAGGACCGTATAGTCGTCTCGCATCCACAGGCCGACATTTTCGCGTACGGCCTTTATTTCTCGTAATATGGCCATGAAAGTTTACCCTGAAAACACAAGAGGAAGGTGAAAAAGAGACACGGAGGGCCTTGGAAGACTTCCGAAGAAAAGAGGGGGGACCTGAACGAAAAAGATCGGGGCAAACCCAATTAGACGGAAAAGGACTCGCCACAACCACAGGTGGTCGTCGCATTGGGGTTCTGGAACACAAACCCTTTGCCTTGGAGTCCGGCGCGGTAGTCCAGGACGATGCCCTTCAAATAAATGGCAGATTTTCGGTCCATATAGAATTTGACGCCATCTTGCTCGAGGATGTTGTCCCCGTCGTGTTCGTTGTCAAATTCCAGGACATAGGAGAAGCCCGAGCAACCGCCACCTTTCACGCCCAAACGCACCCCTGTCTTACCCTGTCCTTCTTCACCGCGTTGCATATCACCCAAAGCGGCGATAGCATCATCGGTGGCGCGTAACAGGGCTTTGGGCAGTTCAATCGTGTTTTCGGTCGTGGTCATTGAAGACCTCCTTAAATCGGATACCAAGTGCCTGAACACGGCACGGGAGGGTGCACTATCAGTTGGACGGGGAGCCTTCGGCTACGGCAGCTTCGGCCGCATCGTCGGGCGCAGTTTTGGTAGCCAGGCCCTCCTGGGGGTCGTTTTCCATGAGGCCTTCCAGAACTTCCAGGAGGACCTCGGAATCCACGCCATACCCCATACAAACCTGTTCAATCGTTTCAAACTGGGCGACGCCACAGTGGGAACAGCCCCCCAGGTGGAATGCCGCAAATACCTCTGCGACACGGGGGTGGAGCGCCATGGCCTCGGCCACGGGCATATCCAGACGAAAATATTGATCTTGTGCTTCGAGCATACGACACCTCGATTCATTGAATACATTTCAGCGGCCCGCCCGGAGGCGATACACACGCTATCTTCCTGAATTATAACGGATTACGTTGAATCCTGCAAAAAACTCAGGGACCGCCCGGGAGCCACGGCCAGAACGGACTGGCGCTTAAAAATAGGGGCAGTAGCTGTTAACTGTATAGAACACGTATAATCAGTGAAAAATTCCTCTTACTCTGAAAGACCCTGCTGTGGAATACGTTAAACTTGCTTCGGTACACGATTTCAAACGAACGAATATTAAGTCATTTCGCCTGCTTGCCCGCCCCGTGGGTATTATTAAGCGGAAGGATGGCACCTTCTTCGCCACCGAAATCGGTTGCAAACACGAACATGCGGACCTCACAGAAGGCAAGATGCAGGGCGATGTGGTCACGTGCCCCTGGCATGGGTGGAAGTATAATCTCATGACCGGGGAATGCCTTTGGGGCAGTGATGTCTGCCTCCGGCGCCATGGGATCAAAATCGAGGGGGACGATATCTACGTAACCCTTCGACCCCTGGAGCCGGAGCCCACCTTCGAAGACTGGGGGCCACCGCTCAAGTAAGGTCCCATGATTGGGTCGTCTCTACCTGGCGCCCCGAAAAGGGCACGGCATGAAGCTCCACACGGTCTGGACCGATGAACAACCCATCAGCTACTCAGGGGGACGCTACCAAGGCCAACCACTGACCCTTCCCGGGTGTTTCTATGACCGGATCGTTGCCGTTGAGTAGCACGGGCTCCCCCCAGGCGCTGCGGTCAATATCAAGCCAACGCAACTTCGGCATCTCTCCGAAGGCCCCGGAGAGCAATGTCACCTGCCCCCCACGAGGCATGTAGATGGCGACCACGTTCTCCCCCCGACTGACGTGGGCTTCGTTGTCGTCAACATCGTTTAGCAATTTTCCGACCACATCCTTCCGCGTCATGGGCGAACTGGCCATGAGATCGAAGGCCTCGGCAAACATGCGAGCGCTCTTTATGTTCCGCTGGGCACGCTCACTGAGGCCAAGCCCTGTCGTTGGCCGATGAAAGCGTATAGACGCCGCGCCGCCCACCAGGCTGCGCCAGAAGCGCTCCACACCATCTTGACTATTCCCAAACTGCCCGCCATCGGCTCCATAGCACTTCACATGATTGACAGGGCGGGGCGCGTCCTTCAAATAGGCGCGGACCCACTGTAAATTATCCCAATGGCGCTGACCTTTCTGCTGATTATTCTGAGAGGTATCAACAAAGGAATACAGTTCCGGATGATCGAGGGTCTTTTTGTGTTGCTCTCCTTGCAGGTTCCAGTCGTCCCACATTTCTGTAGTCTGCACAATCACCCCAAGGGCGGCTGCTTTTTCCTTAACGTAGGTTGACCAATAGGCGCCCCAATCTGGATTGGCCCCCGTTTCGTTGTCCATACAGTAAATAACGTTGGGGTAGGGGAGAGATATTTCGAGTACCCGGTCCATATGCTTCTGTTGATAGGGAAGCAGGACGGTGTTGTTATCCCGTTTGGGGATGGAGCGAAAAAACGAATTCTGATTGGTGCCGGGATGTTCGGCATACTCGTTTCTCATGCCCGAGGTCTCGACCGTATAGTTCACATTATTAATGGGTCGAAAGGGATTACCGTGCCATTGCTCTCGCGCATAGTCGAAACGGTCCCACAATTCATATTGGACAATAATATCCCGTTGCAGACAGAGGTCGAGTAGGAGTTTCAGTCGGGTATAGTAGTCTTCGTTGAGCCGTTCCAGATCATATTTTCCGTCGCTACCCTGCTGGAACATCCACACATTTCCTTCGTCACGGGAGGAAAGGGTATTGCGAATGTAGTTCCCGCCAGACGCTTGCAGGAGGTCCAACTGGGCTTCCAGCTCGGAAATCTGGAACAAGTTATCTTCTACGGATCCACCGAGGAGTACGACGGGCATTCCCTTGTATTCCCAGTAAAACGGATTGGACGGGAGCGGTTTAAGGCACATAGCATTGCGCGTGGTTGTGTCGGGCGCGTCCGCATGTGCTACCCCGGAAAGGATTGCACCGAGGAGTAACAAGGCACCGGAAAATATGGGATTTGAGGCCAACATAAAACTTCTCCCTCGGCTATGTGAATCGCAGGGCAGTAATCGCGAGAGCCTGTAAGCTCGCCCGAACGTCGTCCTCATCCCTATAGTTCAATGCAACATTACGCAACTGCTTTCACTGATTATCCGATTCTATGACCGATGTTGCAAAACTTTCATAGGCATGCCAGAACTTTCGGGCCTGGGTATCGGGGAAGAGGTGGGGGTAACCCACACGCAGCGCCGCCACGATGCCGTCGGCGACAACTTTTGGCGATTCGAGCCCTTCGACCATACCTGCGTTGGCGGCCATGTCCGTCTCGATCGGGCCGGGGTGAACACTCAGTACAACCGTACCTTGCTCTTTCAAGGACTCCCGCAACCCCTGGGTAATGGAGTAGGCGGCGGCCTTCGATGCCGAGTAGGTCCGGATGCCCGGAAAAGACTTTATGGACGCGACAGAATTGATCTGAACAAAGGCACCACCACCGTTGGCCTTGAGCACCGGCGCGAAGGCTTGGGCCACCCGGAGCAGTCCGTAGACGTTGACGTCCATCTCATACGCCAGACTCTCAAATACCCGAGAGGAGAGGGCGCCGGTTTGGGTTAGTACCCCCGCATTGTTAATCACGAAATTCACGTCAGACGCTACTTCGGCAGCAGCGGTGATGGTTTCGGGCTTGGTCATGTCCAATTCTATGGGCACCACCATGGGGCCAAACTTATCGACCAATGGCTGCGCCGTTTCCACGTTACGCACGGCCGCATAGACCTTTGAAACACCGTGATGGGAAATAGACTCCAGGATGGCCCTGCCAATACCCCGGTTTGCTCCCGTTATAAGGGCAATTTTACCCCCAATATCAAATGACGTATTCATGGAGTTCGCTTTCTGGTCGAATTACAAAAACAAAAAAAGAGATGCACTACTACCGGGTACCATTGTCGCAGAATCACGACGTTGGATCTATACCGTGGGGGCGTCGAAGATGATTGATATTAGTGTATAGATCAGTGGAGTGGGGGCCAACCGTAGCATGGACGAACCAATCAGAGGGGCTGCTCAATCGCACAGGGCTATGATGTGACTTTTCACCTATACTGTGGTACCATTTCTCCCGCAGGCTTCGTTGGGAAGTTTATAATTCATGGCTATCGAGGAGGATCATCCGTGGCTACAAAACTAAGTCCCATCATCTATGGCGAAAAGAAGAATATCGACTTCAGTAAATTCAATATCGGCAATGTCATGAAGGCCATCACCTACGACCTGGAAGAGTTCGGTGAAAAGGGTGTGCAGGGGTTGGTGGTCAAAACGTCCGATGCCCTCCGTATGACAAAATATGAATCCGCCAGTAAGAAACACAAAGACCCCTACCTCATGGCAGGGGTGGTCAAAAATGACCTTGTACTCGTGGTCCAGGACAAGGGCGATGCCAAATTCGAAGCCATGGCGGTCCTCGTGAAGGGCTATGTGGGCATCAAGGCGAAGCTCGCGAAGTCCAACTCGGCTGTTGTAAATATGGACCGGGGTGACAAGACCATCGACAAGGCCAGCGATGCGAAAGCCGATAAACTGAAGACCAAAGTACAAGAGGACGACGACACGGATTTTGGTGGCATCACAGGGAATGTGCTGTTGTGTGCCCACGGTACCCCGAAGACCAAGCCCGGTCGCGTTATAGGAACCGAGTTGGCGGGAAAAAAGCCCTCACAACTCTGTGACCTCCTCACGAAAAATAAGGACAAGAAGAAAAATCTGTCCAAGGACTTCAGCGGCAAAATCACACTGAGCGGCTGCTTCACCGCATCCGGCGGCCCGGAAAAAGATAAGCAGGACGATCCTTACGCGAAAAAAGTGTGGGCTGAAATGAAGAAGCGGGGCTACAAAAAGCTGTCGGTCGAAGGTATGCCCGGCCCCAGTTGGACGGCCAGCGACAGCTCTCTTGCTGACGGTCACGGCAAGAAGATGAAACGGGGCGACGAGGGCGTATGGGCAAAGAGCGAAGAAATGCTGGAAGCGCAGATCAAGATGGCCAACAAGCTGCGTAAAGAGATTGACACGATGACCAAGAAAATCGTGAAGGCCTGGGAAAAGTATGACGGCACCAAAGAAAGCTTCATGGCGATCTCGGGGGTGAAGAAAGCGCTTAACGACCTCAAATCGAAAGAAAAAGCACTGGATTCCATCAAAGCTGAGATCAAAAAGATAAAGAAGGACATGAAGTCCTCGGGCGATGAAGATGGCAAGGACATTAAGTCCCTTATCGGAACCTTCGGTCTCCGCGTGATCAAGAGCGAGCTTGGTGCCTGACCGTTCAGCCGTCAATACCGGGAACTTCGGTCCCCGGTATTTTTTTTGTCTCCTGACCCGTTTGTAACCTTTCGACACAGCAACATGTAACCTTCTTACACACCATTTCGCTGAATAGGTGTCCATTCCACTGAAAAAGCGTTGGCACGCGCCTTGCACTACACCTTTCATGGGCACAGCAGGTGCTCAGCCAATCGAAAGGAGGTTACCCCAATGCTTTACTGGACCGTCGTATTCCTGATTGTATCCCTGGTCGCGGCATTCCTCGGCTTTAGTGGTGTCGCCGTAGCGAGTGCGGGCATCGCCAAGATTCTGTTTGTCATCTTTCTCGTGCTGTTTCTTTTCAGCCTGGTGGCAAGCCTGCGAACCCGACGCATTTGATTTCCGTAAACTGTCGTTCAAATTACAGACCTGAACTGAAAGGAGAACACATCATGTTTACCAACCCTAAACCTCTGACATTGACCATGCTGGCACTTGCCCTTGTGGCGGCACTGCCCATACAGGCCCTCCAGGCCGATCCTTCGGTTATTGAATTTCAGACAATGACAGAAGCAAAGACCGTACAGTTGACCAATAACGGCAAACCCGTGCCCGCAAGCGCCATGGGCAATATCAAACTCTACGCCGGTGGCCATGACTACCACTACATGATCACGGTGAAGAAGTCCGATGGTGCCATCACTGTACGTCCTGCGGAAGACATGGAGATCGGATCCTACGACCTGGTTGTAGAGACCACCGAGGGTAACGCTACCCTGACCATGTTGGCCCCACTTGATAATCTCTCCACAAGTCTGGAGTCTCGTTCCAAACGTCTGGGCATAACCGTCGACGAATTAAAGGTCCGCCTGGGGCTGACCCAGAAAATCGGAAACGAGAATGTCGATTTGGGGATACCGTCCGTATATTACATCGGCCAGACCTTGACCATACCCATGGAAAAAGTCGATGGACGCTTCTATAACTGGTCGGTCAATGGCACGACGGTCCAACTTGGTCGCGGTGATGCCCCCATGAGCTATACCTTTACCGAACCGGGCGTCTATGACTTCGTTTACGTGGAAAAAGAAGGCGATCGCATCGTAACGACAGGCTTTGCTGCGACTACGGTGGTACCCGAGCCTTCCGTATATATGCAGATAGACGTGGAGAAGAAACAGAAGTTTGTCGCCCCAGAAGGATATGCCCACTATGTCTGGCTGGTGGATGGCGTGAAAGCCAGTCAGCAGAAAGACTTCATCCACGACTTTAAAGGGAAGGGAAGCCATGTGGTTACCTTGCGGGCCCATACGCCGCTGCCAGGCACCTTGGAATCCTTACGTCAAGTCACCTATGTCGTAACCGCGACGTAGGCGTCAGGCGAGCGGAAGCGCCTGTGATGCTGACGAAAAAAACGCACCCCCGCTTCGGGGGTGCGTTTCTGTTGGTCAGTCGCTGAAATGGCGTGGGGGAGTTGAACACCGGAAAGACCGATGGCAACAAAATGAATGCCCGAAGGCGTCTGGGCCTTCGGGCTTTTCAATAGGCTACGTGTAGAAACAACTCAGTTAGAACGTTTAGATAGCAGAACGGCAGGCAGCCGCCGTACGCTCACAGGAGTCAGCACAACGCTGGCAGACGGTGTGGCTATACTCCCGACAATTGTGGGCGCACCACCGGCAGACGTCGGCTGCGAGTTTGCAGATGGTTTCGGAGTGGAGCCAGTCTCCCGCGAGTGCACGGACGCATAGGCTACATACGGCCACACACTGACGACAGCAATTGGGGCAGTCATTGTTGCTCTGGAGTGCCACCATGTGTGAAATGCACAACTCACACGCTACGATGCACTCTTGACACGCTTCGATACAAGTACGATGATCGACTTCGATAACATGCATAAGTCCAACCTCCTTTTCTTATGGCAACCCTGGAAGTGACCCCATCGCCGTTGAGCGTGAATCAGTTCCAAGTCTCGGGTTAAATCTACCCGACCTAGAATAAATGAAGTACCACAGGAATTGACGCAAATATCATGCCATTAATCGACGAGGAAACGTGTCAACATGTGCGGAACGCCATATGGAACAGAGGATTGGGCGGCGAGGAGCGATCAATAAGACGGCGCACGCGTTCAAGGAACGCGTGCGCCGCAACGCAATATCCAGTTAAACTGGCTGTGACCTGAACGCGTCAGCCCTTACGCGCGGCCTCCGCGACCGCTTTTGCCACGATGGAGGCAACCGTTCTATCCAGCGGGTCTGGAAGTATTTTGTTCACGGAGATATCGTCCGTAGCGGCCGCCAACGCTCGCGCGGCTGCCATTTTCATGCTCTCGGTTATCGTCGTGGCCCGGGCATCCAGGGCCCCGCGAAAAATGCCAGGAAAGGCGAGTACATTGTTGACCTGATTGGGAAAATCACTGCGTCCGGTGCCGATGATAGCCGCCCCGCCTTTATGCGCTTCATCGGGCATTATTTCCGGGATGGGGTTGGCCATAGCAAGGACGATGGCATCTTTCGCCATACTGCGAATGTGCTTTGCCTTGAGCAGGTTTCCCTGACTCACACCAATAAACACATCGGCACCAGCGAGAACATCTTCGAGACTTCCCCCGCGATTCTCCACGTTGGTGTAGTCGAGCATTTCAACTTTATAGGGAGCGAGGTCGCTTCTCCCGGAATATATGGCCCCTTTGGAATCACACACGATCGCATCGGCCACGGAATCCCCATCTGCGGGGTCGTGCCCGTAACCGCGAAGTAGCTTGGCAATCGCAGTCCCCGCTGCACCGGCACCGTTTACCACGACCCGCAACGTCGACATTTCCTTGCCCACGAGTTTACTCGCATTGATCAGGGCAGCAAATAAGACGATGGCGGTGCCGTGCTGGTCATCGTGAAAGACCGGGATGCCAATATTTTGTAATCGCTGCTCCACCTCGAAGCAACGTGGTGCAGAAATGTCTTCCAGATTGATACCGCCAAACACGGGCGCAATAATTCGCACGGTATTGACAATTTCATCCACATCCTGCGTATCCAGACAAATAGGCCACGCATCGATTCGGGCAAAATCCTTAAAGAGCAGGGCCTTGCCTTCCATCACGGGAATGGACGCGTAGGGCCCGATGTTACCCAGACCCAGCACGGCAGATCCGTCACTCACGACGGCCACCGTATTGCGTTTCATGGTCAGATCCCACGCCTTCTCTTTGTTTTCTGCAATGACACTACAGGGCCGGGCCACGCCGGGGGTGTAGGCCAGCGATAGATCATCGTGGTCGACAATGGGCATCTTACCCACGGTTCCAATTTTTCCCCGTAGATGTTCATGAATAATTAAACTGCGTTCGAAGAAATCAGGCATTCGATGTTCCTACCAATCTAGACGCAACCATACGCCAGCATGGCGTTTGCGACCTTAATGAATCCGGCGATATTTGCCCCTTGAACATAGTTAATGTGACCATCGGCAAGGCTGCCATGGGTGACGCACTGCTTGTGAATATCATGCATGATAGTCTGCAGCTTGGCGTCTACTTCTTCGCGGCTCCACGAAAGGCGGAGGGCATTCTGACTCTGCTCGAGACCCGAGACCGCGACGCCACCGGCGTTGGCGGCTTTTGAAGGACCATAGAGAATCTTCGCGTTGACGAATTGGCGCACGCCGTCGAGCTCGGTGGGCATGTTGGCCCCTTCACTGACCGCCTTGACCCCATTTTTCAGCAGCAGCGCCGCGTCATCGGCACTAATTTCGTTCTGCGTTGCGGAGGGAAAGGCCACATCGCAGGGCACCGCCCACGGGCGCTGATCCGCGTGAAATGTCGATCCTTTGAACTTATCTACATACTCCGAAATACGCCCACGACGGACTTCTTTCAAATCTTTGATAAAGTCCAGTTTTTCGGTGGTAAATCCATTGGGGTCATGGATGAAGCCGCCGGAATCTGACAGCGTTACCACCTTGGCACCCAGTTCCATCGCCTTTTCCACCGTGTAGGTCGCCACATTACCTGAACCGGAAACGGTGCAGACTTTACCCTTGATGCTGTCGCCGGCGTGGTTGAACATGTTTTCGCAGAAATAGACGCTGCCATAGCCCGTGGCTTCCGTGCGCACGAGACTGCCACCAAAAGCGAGTCCCTTGCCGGTCAGGATACCAACGAACTTATTTTCCAGCCGTTTATACTGACCGAAGAGATAGCTGATCTCGCGACCACCTACGCCGATATCGCCCGCAGGAACGTCGGTATCTTCCCCTACATGGCGATGCAACTCGATCATGAGGGATTGACAAAAGCGCATTACCTCCCGATCGCTCTTGCCCTTCGGATTAAAATTGGCTCCACCTTTGGCACCGCCCATGGGGAGTCCCGTAAGGCTGTTCTTGAAGGTCTGCTCAAAACCGAGAAATTTCAATACACTCTGGGTCACCGAGGGGTGAAAGCGCAGGCCGCCTTTGTAGGGTCCGATAGAATTATTAAACTGAACACGCCACGCCCGGTTAACGCGCATGTTGCCCTTATCGTCCTCCCAGGTAACCCGGAAGATAATGGTCCGGTCAGGCTCGGTCATACGCTCGAGAATCTGTCCCTTAATATACTGGGGATGCTCCAGTACGTAAGGCATCACGGTCTCAACGAACTCTTCAACCGCTTGGTGAAATTCCTTCTCACCGGGGTTCCGTCGCTTTAGTCCGCGCATGAATTTGGCTGTATCTTTTTCCGCCTGTTCGCTCATCGAGTTCCCTCTCTCCCTGGGTCCTGGACCCAATAGCCTCGGGATCGGCAACATTGCTGCCACCGACCACGCTCTCCACACCAAGTCACCCCTAAGGAAACCCAATGTATCCCTATATTGGTAACATATTGAGTCTACGCCCGACTCAAATAAAAATCAACAGGACCTCTTACCCTATTGAGCGCCAAGCCGTCGCGCCGACTCAGTGACATGAACGACGCCGGTTTGATACACTCACGTTTTGACTCCGGGGGGCTCCGAATTCAAACCAGAGAAGGCACAGGTTGTGACTATTACCGTCAACGGCGAAACGATAGAAGAAGCAGAAATCCTCTCGGTTGAGACCGAATTAATGGGCCAGGACCCCGCAATGGCCGGTCTCGACGAGGCCGCGAGACGTGCCCGGGCGGAGACCGCTACGATTGAGCGAACCCTGGTGCGTCAAGAGGCCCAATCCAGTGGGCCGGATATTCGACGTGTTGATGTATTGCGTGAAGTGAAGGTCGCCATCAAAAACGCGGGCAGCGAAGAGGCCTTCAACGAGTTTCTCGAATCGCGGGGATTGACCCGGGGAGCGATTGAAGCCGATATAGAGCTGCGCCTTAAGATAGACGCCATGCTGGACCGTATATGTCTTGCATTGCCACGACCGGCCGACGATGCCTGCCGCGCCTATTATGATGCCCATCCCGTGCAATTCGAAACGGAAGAACACATCCGCGCCGCCCACATAGTTCGCCACTGCACCGGCAACGCCCTTGAAGAGCACGCCGCCCATGCGGAATTGAAAGAAGTCCATGCCAAGATCGTAGCGGGGGAGCCCTTCGAGACCTTCACCCGCAGTCACAATGACTGTCCCGACGACAACGGCGATTTGGGCTTTTTCGGTCGGGGACAAATGGTGCCTGAGTTTGAGAAGGTTGTGTTTGCCCTGAAGCCCGGTGAGGTCAGTGGCGTGTTCAAGACCCCCTTCGGGTTGCATATCGCCAAAGTAGTGGACCATATCCCCGCCGCGCCCCGAGATTTTGACGATGTCATTGAAGAAGTGCGGGACTATCTCTATACCGAATCAGAAAATGCCACCATCGACGCATTTACGGCGGCATTGAAGGAAAAAGCGACTATCGAACGCAGCGAATAGTAGGCTCTTTCCTGAGTAAAGATTGACTATTGATACAATAAAAACGGCGTTCCCGTCATGGGAGCGCCGTTTCAGTACGAATGCAATTCGTCGATTACACTAACTTGCCAATCTCTTCCGCCAACGTTTTGATACTCTTTGCCGACGAAAAGACTTCCTTCGATATGGCGAGGAGGTCTTTTGTCGCCCGTCCATCACGCCATTTTTTCTGAAAGCTGTCCCGGTCCACCGCAACGCCCTGTTCGGTGAGTAACATGGCCATATCGTCCGCATACGCCATCTTCTCTTCCAGCATGACGCCCATGGCCTTCAAATTCTTTTTCATCCCTAGAATCGCGGGGCCCATAGACGCAACGGCCTTTTTGGCTTTCGGATTATTGAATCCACCCGGCATCGCAGCGATTTGCTTGTCCAGTTTCTTCCAGCTCGCATCAACGTCATCGCCGGCCTTGTTAATATCCTTAAATAGACCGCCAATATAAACATCATAGCGTTTCAGCTTTGCCGCTGCTTTTTCACCGGTCTTTTTGTGCTTCTGCCAGTAGTGTTTTGCCCGGTCCTTCAGAGTCTTCTTATCTTTTTTCTTGTAGGCGTCTTCTTTCCAGAGATTCTTGGTGTGATCAGCAATGGCACCATCCATATCCTTACGCACCGATTTTTCGCCTTTTGACGCGTCTTTCACCACCTTTCCAATGGCCACGGCCGAAGTAACCAGCCCCTTCCAGGCACTCAAATCGGCGCCCCCCGTACCCACGAGTCGAAGCACATTGATGGTAACGGAAACCGTCTCTTTGCCGATGTTGTAGACGACCTTAACCTTATACTCAACGAGGAGTTCTGCGAAGTTTTTCTCTTTCGCCAAGGCCTTTTGAACTTCGCTTTCGATCGCTCCCTGAACCGCCGCCGCCGCCTTCTTCACCATGGCGATGGTGCGATCCGCCATTTTCTGGGCTTCTGCCTCCGCCTTGGGCAGCTCTGTGGCCGCATTCTTTGACGCTTTTGCTTTACCAACGATACCAGTTATCTTGGCGTCCATATCGACGATGGTTTTGTAGCAGACATTTTCGTAGCGGTCGAGGACAGCGGTGGCTATTTTGTCCATCCGCTTTACAGCGGCAGAAGGGGGTTTCTTAATTTTGCCGAAGTCGTGCTGCGTCTCGACCTTAAAGGGTTCAATATGGATGTACTTCTTCTTGTCGTTCTTAAATCGCGCAAGAAATACACGACTTGGACCTTTTACCGTTGCCATAGCGAGGCGCTCCTCCGATGTCGTTTTCTACGATGCAGCCATAGGCAGCATCATGTCATGCCGATTGCATAAACGTTCCCTGTCTCAGAAGCCATCATACCCAATGAGTAATTGTTTGTAAACCCGGCGTTTGGAACCCGGCAAGTGGGAACCTACGGGCAAACCTTGATACACTACGGCGATAAACCCGGAGGAATTTTGAGTCCAATGTACCGTCTTATTCTCATCTTGTCTGTATTGATTGCCGGTCCCCTTTGGGCTGACGTGTTTGACGAGGCTGAGTGGCTCCGTGATCCACGGATGGCCGACGCGCCGATTGTTAACTTTCTTCATCGTGAGCAGGTTGACCCACCGCCACTGGCGGGTCCACAAAACATTCACACCCTGTTGAGGAAAGAAGTTACCTTGTCCGGAAAGCCCGCCCGCGCTGAACTCTTCATTTCCGGGGACGACTACTATAAGTTTTCCATCAACGGCCAGCCCGTCGTGCAGGGGCCGGAGGGTGGCTATTACTTTTCCTATCCCTATTACTGGCTCGACGTGACGGAGTATCTGGTAGAAGGCACCAATTGTCTTGCCAGTCATTCCTTCTATCAGGGACTTCGCAACAGGGTGTGGGGGAGTGCCGACAATCGGTCCGGTTTCATCCTCAAACTTAAGGTCACCTACGTCGATGGCACGTCAGCCACCTACGTTTCCGATGAATCCTGGCGAATCCACCCCCTGATGGCCTTTCCTGGCATCGAAGATATTGGATATGACACCCAGTTTCTAGAGCATATCGATATGCGCCTCATACCCGTCGGCTGGACACATGTGGGCTTCGACGACACAGACTGGGTGGCACCCCTGATCGGCCGACAAGACCATCAGTTTACCCAACAGGCGACGGCACCGCTTCAACGATATCGGGTTGAGCCGACCCTGGTAAAACCGCTGGATGATGGAGGCTGGTTTTACGATTTTGGCACCGAAATCGTCGGCCACACCCGTGTGGCGCTCCAGGGCGAGGCCGGTCAGGTACTCACGGTTCGTCATGGCGAAGAGCTCGATGAATCGGGACGCGTG
Organism: uncultured bacterium; assembly: GCA_963977445.1. GTDB lineage: Bacteria > Hydrogenedentota > Hydrogenedentia > Hydrogenedentales > JAEUWI01 > JAEUWI01. Next base: position 4,963 of record CAXBPH010000045.1, on the reverse strand, counting down.
CGCTACAAGATTCGGGCCAGTATGACGTATGAAGAAAAACCGGTACTTTCGGGGGGACAGGATGTCATTTCCTTCTATGATTACCGCGCCTTTCGCTATATGGAGGTCCTCAACGCCCCGGAAAAGCCCGAGGTCTGGGTGGAAGTGCGCCACCATCCCTTCGATGCAGAGGCGAGCGCCTTCACATCGGAAGACGAATCGCTGATGCGCATTTTCGACATTTGTAAGCGTGGCGTCCAGATGGGATCACAGGGGGGCTTCCTCGATTGTCCCACCCGGGAAAAAGGGCAATATCTCGGTGACGCCGTTATCACGGCCCGCTCCCATCTCTGGTTGACGGCCGATCCCACCTTGACCAAGAAAGCACTCTACGATTTTTATCTTTCCTGCCAGATTGACCCCGGCATGATGGCTGTTGCCCCGGGACACTTTATGCAGGAGATTGCGGAATACTCGCTCCAGTATCCGCTCATGTTGGAATTTTACTACCAGCACACTGGTGATCGGGCCTTCCTCGAGGCCATGGTGGATCACGTTTTCCCCGGCTTGTTCAATTACTACGGAAGTTTCGTCGATGAATCCGGTCTTATTGTTGGTCTGGACCGTCCTGAAAAATGGCTCCTCGTAGATTGGCCGGAGAATCTGCGCGACAACTATGACTACGACTACTCCAAAGACAAAGCGAACACCGTGCTGAACGGATTCTACTACGGTGCACTCCAGTGCGCGGCGCGCCTTGAGCTTGAATTGGGGCGTGACGGTTCGGCCTATTCGAACAAGGCCGAGACCGTTGCAGAAGCCTTTGCCAGCCAGCTGGTAAACCCGAAAACGGGCCTCTATCTGGATGCGCCGGGCTCTACCCATAGTGCACTCCATGCCAACGCCATCCCCCTGGCTTTTGGCCTCACCCGAGGCGCGGACAAAGATAAAATGATCGCCTTGATAAAGGACAAGGGGCTGAGTTGCGGCGTCTATATCGCTTCGTATGTCATTGAGGCATGTTTTCGCGCCGGTGACGCGGAATTGGGATACGCCCTCCTGACCAACGATTCAGAGCACAGCTGGAAAGAAATGCTCCGGGCCGGTGCTACCACGTGTTTGGAAGCCTGGGGCCCCGACCAGAAGTGGAACACAAGTTGGTGCCATCCCTGGAGCAGTAGTCCCATCTATCTGATTGCGGAATATGTTCTGGGCGTAACACCCGGCACACCGGGTTGGGACACCGTGCGCTTTGCCCCGCCGGGCATTGCCAAGCTCCCGGCGATGACCTTGACCGTGCCTCATCCCAAAGGTACGATGATTATTAGCTACGACCCGAAAAATGGGTATCACCTGACGGTACCTGATGGCGTCGCGGTGGACGTTCAGGCCCCCAAGGGCATCGCAGTTACCAGCAACGGTACGGAAACCGAAAAAGTCAGCGAGGGAGGTCCCGTAGTGGACGAATTAAGCGCGGAACGCCTCAAGGAGTTCGACTGGCAAAGCCGGGTGGGGGATCGCCTGGGCGTCTGGATTGATGTCAATCGGCAGCGGTTCCATCTCATTGAAAACGGGGCGCTGCAAAAGACCCTTCCCTGCGCTACCGCCAGCGCGGGTACAGGCTCGGTATCAGGCAGTCTTCAGACCCCATTGGGATGGCACACCGTGTCGGAAAAATTTGGCGAAAATGCCCCCTGGGGTCAGGTTTTCCGCTCCAGAAAGGCCACGAAAGAAATCTGGAAGGCCGGCGATGACGTGAAGGAAGACCTCGTCCTGACACGGGTACTCTGGCTCGACGGTATGGAGCCCGGAAGAAATAAGGGCACACGGTCCGATGGCGTTCTGGTTGATTCCAAAACACGGTGCATCTATATCCATGGCACCAATGGCGAGGAAAACATCGGCACACCATCGTCCCACGGCTGTGTGCGTCTGTTGAATGACGATGTGGTCAAAGTTTTTGAAGAACTCCCCATTGGCACGCCCGTGTTAATTACCGAAACAAAGGAATAATTGCCGGGGCGAGCGTTCGCGAAAAACGACGGTGCACAAGCCCGCCCTTCAATTTAAAATCATAAAAACGGACAGGCCCCGAAGGGTCTGTCCGTTTTAATTGAAGGGCAATGCAGGTTACATATCTTGTGGGCCGTTGCTTATTCCTTAACGGCTTTGCGACGTTCCATCAGTTCCCGATAGGTCGTCAGGATGATTCCTTCTTCTTCGATGGCTTTCTTCACTTCAGGGCTCAGCGTCATCTGGAGTTCGGCCGTACGCTTGCCGCCGGAAGAGGATATGGCATGGAAATTACACCCTGTGTCCGTTCCATGGTGAATAATCTGGGTAATTCCCGGCTTCAGGTCACGAATACGCTGGACGAGCGCGGGAATCATCTCCTCCGTCTTTCCCGTGTCCTTGGTCTCCGTGATGAGGTAATCCAGGACGGGCAGACCGCCTTCCCAGACGACTTTGGCGGCGGCCTGTATCTGGGGCATCAATTGACGCTGGATTTCCTTTTCCGGCTCGCCCCGTCCACTCATCATCATGATAGGAATCTGCTTTTCAATGCCCACTTTGATGTATCGCTCGAGGAAGTCTTTGGAGTAGAACAAGGTACCCATGTGGGAGTCCATATGGGTCACGGTCAGGCCCATTTTCTCGGCCAACGCGATCTGTGCACGAATTTCTATTTCCACTTCATCGGCCGACGCATTGGTAATGGTCTGCAGTACCTGACGGTGCATGTAGCCTTCGTCATCCACCAGGCCCGGCACGACCGAAGCACCAGCGACGGGACGCCACCGGTAATGCTTCCACTCCGACGTCAGGGTAAGGTGGAGTCCATTGTCGATCTCAGGATGCTCCAGCAGATAGTCCCGCCACTCCAAGACCCAGGAGCAGGGCATCATGGTGCTGCTGGAAGTCATGATGCCTTTTTCAAAGCCTTCGATCGTCCCCAGATTGCTTTCGTGCGACATGCCCACATCGTCATTGTGCATAATGAGGATTCGGTCGGTGGCTTTCCAGCCGAGCCGTTCGCCAAACGTGGGTTCCTCTGCAGCAGCCAGAGAGACAAGTCCGAACAAGGTCAGACTGAGGAGCAATATAGAACGCATGGGTGGATTCCTTTTCCGCATTACAGGCCACATAGTTAACACCAGTATCTTTAGACCCGGTAAAGCCGACACCGGTTTCCTAAAGGTGCCCTGTAGCCCGAATTCAACCTGCCCGCAGGCGACTCAGATTGACACCACCTGAAACGCCTGCGTATACTTCACCCTGTCGATGGCCTCGCTGCCATCGGTCCCACGCAGATACGGGAAAGACGGTGCAAATCCGTCGCAGTCGCGCTGCTGTAACCGGGGACGAACACCGCAATAGCCACTTTTCCAGCGGAAAGGGAAGGCGCGGTCAGTAGGTCGATCCGGAAGCCAGAATATCTGTTCTGCATGGTTGGTTTTGCGACAGTTCGCGGGAAAACTGTTGCGGGACGGGACGCCTCATGAGCAACCTGCTCCTCTCCATATTCTCCCACACCAAGGACACAGGTGAATTGTGTCCATTCGAATCACGACCACCTTTGTGGTCACTGGGAGGGCCGCCACGCTTTGCGCGTTATTTTACGTCTGGCTTGGCTCCCTGCAAAAGGAATACCGTTTCGCTATGTTTACACACACTCGATTGACCATAGGACTTATCTTAGGCCTTATCACCCTTGTTGCCCCCGTCTCGCGGGCAGCAGAATTCGTTACGTATGAAAACTTTCCTCAGGCCGATGCCAGTGCCTTTGGGGTGGTGGGCGCCGGGCTGCCGGATGGACGCCTCCTCGTTTGGGACGGCAATTCCATCTATCGCCAAGTCGCTGTAGACGAAGATTCTTTTGAGGTGATCGCCACCGGCTATGCGGGCGACCCGGCCTTCCTCACACTGGCTCCAAACGGTCGCTATGCACTGTTGGGTGCTGGATTCAGTGGCAATCTGTACCGATTTGACACTGAAAGTCCCGTAGATTATTCGGAGACTGCGTTGGTGGCCAATGTGGGGCATTTTGATGGGATTTTCCTCAACGACGACCTGGTGCTCCTTGATGCGGGTACCTTTGGAGAACCGAGTGAGCTGATTATCACTGATCTTTCGGCGAGCAAATCCCGATTGGTACCGGTAGTTACAAAACCTGCCTACGACAAGACGACCAAGGCGACGCTCATCCAGAAACCGGAAGGTAGCTATTCCTCGACGGTATCGATACTTCACGACACGCCTGAACTTGTATTTGCGATGGATGGCAATACGGGCGAATTGCGGGCCTTCGAATTGCAGAACCTGCTGACGGCTTACGCCAATACCACGACGCTATCGTGGGAATCAGGCAACGAAGTGATGACCGATGAGGCCCGCCTTACCGGAGGCATTCCTGCCATAACGTCAAACCTGACCCTGCTTAATCCGGGTAACGATGGCGTCAAACGTTTTGATTTCAGTGAGTCTGCCCTTCTGACACAAAATCAGCCCGATGGACGTACCAGCCTGCCGCTCCTCGACACGCTTCAGCCTGCCGAGGGAACAGGGCTCTACTATTCGGTACTATTTAATAGCGCGACAGATACCGTCAACATTCGGGTAGGTGACTTCGCCCCCGGCTCGACCATCAATGGCACGGTATATCGAGTCGTTCCCGAAAACGCAGGTGAAGGTGAAGGTGAAGGTGAAGGCGAAGGCGAAGGCGAAGGCGAAGGCGAGTTGACCCTGAACGGGGCGGCTGAATCTCTCTTGAGTAGCTTTACCAGCACCGATTCCGATAACGATGGCCGTCTGTCTCGCGTAGAGGTCGCCGCGTCCCTTTCGCTCTTGACCACGGCTCAGTTTGACACCCTGGACAGCAATCAAGACGGATTCCTGTCCCGGTCCGAGTTGGAAGCACAGACAACCGTGACAATACCGGGTTGCAATCTGACCAAGGCCACCGCGACCGAGTCGTTTCATAATC
>CAXBPH010000044.1:0-34135 GCA_963977445.1 uncultured bacterium | reverse complement strand
CAACAGCGATATCACGAATATCATCATGGGGCAGCCAGCGTCCACCCTGGCGATAGGACCATTCGGTGCCATTAAATCGGACGGCACCCAAGTGGGTGCTGAACCAGACTTCGCCGTTGGGCGTGGTCGCCACACCGGTAAAATCGTTGTAGGGCAGACCTTCGTTGCCGGTGTAGAAGGTCCAGGTATTTCCTTCGCGACATCCTACGCCTGCTAACGTGGCAAACCAGAGACGTCCTTTCGTATCGAAGGCTACGCCACGAACGTCGCTCGTGCCCCAGGAACGACCAAGGCCGTCCTCGATGCTAACGGCTTCGAAGGTCTCATTCTCACCGGCGTAGAGTCCGGTGCTCGTTGCTGCGTAGATGACGCCTTCGGGCGACTCTGCCAGTTGTACGGCGGCTCCGGGTACCAGCTCAAGGACCTCCCCCGCGCTGTCGCGACGAAAGAGACCGCGATCAGAGGCAATGATGCGGTAATCATCACGCCAGATGGCATCATTGAAGAGGACATCCTGGGTCGAATAGGGGTCTGCAACCCACTTTCCGTCTTCAAACTGGGCGGTACCCTCGGCAGTCACTGCCTGGATGCGCCCTTCAAATACAGAAAGATGGGCTACGTCATTCGACGGGAGCCCATCAGCGGTGGTGTATTTTTCGGCTACTTCCTGGCCATACAGACCAATTTTAAAGGGTGCGGTGTCGGCACTGGCATGGGTCGCACCAACGACCCCCGCGAGCGTCATTAACCCCAGCGTAATAGTTCGAAACATGTTGTAGTTACTCCTTCCAGATTGCAATCGATGAAATTCCATCGTTTTCAGGTAGGTGCACAAGCGCGCGTAGATTGGACGTCTAAGTGCTTCCAAGGCATCGATGATCAGGCTCGGTCACGTGATAATGGCTTGCGGCTTGCCACGTTTGTACTCCAAGTGGGAAGTCATGACCCGATGGCCCTCGGGGATGAGGGGCGACTCGGAATCTATTCATAAACCAAGGGACGTTATACCATAATGGGCGCACGTCATGGAAGTTCAGGCTTATGGGCCAACCGTGCCGCAGGAAGGGCGATACAGGGTGATCAGAGGGCGGGAATGGATGCAATCGATGCGGTGCCACGAACACCAACGACCCGGCCGGAGGCGTCTCGCTGTGCTTCTGCCCAGACCCGAAGGGTGATGGTGGTGCCATCGACATGCTGGTGGTGAGACTCGTGGCCCACGCAGGGGGCACCGGACAGTACCTGGCGTAGCTGCAGGAGATCTCGGTCGCCCTCTTCACGGGACGACAAAAATGTGAGTGGTTGACCAATCAAGGAATTGATGGCATAGCCGTAGATGCCCTGCACATCGCCTTGAATAGACTTGATACAGCCCGCCAAATCCGTTTCCCAGGTGATCAGATCGGTCTCCGTCGGCTCGTCGTGGTGGCCATTCGTATGGCTTCCATTTCCGTTCTTGTGGCCGCTGGCGGGTGCCGTGCCATTTTTTGTTCCATTGCCGTTTTCATAGGGGTGTTGCGGCGCTACGGTTACCGAGGGATTCTGGTGATTGGATGCGATGACCATGGTGCACTGGGTTGCACAGTTTATGAGGAACGTTTCCTCGTCGACTTTCCACGATCCCATCGCCTGCCCATGTTCGACCAGTAGAAATCCCAAGATACGCTTCCGGAAACGCAAGGGCGCAATGAGCATCGGACACCGGCGTTCCGTCCACTGGGGGTGGCAGGCGAGGTCACTCAGGCGGGGGTCCTGCTGTACGTCCCGCGTCGAAACAATGGGCTCTTCCTGCAGGAGGGCGCGAAGAACAATTCCGGCCGTAATGGGCGTGGTATCGGGGGAAGACTCCGTGGACAAGCGAAGGGTGAGCGTACCAGCCACCCCACCTCGGAATCGCCATAGCGCCACACTTCGCGCACCAAGACATTCTCGTATGGAGTGGAGATTGTCGATTGAAATGGTATTGTCCCGATGGAATTGCTTATCAATCTGGCGGAGGGTGGCGCGCTGTCGTTTCATGCGCTCCTCACCTACCTTAACGTGGGCATCGGCTGTTCGGAGTTCTTCACACGCTCCGGCCAACTGGCCGTGAAGTCGCCGGACCTCTTTTCGGGTGCCAAGGAGGGCCTGTATTTGTGCCGTCGGCACGGCGGGTACGCCACTGGCCTGACCGGCGACGTTGATCACGGCACCCGCCGACCCGTTCTCCTCCGTCTTTATTTCATCCCGCTCAGACGTCGCCCGCAGATTGATATGGCGCTTCAAGGGCTGGGCATCTACAATGCCGTCGGAACTGGTGAGGGCTTCAGGTTGTGCCCACACGACCAGGGGGGCTTCGTGATAATCCAGATGCTCCACAGCCGTTTCATAGAGCTCTTCCAGGGCGTTGGTCAGGGTGTTTACTTCCGTTAAACGTGATTTGGGCCACGGGACATAGTGTTCGTCGATTTCACGAATGGTTCGTGCCCGTCGTGCTATATGCGCCAGGGGCGCACGTATTTTCCAACCGAGATAGATGGCTACGATGAGGGCACCGAAGAGGCCCACGAGTAGTGCGGTTAGGGCGTAGCGAAACACAGGTAAGGTGGGTGCGGGGAGTTGGTCCTGGCCGATTGACGCTATGCTCCACCAGGTGTGATTGGGTCCAACGGAAAAAGGGCGGGCGAGATACCACTGGGGCGTTTCTTCGGGGTGGGCACTTGGGAAAAGGGTACGCAACGCAAGATTGGCCCGATCAGGGACTGCCTGCTCGACGAGTATTTCCGCGGTTCGACTCTGTTCCAGTTGGCCTATGCGACGCCCCCTGGGATCAAGATGAAGGGCGACACCGTCCTGGTTCGCGATTGTGCGCGTTGCGCCATAGGGTGTTTCCAACTCAACAAACACGATGGCGGACTGATTTACGTCATTGCCGGTCGCCATGGCCAGCAGTATGGTCTTTTCGGAATCCGTGCTTGGTGGTACGTCCACATAGACGCGGTGCCGAGCCCCGAGATCCTGGTCGGAGAGATTTTCGAGTGCGGCAGCATATCGCTTTTTGTTCCCCATTGGGGGGAGTTGGCTCGCAGGCAGTGGTTGACCGTGTAGGTCCCAATCGGCCTGGAAAGTGGCCGGGGTGCCGTCGACTTCGCCCTGCCATGTGCCGATCCAGGCGTTACCCAGACGCTCGGCGGACCATAGGGGCCCGTCATCGTTGACGGCGCCGATTGTGCGAATGTGCGGTTGTTCGGCGAGCGGTGGCAGCAGCAGGGCCGGCCACGATTCGAAATTATCCCGGGTCAGGGTGTCGTGGACCAGCCATTGCTGCCCGGTCCGCAGGTGGTCAAGTGCCGGGCGAAAGAGGTCGTTGAGAACGTCATCGTTGCGGTCGAGGCCCCCGGAGAGAACCTGGAATGCTTGTTTCGGAAGGGCCTTGGCGGTGTCTGTGTGGATTTGAATCCCGGTGACCACGCTGGAGAGGAATAGGACCCCGCCAAAGGCAGCAAAGAGGCAAAACGTGTATGGCAATGTGATTTTTGCGACACGTTTCATACTTGGCCCTTCTGCAATGCAGCGTTGAGATTGCTACGGTATACCATGCACTACCGCAGCACAACTTCAGCATCGTTCCTGTGCGCAAGAATGTCAAGAGTAATCCCGCAAAGGTTCTCGACGGCACAAATACCGATCCAACACAAGTGTTTTATCGGCAGCGAGGAGGCGTAGCTTTATGTCTGGTGGATGTGACACGAAGGACGGCAACAACCACGTCGGGCAGCTACAAAATGAAATCGGGAAGGGTATCCTGGAAACCCTCCCCGACGATAGAGACTTATGTGGTGCGCTGGACCGTTTAGAGGGCGCTCAGCGGAATCTGCCAGCAGCGGACGCGCTCCCGCAGAAAGGTGTAGGTGATGGCGATACCCGTGTCGGTCTTGATGATGGCCGGGTAGGAGAATTCGCTCTTCAGGTCAGCATCGTCTTCCAGGTTGGCTATGGTCTTCCAGGTTTTTCCATTGTCACTCGAAACGGAGAAGGCCAGCGGAGTACGGGCTTTCCAGTTGCCGGAGACGTTGTTGTATACCAACAGAACCCGACCGTCGTCGAGCTTCAGGGCATCAACACCGCTGTTGTTATTGGGGAGGCCGGAATCATAAATATTGGCCCAGGTCTTTCCCCCATCTTCAGAATCGGTGCGCCAGATCTTCCCATCGGTCGAACGGAGCAGGGCATGGACATTGCCCGGTGTTGATTCCCAGAAGGTGGGCTGAATCACGCCTTTCCCCGAGAACGTGTCGTGGTCGATGCCGAAGTCTTCGGAGCGTGTCCAGGTTTTGCCGCCATCGGTAGAACGGTCAGCGAAGGCATTCCAGCCGTCTAACTCGGTCGACGCCGGGGCGAGCCAAGTGCCGTCGCTCAGAATGATGGCCTTATTCTTCACAGGGCCACGGCCACCGTGGTCACCGGCCACGAGTTCTTCGGCCTCGGTCCAGGTCTTGCCGTCATCACTATGCATCCAGTAGGTCTGCCAGTGGGGTATTTCTGGCCCTACTTTGAAAAAGAGATGTATCTTGCCATCGGCGTCCGTCATCAATACGGGATTCCAGTGGGGCGTTTCGTTGATCTTAGCCACTTGCACGGGCTCGGACCATTTTTCACCGTCGAGATAGGAGGACCAGATACCGACATCGTCGCCTTTTTCCCGTGTGCCGCCAAACCAGGCGGTGACGAGTGTACCGTCGCTGGCCTGGGTAATGGTCGAGGCGTGGCATTGGTCGAAGGGGCGTATGGCACCAAAGACGAAGCTCACGCTGCCGCCGGCTTCGCGCACGTTGTCTGCAAACTGCTTGGGGGTCAGAATATCTGACTCGGCCTCGGCAGCCGACATGCCCAATACCAGGGCCAGTCCAAGAGTGACTGGCACGGCCATTTTTTTGAGTTGGACGAGATTCATTAACGCATTCCCTCTCTCTAAGTTTGACTCGTGTCAATTCGTTATTTTAGGCTCTGAACACGCATCTGGCACAGAGCAAGGCAATCATGCATCTTACGTACCCACATACACTATTGCAACCCGTCGAAGGCCACCGCGTTTCGGGTTTGCTGTTGGGCATCCTAGAAGAGGCCCATGGATATTCTCTGGAAAGAGATTCGTCGTGATGAGTTCTGAATTACATCCCAGAATACGGGTGGCCGCCATTATTGTGGAGGATAACGCCGTGCTGATGGTACGTCATGAAAAGGATGGCCAATCGTATTGGATGCTCCCCGGTGGTGGTGTGGATCAGGGGGAGTCCTTGCCTGACGCGCTATGTCGCGAGTTACGAGAGGAATTGTGCCTCGACGTCTCCGTTGGCACCTTTGGTTTCATGAATGATTCCATTGCCCCCGATCATCATCGGCATATCGTGAACATTCACTTCTTCGCGACGATCCTGCAGGGCAGACCCGAGATTGGCATTGACGAGCGGGTGGTGGAATTTGCATTTATACCGATCGATACGTTGGAACAGTGCACCATGCGCCCTGCCTTTGCTACCCAACTACGTTCCATCCTCAAAGGCCAGAATGAGCCGGATCGCTATCTGGGCAACTACTGGGCGGATTGAGTGGCGTTGGCATTCGGGTGTTCCCGATCTGCGCCCGGGTCAGGAGTATCCGTAATCTGCCGATATATAGACCAGCGGGCAGGGTTCTGTTTACCTGAAAATCTTTTGCCCCCCTATTTATTTCTCTTGTGCTATACTGCAGCATACTGGGAAAAATACAGATGGTTTTGGACGGATCCGGAAATATCTGAACCGAGTGAGTCGTTTACTTTATGACCCATCGTGCCGGTGGGGAGTTAATGCAAGGAGTGCAGAAAAATGCGGGTAGCTGTTCTTAATCCCATGTTTGGGAAAGACTTCACCAAATCAGCCCGGTGGTTTGCCCGGTCTCGGGGTCGGGTGCAACGTCACCCTGACTATCTTGCCACCGCTGCAGCCGTAATAGAGCACAACGGCCATGATTTGCTGTTTCTCGACAGCCAGGCCCAGAATATGCCTACGGAAGAGGTCATTCGGCGCCACCTCAAAGATTTTAAGCCCGACATGACGGTCTATCAGGCCACCACCCCCTCCATCTACGCCGATATTGAATCCGTGCGCCTGTGCAAAGAAGCGGTCGGTGGGACGCACATTATGGTCGGGCCCCACGTGTCCGCTGAGCCCGAGTCCACCCTGCGATCCGCCAACGGAGTCCTGGATGGCGTTGCTCGCCACGAGTTCGACTATATATTGCGCGATTTGGCCGGTGGCACGGCGATAAAGGATTGCAAGGGCGTCTCCTACATGGATGGCGACGTGTATAAAGAAAATCCCGATATGCCCTATATCGAGGACTTAGACGAACTCCCCTTCCCTGCCTGGCATCACCTGGATATGAATAACTACAAAGATGGTGCAAAGCTATTCCCCTTCGTTACGGCTATTACCGGTCGGGGTTGTCGCTATCGCTGTTCCTATTGTCAGATTCCCCAGGTGATGAACGGCCACCGCTATCGCACCCATTCGGTGGAGCGGGTCGTTGACGAAATGGAATACAACAAGAGAATCATCCCCGGCCTGCGGGAAGTCATGTTTGAAGACGATACACTCACCATGCGTATTGCCCGCGAACGACTGCAGCTGCTTTGTGAAGAAATTATCCGTCGGGACGTCAAGTTGTCCTGGAGCGCCAATGCGCGGGTGGACTTGAATGACCTGGAGACCTTGCGTCTCATGAAGCGTTCGGGTTGCCGTATGTTGTGCGTGGGCTTTGAATTTGGTGATCAGAAAATTCTGAACAACACCAAAAAGGGCACCACGGTTGATCAGATGTATACCTTCGCCGAGAATGCGGCCAAGGCCAAACTTCGTATTCATGGTTGTTTCATGGTGGGTGGTCCCGAGGAATCCCGGGAAACGGCCATGAAGACCATTAAGATGTCGAAAGAACTCAAAATAGACACCGCCCAGTTCACGGGTGTCGTGGCCTATCCCGGCACGTCCTATTATGAATGGGCGAAGAAGGATGGCGCGCTTATCCCTAAAGACTGGCGTGATTGGGTGACGGACGACTACGAGCAGGCCCCCACTATCAATCTCGAAGGCCTCAGTAGCGAAGACATCAACGAATTGGTAGACATTGGGTTGCGGGAGTTTTATCTCCGCCCGGCGCAGATATTCCGTATGCTTCGGAACATCAGTTCCTGGTCCGATGTGAAGGCCAAATACCATGGTCTCCATAGCTTTTTCGGCTATTTCCTCGGTAACGGTCGGCGAAACTTCGTTGGTTTTACGGGGAATAACTGAATACCTATTGAGAAGTGCCCGCCCTGTTTAGTTAACATAATCTGTGAAAAACGATTGCTTTTGACCGGTGCTTGGGGTACTATAAAGTCCAATAGCCTGAAATTTGTGGCAGGGGAACGAGCCCCAAGTACGTGGAAGGAATATGATGCGCATTCTCACAGGAATCTTGATTATGGCGACGGCCGCCGTCGCATTGCCAGGATACAGTGTTGAACCGGCCTATACCGGGCAATTTGGCAACGCCGAGGAACCGGCCCTGCGGCCCTATAAGTGGCTCTATCGTGGTGCGAAGTCCTTGGTCTTCCACACGGGCGACCAATTGCTGGAAGGGAATCTTCATACACCCGCACTCGGTTCCGTACAGGGATTGCGTGGCCTTCGCCGCGGCACGGTAGAATTGGGCGAAAGCGTATATCGCGGAGCTGTTTTTGCTCCGGTCCCCCCTGCGGGCGATTACAAACGTCTCGGTTCCGCAAATACCATTCTCGAACGGGACTTTTTCTTGCGCAACAGCAGCGATTTTCTCTTCAGCTGGTATTTCTTCCCCGGCCAGAAAGCGGTTGACTACTATCCCCTTGAAGGCGATACCAAAATCGATATCCGCCAGCGGGACGCCCGTGAAATTCGCCAGGCACGCAATGAGGCTTGGGAAGCACGCAAAGATATTAACCCCGATGAGACCGATGCCAAGCGCGCACAGCGGGGCTATATTGGTGACCGAGCCGACTATGGTAACTCGAAGAAGAGCAAAGAGTATCGCGGTAACCTGATGAAGCTGGCCCGATAAGTATTCCTGATTTTTGAAGACCGTCTTTCGCGCTGAGAAGTGCGAAAGACGGTTTTTTTGTATACTCACGGGGACAACGTTCAGCTGGACGGCCGTGTTTCAGGGCGGAATACCCGATGACCTCCCCCCGTCTTCAAGCCTATTGAGGAGTGATTTAATGAGCTCGGAAAGCTTTACTATGTGTCGGGATGCCATACCGTTGTTTCTCTACGGTACACTACGACCGGGCGGGCGAAACTATATGCTCCTGGCAGATTATGTGATTGAAACAACACCGGCCCGAGTCTGGGGTGAATTGAGGCATTTACCGGCCGGATATCCCGGGATGAACGTGCCCGAAGCGAAGATCCTGGCCCGGGGAACGGCACGGCCGGAGGATGATGCCGACCGGTGCCACACCACGGAAATTCCCGATTGCGGACCTGCGGCAGGAGATTGGGGCTGGGTATTGGGCGATATCGTGCTGTTGAAGAACCCACGACACGTGATGCCCCTGCTGGATCACTATGAAGGCTTCCAGCCTGCGAGCAAGAAAGAGAGCCTCTACGAGCGGGTTCTCGTGGGGCTATTGACCGACAAGGGTCCAACGGTGGCCTGGACCTATATCAAGGCGCAGGCCACCGGGGACATTCCTATTGCCAGTGGGCACTGGAACTCCGAGGAGTTCTCAGCAGCCCCGCGATCATCCTAGAGCGGAAGACCGAAGAGGACCAGAAGAATGGCCTGAATGGTAAATACGACAAACTGGATGATGTTGGAAGCAATTCCAACAACGAGCGCTAACAAACCCACCGAACACCAACCTTTCAAAAAGTAGTTAAACAAATCATGTCGCTGCACCGATGCAGCATGGGTACCATGATACTATGTTGACGATTTTCCAACCAAAATATTCAATAGACGACCAACGTCGTGCATCCATTGGCGGGGACTATTTTACGACCAGGTTGACGATTCTTCCGGGTACGTAGATTTCTTTGACGATGGTCTTGCCTTCCAGTGCCCCGGCCACCTTGGGTGCGGCCTTCGCTGCGGCCAGAATCGTGTCTTTGTCGGCGTCTACGGCCACCTCGATGACGTCGCGGGGCTTACCATTGAGCTGAACCGGCAAGGTGATGGTGTTTTCCACCAGCAAGGACTCGTCCCATTGGGGCCAAGCCGCGTAGGTGAGGGTATCCTCGTGACCCAGGCGTTGCCACACTTCTTCACCCAAGTGGGGCGCGAAGGGCGCAAGAAGCAGGGCAAATTGCTCCATGATGGCCTTGTCGATGGTCTTCACCTTCATGGCGGCATTGACGAATTCCATCATACGCGCGATGGCCGTGTTGAACAGCATGGTTTCGATATCGTGGGTCACGGCCTTGATGGTTTTGTGAAGTTCTTTGGCCATGGAGGCGTCTCCCCCGCTCTCCACGATGCGCTCATGGAGGGCACCCGTATCGCCATCGACGAAAAGGGACCAGGCCCGTTTGAGGAATCGGTGTACACCCTGTACACCCTCATCGGTCCAGGGCTTGTCCCGGTCCAGGGGCCCCATGAACATCTCATAGAGCCGCATGGAGTCGGCACCATATTCCTTTACCACATCGTCGGGATTGACCACGTTGTAGCGGGATTTGCTCATTTTTTCGTTTTGGGTCTGGACGGGCGTGCCTGATTCTTTGACCACATAGCCCTCACCTTGTTTTTCAACCTGGTGGGGGTAGTAATACTTGCCCTGTTCATCCTTGTAGGAATAGGCCAGGATCATGCCCTGATTGAAGAGCTTTTGGAAGGGCTCTTTGGTGTGGACAAAACCCGCGTCGTAGAGGACCTTGTGCCAGAAGCGGGAGTAGAGCAGGTGCAATACAGCGTGCTCGGCACCACCCACATAGAGGTCGACGGGCATCCAGTATTCTTCCGCTTCTTTCGACCAGGCCATATCATCGTTGGTGGGGTCGCAATAACGGAGGAAATACCAGCAGGACCCGGCCCACTGGGGCATGGTGTTGGTTTCGCGGACAGCGGGCTTCCCCGTCTCTGCGTCGGTGGTGTTCATCCATTCCGTGGCGCGGGCCAAGGGCGGCGCGCCGTCGGCGGTGGGCTTGTAGGCATCCATTTCCGGCAAGGTCAGGGGCAGATCGGTCAGCGGCAGGGTCTTCATCGTGCCGTCTTCGGTGCGGATGAGCGGGAAAGGTTCGCCCCAATAACGCTGACGGGAAAAGAGCCAGTCCCGGAGTTTATAGTTGATCGTGCCCTTACCGATGCCTTGCTCGTCGAGCCATTCGACCATGCACTGCTTCGCTTCGGTCACTTCCATGCCGTCGATAAAGGAGGAGTTGACGAGGACGCCGTTGCCGGTAAAGGCTTCTTCCTCTATGTTGCCCCCGGAAATGACCTCGGTGATGGGTAAACCGAAGGTCTTTGCAAACTCGTAGTCCCGGGTGTCGTGGGCAGGAACGGCCATAATGGCGCCGTAGCCGTATTCCGCGAGGACATAGTCGGAAATCCAGATGGGCACATCTTTGCCATTGACGGGATTGATGGCGAGGGCACCAGTGAAAACACCGGTTTTGGCCTTGTCATCGCGCATCCGGTCCTGGGAGCTCTTTTTTCCGGTCGTTTCGACGTAGGCTTCTACGTCGGCACGCTGGGCGTCGGTCGTAATGATCTTCACGAGGGGATGATCGGGGGCCAGGACGCAATAGGTGGCACCAAAAAGCGTGTCGGGACGGGTGGTAAAGACGGTAAAGACATCGCCAGAGCCCACGACCATAAAGTCGACGTCGGCACCGGTGCTTTTTCCGATCCACTCCCGCTGCATGGCCTTGATGCCGTCGGGCCAATCGAGATCGTCGAGATCGTCCAGGAGGCGCTCGGCATACTCGGTGATCTTGAGCATCCACTGGCGCATCATGCGCTTTTCAACGGGATCGCCTGTATCCACATACTTGCCGTCTTTCACTTCTTCGTTGGCGAGTACGGTGGCCAGGGCGGGACACCAGTTGACGGGAGCTTCGACTTCGTAGGCCAGGCCACGGTCGTAGAGCACCTTGAATATCCACTGGGTCCATTTATAGTACTTGGGATCGGTCGTGTTGATTTCCCGGTCCCAGTCATAGGAAAGGCCCAAGGCCTGAATCTGGTTGCGGAAATTGTCGCAGTTTTTGTTGGTGATGATGGCCGGGTGCTCGCCCGTGCGGACGGCGTGGCGCTCGGCGGGCAGGCCGAAGGCGTCCCACCCCATAGGATGCAACACGTTGAACCCGTTCATCCGCTTGTAGCGCGAGATGATATCCGTGGCCGTGTAGCCTTCCGGATGGCCTGCATGAAGCCCATCGCCGCTGGGATAGGGAAACATGTCCAGGCAGTAATACTTGGGCTTTGAGGTGTCGAGGACGGTCTTGAAAGACTTGTTTTCAAGCCAGAACGCCTGCCACTTTTTTTCGATATCCTGATGCTCATAATTGCCGTTGGACATGGCTTGGGTATAACTCCGCCGGTGATGGGTTCGGGAAACAATTGAGGCGCAAACTATAGCACAGGCAGGTGTGCAGGTGCACGGCGGCGCTATATCGTGTGGTCGGAGCGTGAGTCTGAGGATGTCCTCTATCCGCACCTGGAACTCTGCTCTAAATACGCGAAGATAGAACCTCGATCAAATCCGGTTCGCTAATTTCAGCAGTGCCGGCGAGCTCCTGAAAGAGGCCAACGCACCGGCAGCTTGACCGCTATGGCCCTAAAAGAAGCCTTTGACAATTGGGAGCGCAGGCGGCCCGCCTGCACGGGCCAAAGGTACAGACCGGATACACTGTTTACAGATCAGACCGGGAACATCGTTTACAGATCATTCACTATATTGCAGAAAGGAGATCTGCGATGTCGTGGAAGGAGACGAATGCGATGGATGAACGAATCCGGTTTGTTGTGGATTATGAGTCTGGAAACTGGAGTATGGCCGAGTTGTGTCGTCGTTACGGGATTTCGCGTCCGTGCGGTTATAAGTGGCTTGAACGATATAGGACCGGCGGGTTAGAGGGCTTGGAGAATCAGTCGTGCCGCCCCCATCATTGCCCACATCGGTTGGACGAATCGACCGAGGATTTTATTGTGAAGTTTCGAGAGAAGCGTATGAACTGTAGGTTGCCACAGCGAAGCGGGTCTTGGTGAGGGCCAGGGTGCCTGCTATCTTGGTGCCCCGAATCGGACAGTCGATGGTTGTCCCGCTTTGCGCGGTACGATCCTGAATTCTTTCCGTTCTGAGTACACCGTCGAGTTGCCCCTCCGTTGCGCGAAAGCGCAGTAGCACGGCCTGTCCCTCCCCAAGTGAATGAATGAAACTCAGTGGATAGCGCTCGACATCAGTTTGCTGTTTTTCCGACATCAGTTGGCCTGCGCCATCTACAAAACGGAGGCGGAGATTCGGGGTGTATTCTGAATCGGTAGATGCACTGCTGAGCAACAGATATTCATCGGGATTCAGCGGCACGAAATCCAGAAAGATCTCCAGGGTTTCGGAGCCATAAAAGATGGGTGTGGATAGGGCGCCTGTGTCGTCTACGGTGAACAGGGAGACCATTCCGGAGCCGCGTTCACTACTCCGATAGACGGGTTCGCCCACGGCCAGATAGGTGTCATCGGACAGTGCCTGGATGTGGCTGACCCGCCCAATCCCCGTCCCTTCGAGGCGTTCTTCCCATAGGGTGGTTCCGTCGGCGTCGGTACGAACAAGATAGCCCACATTGCCTTCAGAACCACCGGCCAGCACGCCGTCTTCCGGTGCATTGGCCAGGCAGCGTATGTCGCTTTGGAAATCGGTTTCTACCGTGGCGACCTCTTGCCACCAGATGCCTTCGCCCGCGCCAGAGATTCTTGCTACGAATCCCGAAGATAGGAACACCGCGTCGTCCGCACGGGAGGCCGAGGTGCCGCCGATGTTCACATTCCCACTGGCGGCATTAATAGCGGCCCGTCCGTCTTCGATATTGTATGCGTCAGAATTTGGGCCCGAAATGGTGAACTGTTGGGCTTCGATTTCGGACGCCCCCTGTGCCCCGACGCATTGAATGCATGCAATTGCCGTAACCGTGCCCGCGCTAATATGGTTTTTTCGTCCTACACATAGTGTGTCTGGAGTCAATACTAACCTTCGTAGTCGATGTGACGCCGCCGGTAGGCTAACAAAGTTACCAGGGACATTCCCAGCCAGTGCCTTTTCTAAAAAATAGCCGTTGCATGAATAACGGTAATGGGCTACTATGTAATCGAGAGTACAGTGTTTGCCGAGAAGGTCGTTGTGCAGTGCCCGCAGAGACGGGAGACGCCATCTCGTTTGATTCGCGCCCGGTTAAAGCACCGGTAGTTGGTCACGTGCGTCTTGGGAATTTGGTCCGCATGCGCTGTGTTGAGGGCTCATCCAATGCGATTAAGACAACGGAGAGTGGGCAGTATTGCGCTCACCCGACAAGGGCGTTCGTCGAAAAAGGCACTATCTAATATTACCTGTGCCATTGCCGAAGGTCTTAGCCATCTCAATGTTTCCGACTGGGACCAGTTGGCGGCGGGGCAATCTCTGTTCATGTCGCGCCCCTATCTCGACGCCGTCGCGGCGTCAGGTCCGCGGGATTTGCGCAATTGTTTCGGGCTGATTTATGATCGGGAAGTTCCGGTCGCAGCGATACGACTGCAGCTACTTTCCACAAGGATACAGCCCCCTAAAACGACCGATGCCCTATTTGTGACTCGGGACTGGGCAGGCACCCTCGCGCCGGGCTCGGCGCTCATTCAGCGCTCCTCTGCGGGCTCCGTTGCTTCCCGTAAGTACATCATCTGTGGGGATTTTTTTGCCAGCGGATTTCACGGCGTCGCCGTCCACCCCGAGTACCGGTTAGGTGCCCTGTGGCCAGCCATCTCCGCATTTATACAGCGGGTACAGCGTCTGGAGGGTTTCGTTCAGGAACGGGACTACGTCGTCATCAAAGATATTGCGTCAACCATTGAATCCGATGCGCGGGCCTTACGGTCCTGCCAGTATCGCCGAATCAATGCAAGTCCTGCCATGCATATGGAAATGCCGGATCGGTGGAAGGTTTATGAAGATTATCTCGAGCACCTCAACGTCCGTCACCGGATGGGTGTTTATCGTGTAACTCGGGATTTGCGGCGTGCGGGATTTGTTCAGCGGGATATCGTAGACTTGGAGCCCTTTTCCCATCGCATGCATGAGCTCTACGAGGGGGTTCAACGCCAGGAGGGGCCTGGGACGATTAGCCTGCCCGCCACTTTGATTCCCTCACTCGCGAAGACACTGGGAAAAGACGGGTTTCGCTGTAGCGGGTACTTCTCTGGCGAGACGCTGGTCGCCTTCGTGTTGACCCTTCGAGATCGAGATGCGGCGGTTTGCTATTGCCTTGGCTGGGATCAGGAAAAATCGGCAGGCGTACCCCTCTTGCCCGCGCTCCTTCAAACGGTTATCTCCGATGGGCTGTCCATGGGGTGTCGTCGCATCGAATTCGGGCGGTCTGCCTTGAAGGCCAAGGCCCAGGTTGGTGCCCATCCACAAGCCACCGAAACGTGGATACGGCATGAAGGTGAACACGTTGCCCAATCCCTCGATCGGATCGTCGAGCCACTCTCCCACTCCCCCTTGCTGGATCCGGCCCTCTCCTTCAAAATCTGAGACGCCTTACCTGCATTTTGTCTTGCCTTCGAGGGCAGGTGCCCGTCCCTGTGAATCGCGAGGCTTGGCTGTGGGTCAGCCCGAATGCCGCTGCATAAGTTCCAGAACGGCCTCTTCTTTTTCTTCGGGGAAATCCAATACCTGATCAAGCACCCGGGCCACCCGTGTCGGCTCAGAAGCGACAAGCTCTTTCAGCAGTGACAAGGTAAGGCGTTTGCTTCGGGTACTCGCACCGGCAAACTCTGGGAAGATCTGATGAAGATGGGTGGCGTAGATATCGAATATGCGCCGTTCATTGGACTCCGCATCCGTGCGGGTGGCCCCGAGATAGGGATAAATCGATTCTGCCTGCCACTGTTCCAGGGTGTCGACGGCCCGCTTGGCTTCCTGCAGGGTAAAATGCTCCCGCAACTTGGCCCGGGTCTGGTCCAGGATCTGGCGCACGTCCGCACACAATTCCCCGGCCTGGAGCAAGCCTTCCCGGTCGAGAACGGTTATATGAGAGGACTTGAGGTAGGCGCTGTAACTGAAGCCGCGAAAGTGGAGTCGGGGTAAGGCGTTGTGACGGGTAAATCCGTGCTCGTCGCATAGATAGACGCCGCGTTTACCGGAGATATTCCACTCCACCACTTCCAGTTCCGCAGTGACCCGCTCGCCGTTTTCCATAATCAGTGGTTCAAGGGTATAGCGGGCGAAGCCGTTCTCCGCGTTAGCCGGGTCAATGACCGTTTTGTTGAATGTAATACGAACATTGGGGTACTGGCGGAGGTACAGGGCGAATACATCGGTCACTTCCTGTAGGGCTTTTACCCCAAGGAGGACGCCGCAATTGAGGGGTGGGTTCAATATGGATACGGTCATGCCTGTAGCGGCCTCAGGGGCCCCTTTGGCATTGGTGACGTAGAACTGGCCCAAGGCCTCGGCCTTACCGGAAATACTGAAGGCGTAGCGGTCCCCCGCTTCTTCATAGACGGTGTTCCAGGAGGCATGGGAGCCGAGCGTAAAGGCCCGAAAACGGCCCTTGCCATATTTTCCGTGTAATTCCCTGTGGAGCGCGTGGGTTCGCCCATTGGGACTCTTCCAGGAGCCACCGAGGCTCTGAAAGACCAAAATACCGTCGTCGTAGTGAAGTCCATTGCCGTTATCGATGATATGAATGGCTTCCAGGCCATCCAGCTCATTTTGCTCAAACACCACATTTACCGTGGTCGCTTCCGCATCCAGGGCATTCCAGATCAACTCTGCAATGGCTGTCATCGGCTTGGTTTTCGCGATGGTTTCAAGATGATCGTCGCGGACCTGAACGGTAAGGGTTTTCAAACGACTTTTCCTTGTTGATGATAATGGGCGGGTAAATTGGGCTGCCCCGAACCTACCTGTTCCGTGTGTTTTGAAGCAGTGACATCCAGACGGCATTCCTGCTCAAGAAGCCGCACCGGAGTTACGATCAGAGGCTGTGTGGAATCATACCACTCCCGGCGGATCCTGCTCAACACGTTGCGGGCGCTTTACTTCGATAGCGTGGCCATCCCAACGCTCCCGAATGGCTTCTGCATCGAGGAGTTTTCGGCCATTGTTGGGGTCCCACACTTCAAATGCCGGTCCAATACGGCCCATATAGGCCACGGCGTGGGCATCCGCCTCCCCGCCCGCTTTCACAAGGAGAATCGCGGGCGGATGAACCTGATTCAGATCCAGGTCCGCTACATTTACTTTTACCGCCTGGAGACCCAGGGCGCGAAACCCATAGATCAATTGGGCGGGACTGGTGCCCGCCCAGGTCGTGTTGAGTCGCTGCACCATATCCGCTTCGTTCGTATGGATGCCGAAATGGCGGGCAATATTGGCTGCCGACGCCGCAGCACAGGTCGATGGATTGGTCTGGAGGATGATGCCACCGAGGGTTTTGTCCTGGATTTGCCCAAGATTGGGCTGGACCGAGCGACGCGTTAACTGGTCCATGCCAAGTACAACCACCACGGAGAACAGGAGTATGGGCAATCGGAGCGGATGACCCTGGCGGTATCCCACCGTCGCAATTGCCGATAGGGCAAAGGTAGCAAAAACAATTTTTAACACCCAAAGCGATGGGGTCAAATAGTATTCGATTGGCACGGGTAAGGCCCAACCGATGGTCGGATTGCCCGTGATCGTTCCAGTGAGGATATGGGCGACTACGAAAAGTATCCCACCAATGGGAATCAGGGGGCAATCACGCACCCGAATCTGGTCATTGAGAAGAAAGCCACGGCGGAACAGGCGCTTCCCATAGGCTATGCCGACGGGGCAGGTAATCAGGGCGGCCCAAAGGGCCACTAGGAAACTCAGCGTTATCATACGACAAAACTATACCGTGAAGGGAGTCGCCATGTCACGAAAACCTTTCTGAATCAAGGGGGGCGGTGGCGGCCTCTTTCACCGTGCCGACCTCGATAGACTGGGTCGTTGCGCCCTTACTCAGCCAGCGGGAGTTCCGTGGCTTCCCGATCACGAACACCAATCAAGTAGAGGATGCCATCGAGTCCAACCGTTGACAAGGCGTGACGGGCGTGTTGTATCACCAGGGGTTTTGCCCGGAAGGCGATGCCCAGGCCGGCAAGACGGAGCATGGGTAAATCATTGGCCCCATCCCCAACGGCAACGACCTGGTGGAGGCTGATATTCTCTTCTTGGGCTAACTGCCGGAGGCAATCCGCCTTTTTTTCACCATCCACGATGTCACCAATTACATTGCCCGTTAGTTTGCCGTCGATGATTTCCAGTTCATTGGCGAAAACATAATCGACACCGAGTTTCTTCTGGAGATAGTTGCCAAAATAGGTGAAGCCGCCCGAAATGATAGCTGTTGTATACCCCAGATGATTCAACATGGACAAGAGGCGCTCGGCACCATCTGTCAGGGGCAGGCGCTCGGCGATGCCGGCCATGACAGACTCGTCCAGTCCCTTAAGAAGGGCGAGACGCTGTCGGAGACTCTCTTTGAAATCCAACTCGCCCCGCATGGCGGCTTCGGTGATGGTGGAGACTTCTTCCCCGACGCCGGCGGCTTTGGCAAGCTCGTCGATGACCTCGGTCTGTATCAGGGTGGAATCCATATCGAAGGCCACGAGTCGACGGTGCCGTCGATAGAGGTCGTCGGCCTGGAAGGCAATGTCTATACCCGTATCGTGAGAGAGTTGCAGAAAACGCGCCCGGAGTTCGTCGGCATCCTCCGCGATACCCCGAACCGACATTTCCACGCAGGCATAGGGGGCCTTTGCCATCTCATCCATAGGAATACGGCCGGAAAGGCGGTGAATTATGTCGATATTGAGGCCATGGGTCGCGAGCAGTTCCGTTACCGAGGCGATATGCTCGGCTTCGAGGCGCTCGCCCAGGAGGGTGATAATATGGCGCGCTTTGCCTTGTTGGGATACCCAGAGGTTGTAGTCTTCCACCGGTACCGGTTCAAACTGAATCTGAACGCCGAGTTCGTGGGCCTTGAAGAGGAGATCCTTGAGTATGGGCGCGGAATGGGCGGTGTCGGGGACACGCACCAGCATGCCGAGGGAAAGCATTTTATGAATTACAGCCTGACCGATATCGAGAATGGTTACGTCGTAGGTGGCCAGGATTGTACTCAGTGAGTGGGTGACGCCGGGACGGTCTTCGCCATTGACGCTGATTAGAAATATTTCGTGCATGGGGTCGTTCCGGATTGTGAGAGGTAACAGGGGTGGGCAACTACGGGCGCTATGCTACTGTGAAGGCAGGTAAAAATGCAAGAAATACCGGCTATAACGTCGCTAAAGCGGCCCTGATATCGCCATACAAGGCGTCCAGCCAGGGGAGTTTTTCAGACAGTTCGTCGGGCGCGGTGGCATGTCGAAAATCGACGGGCGCGATGATTACACGGACATTTTTCATGCCGCAATCGGCAACGAGCGTATAGAGTTCTTCGATGGCCACATCGCCCATGGCCAGACAGCCCACCGACGCACGTTGGCCGTGAATATAGATATCGCTTCCGGGTTCGTTGCGCCCATCATCGGCGGCTCGGGCCTGATCCCAGGCGTTGGGGTAGTTGAGGCGCAGGGACACATAAAACCGGCTGTTGGGATTGAGGGCCTCGATATTGTAGAGGCCTTCCGGAACCTGGCGATCTCCTTCCCGAAGTTTGGGCCCCAGTTCCCCACTCTGGCCCTGGACGGGGTAGGTAATCACGTGGCGCGGATCTTCCGCGGCGTGTCCACCGTAGACGGCCAAAGAGCGATCAGACTTAATGGCTACCAGCGTGACCCATTCAGGCGGATAGGCAACCTCCGCCTGTGCGAAAGCCGGGGCCATCCGCGCCCGGGCCTCATTGCCGAACTCCGCAAGACGGTCTGCGGTCGTTTTCTCTCCATTCACGCGACGAATTATATACTCCGATACGGGGCCCGTGTAGCGTTGGAAGGCCAGGAATAGTCCGGTACCAATCAACAGGATGCCTATGGTAACGGGCCGCCCTTTCAGAAGCCCTCACCCAGATCGAATTGCTTCATATGATGTATAAAATGCAGTCGGTGAAATCGCTGCCAGGCGCGTGTGTTCAGGGGGCCGAAAAAGGGGTGTATACGGGTGGCTAAGGTGCCCGTGGGTATTGCTGCCAGGTAGGTGTCGATGGTTGTGGCGAGTTCTTCGATGGTGGCGGAGGGAAAGAACTGTTCTTTGGTCACGCCTTCCGGCCGGGGAACCCGAATGTTGTGGGGAATCTCCCTCAATCCGAAAAGGACAAGGTGACGAAAGACATTTCGTGTCATGAAATTGCCCCGAAAGGGCATTTCAGGACCTTGCCCCAAGGTGTAGCAAAGAACTTTTTCCAAGTGGCCAATGACGTGTGCCTTACTCATCGTTCCCCATTGGGGTGTGGCGTCTTCTGCCAGTTCACCAAAACGAGTGACCACGGTTTTCGCAAAGGTATCGTCGAATCGTTCCATGTTCTACTCCCGTAGGTTTTCTCAAAATTAATCCGTCGTTCCTGGTATTCTACTGCCTGCTTCGTGGTGAGATACAACCGCGCAATTGCACGCCGATTTGCCCCCTGTTAGAATTGCGTCATGGAACCCTTTCGACTCGAAATTACACCCACGCTCGCACAGCATATGTCTTACCAGAAGTTTGGGCCGCGCCCGGTTCGGATGCTGGTTATGGAAAGTAATTACTGGCTGGATCAAGCCTGTGCACGGGCGGCGGCAACCATGGGTTGGGAGGTGCGTCGCGTACCCGTAAAAATGATAGGTACCATGTCGCGGGACATGTTAAAAGATCTGTTTCAGGCGATATTAACGCACCAGCCCGATTTCGTGTTGTCGATAAACCTGAGTGGCATGGATGTGGATGGCATGTTCGCCCGGTTTCTCGACGATGTGGGTGTCCCCCACGTTACCTGGTTCGTCGATGGTCCCCGAACCATTATGGACGGCAATACTTCCTCGACCACGCCCACTTCGGTAGCCCTCACGTGGGAATGCGCCTACGTGAGTTTTCTACAGGAATGTGGCTTCGGTCACGTTCATGTCATGCCCCTGGGTGTGGACGAAAGCATCTTTAGCCATCCCCCGGTGGACGAACATCCCCACCCCCCTACGTTTGTCGGAAACTCTATGATTCACGAGGCCGACAAAGAGATGAGGCTCGTGATGCAGGTTCCCGCATTGCGAGCCGCAGTGGATGACGCCTTTGACTCCGGTCGGGTGACCCGCGCCAATTTTGCCGAGGGCGGTTCATCCATCCTGGGTGCGGCAGCGGCAGGGTTTGACAAGGCGGCCCTCTACCACGCAGAACGTGTTTTTTTCATCGAAGGGACCCGGCGTCTTCGTTCTGAGCTGATCGTTACGCTGGGGCCCCACGGACTCCATGTGCGTGGCGACTCCATGTGGGAAGCACTCACCACCCAGATTGGCCCATCCCTTGGCTACGAAGGAGAATTGGGGCCTTACTACCGAAACTGTCCGGTCAATCTGAACGTAACCAGTGTGCAAATGGCCACGACCGTCAATCAGCGTGTATTTGACTGTCCTGCTGCCGGTGGCTTCCTCTTGACGGATAATCAGGCGGCCCTTCATGACCTTTTTGACGTGGAGAAGGAAGTGGTGACCTACGACGGCTTTGAAGATGGCCGAGACAAAATGAACTGGTTCATGGCCCATCCCAAATCCCGCCGTGAAATAACGGAGCGTGCCCGTGCCCGGGTATTGGGTGAACACACCTACCAACACCGGCTACAGGCGATTGTGGCCCTGCTGAAAGAAAACTTCGCCTGAGCTTGTGTGCGTTAATTTCAAAGAAAAAGGCTGGATACCCAATCGGGTATCCAGCCTTTCTGCTATAGAATTATGCGGGTGATCAGGCGGTTGCTGACCGGCGCTTCTCGTCACGCTTGCGCTCTTCAGCGTTCAGTACCGATTTGCGGACCCGGATGCCTTTTGGGGTGATTTCCACCAACTCATCGGGCGCAATCCATTCCAGTGCGGTGTCGAGGGTGAGTTCGCGGGGAACTTCCAGGCCCGTGCTGTGGTCTTTACCGGAGGCGCGGTGGTTGGTGAGGGCCTTCTTCTTGGTAGGCTTACAGGGCATATCGCCGGGACGGGAATATTCACCGATAATCATGCCTTCATAGACGCCAACCATGGAGCCCAGGAAGAGGGTGCCGCGCTGTTGGAGGTTTTCGAGGCTGTAGGAGGTGCTCTGGCCGGTTTCCATGCTGACCATGGAGCCGCGCTTACGGGTGACTACATCACCGCACCAGGGGCCATAGCCCTCAAAACGGGATGCCATGATGCCCATGCCGCGGGTATCCGTAAGGAACTCGCCGCGATAGCCAATGAGACCACGGGTAGGAATACGGAATTCAAGTCGTACCATGCCCGAATCTTCGATGTGCATGTGGGACAACTCACCCTTACGCTGGGCCAGCTTTTCGATAACCGTGCCCTGGAATTCGCCGGGGGTATCGATGCTCAGCAGCTCTATCGGCTCCAGGCGCTTGTTGTTTTCATCACGGTGGATGATAACTTCAGGGGGCGACACGCAAAGTTCCATGCCTTCCCGACGCATTTCTTCGAGGAGGATGGCCAGGTGAAGTTCGCCACGACCGGAAACCTTCAGGGAATCGCCGCGTTCGGTCTCTTCGACCCGGAGCGCCACGTTGGTACGCATTTCTTTTTCCAGTCGGACAGCAATCTGACGCAGGGTGACCGCGTCACCTTCCTGACCGGAGAAGGGACCATTGTTCATCATGAAGTTCATGGAAACGGTGGGCTCTTCAATTTCCAGCGGGTGGAGCACATTATCGAGGTCCACGTGGGAGAAGGTATCACCAATATTGATGTCCCCGGGGCCTGCAATTGTAACAATGTCACCGGCCCGGACCGTGTCAACCAATTCACTTTCAAGACCACGGGTCACCCAGAGATAGGTGCACTTTTCGGTCTTGTCTTCCGTAATATCCCATTCCCGCTCATGATGGAAGTCATCATGCTGGGCCAGTTTCTCGCCAATCCACTGGGTGGAAACGCGGCGGAACTTATCACCCTTGTTCAGGCTGCCCTGAAGCACGCGTCCCATGCCGGTACGGCCAATGTGGTCGCGCCAGCCGATGGTGCTGATCTGCATGAGGAAGGGCGCTTCCGGATCACCTGTCGGGGCGGGTACATCGCTGATGATGGTTTCGAAAAGGGCCTGCATGCCTTCGTGGGCATCGTCTTCCAGGTCACGTACCAACCAACCGTCAAGCCCGGAACCGTAAAGGACGGGAAAGTCGCACTGTTCGTCGGTCGCACCCAATTCAACGAAGAGATCGAAGGTCTTGTCGAGGGCAATATCGGGCTGGGCCTGGGGCCGGTCCACCTTGTTTACGATAACAATGGGACGATAGCCAAGACGGAGCGCCCGGGTGAGCACATAACGGGTCTGGGGCATGGGGCCTTCATTGGCGTCCACCAGCAGCAACACCGAGTCCACCATCGAAAGGGTACGCTCTACTTCGCCGGAAAAGTCCGCGTGGCCGGGCGTATCGATAATATTGATGAGGTAATCTTCCCACGCCACCGTGCAATGCTTGGCGCGGATCGTGATCCCCCGCTCCCGTTCCAATTCGTTATTATCCATGACCCGCTCGGTCACCGCTTCATTGTTTCGGCGGACGTGTGTCGCTGCGAAAATACTGTCAATGAGGGTGGTTTTGCCGTGATCAATGTGGGCAATAATGGCCAAATTACGAATCTTATCGATGGCATGCATGAACGGAACTTCTCCTGAGCTTCCTTGAACCACACCTGTGGAACATGAAGGGAAACCGGGTGTTAAGGTATGAGGGCTGAGGTGCCGATTGCCGCTGACCTCTCCTGCAAAAGGCAGGGATCGGGCTTGAATAGCCTTCGGATGGACCCACTACGAGACGTCGAATTCTACCTGCTAAAGCGGGTAAAACGCAAATTTCTACAGAATGTAAGTGGTCTTTTCGGGCGAGTATTGCGTCAGGGTGGTGTTGGGGCTAAATGGCATAGGGTAGGTGGCGCATATCCGGCTATAATCTTCGGATGGACCATCGTTTTGTCAATTCCAACCCATTATTAGTCGAGTCAGGCTATATAGAGCCTTTATTTTCATAGGTTACGTGAATCTGTCGCGATACTGGGTCAATAGAACCCTTCCATCGGAATCTTGTAAAATGGCAACAGTTTTGATGGACTCATCTATATTATCCACGAGAGATTCCAGGAGAATATCGTGGGGCCTATCCGTCTCATGTGTTCCATAAAACAACGCGGGCGCGTTCCCTTATCCGTACATGCGATGGGCGTGGAGTGCCAGGCCCGAAGCCACACTACCGAAATTGTCACCCGAAACGATTTCCAGGTCCGGGAAGTGGGATTGGATGCGTGCCATTAATAGGGGTGACTTGGCGGTGCCACCGGTTACGTAGACAAGATCGGGGTTCGTCTGGGCTTCCTCTACTACTTCGCTGATAAGGTTGGAAATCTTCTCCAATGTCCCCTCAACGACCGCATGAAGGGCGTCACGATTTATCGGGACACAGAAACCTTCTTCTATATATTCAAGTGTGATGGTGCACTCCTCGGCGTCGGACAGCGCAATCTTGGCATTCTCGCAGCTCCCGACCAATTGTTGGCCCTGACGGTTCTTGTGCAGACGCTTTAGCCGATTTACTTTCTCGGGGCAAACAGGGCTGGCCAGGAAACCATTGAGGTTCCGTGCATAGAATTTTTCCATCGTTTTCATCTCGTTAATCGCGATGGCCTGTGAAAACAATCGATTGGGAATGGCCTCACCATTTTCCAAACGGGTATTCTCTCCGAAGTGTGGCATTACTATCTGCCTCGCGATGGACCTATCGAAATCCACGCCCCCTGCCCGCGTCCCGGAATTGGCCAACACCCGGTCTTCCACGCTGGAGGTGCCTGAATACGATGGCCCTAAGGTTGCCATGGTGCAGTCGGTCGTGCCGCCACCGGAGTCCACAATCAACGCCACTACATCTTTGCTTAGTTTTGCTTCGAAATCGAGAGCCGCCGCGATGGGTTCGAGAAGAAAGGAAATCTTTTCAAAGCCCGCAGCCGTTGCCCCATTCCAAAGTATTCGCTCTCCCTGGCGATTGGCGTCCTGGTCACCGGAGGATGAAAAGTTTACGGGTCGCCCGAGCACCACGCTATGGAAGGGATGACCCATCTGTGCTTCCGCCGTTTCCTTGATATGGGAAAGCACGAGGCCCACGATTTTTGAGAACCGCTCCACGCCGGATGCCCGCAGCTCTGGGAATCCGAGAAAGAGTTTGGGGGATTTTGCAAGTATCCCCTCGCCCGGACGATTGTAGTGCTGCGCCATCGCGGCATTTCCAAAGAGAATGCCATCGCTTGAACGCAACGTGTCGTCGAGGGTTTGCGTCCCTGGAGCGATGGTGGTCGATGTGCTTTTACCCAGAGGCGTGTATATGGCCGCGGGCAGATAGGCGCTATTGCCTTCCAGCGGCACCAAGTGAGGCCTACCCTCCTGCCAGATGCCCAGCGCACAGTTGGAGGTGCCAAAATCTATACCTGCATACATGAACTGCTTTCCTTCAATATTTTAAACCTTGCCCGTACTGTCTGGGCAGGGCTTCGTATTTCTTACGTGCATCCTTGAAGGCCTTTGCATGGTTTCTCAGGTTATGCCGGCAGGGCGCATCGGATGGTGCGTATGTTGCTCACGGTAGTCTTTGCCAGGGCACGTGTCGTGTTCGGTGCAACGATTCACGCACGAACCCGTCAGGACTCGTTGAAACTCGCCTTTTGGGATCGCGCGGCACGACCAACTACCCGAAAACACATCTTCCAATTGAGAACCCCAAGTACTTTTCCATGAAACAAAAATACCGGAGCCGCTCTTGCGAACGGCTCCGGGTATCAGGTGCCTATCTTAATTATTTGTTCTTAGCAGACATCCATCTTCGAAAGGCTCAGCATCTCCCCCGCGCTGAAATTGTTCGTGGGGGTGTAGCCAGCCAAAGGCTTGAAGTGGGTGTGGAAGGCGTCGAGGAACCAGTTGACCTGGGGGAAGTATTCCTCTTCCATTTCCGCCGGGGGCACGATCCAGTTTTCGGCACCCAAGACGACGGCCGGTGCGTCGAGGTGATCGAAGGCCATGGTGCTGATGCGCGATGCGATGGTGTGCATGAAGCTGCCCCGTTCGCAGGCGTCGCTGGCGAGGATGAGGCGGCCCGTCTTCTTCACGGACTTGTACAGGATGTCGTAGTCGAAGGGCACGAGGCTGCGGCCGTCGATGACTTCCACGGAGACGCCGTGTTCGGCTTCGAACTGCTTGGCGGCGTCCAGCGCGCGGTAGAGGGTCGCACCGAAGGTGAGGATGGTGAGGTCGTTGCCTTCCTTCGCCACGTGGGGCTCGCCGAGGGGAATGCGGTAGTACTCTTCGGGCACGCCGCCTTCGTGGACGGTTTCGGGCACGGTGTAGAGGCGCTGGCTCTCGAAGAAGACAACGGGGTCGTTGCCGCTGAGGGCGGTGGCCATCATGCCTTTGGCGTCGTAGGGCGTCGCGGGGAATACGACTTTGAGTCCGGGGATGTGGGCGCAGAGAGCGGTCCAATCCTGGGAGTGCTGGGCACCATATTTGTTACCCACGGAGACGCGGAGTACGACGGGCATTTTGCAATAGCCGCCGGACATGGCCTGCCATTTGGCCATCTGGTTGAAGACTTCGTCGCCCGCGCGGCCGAGGAAATCGCAATACATGAGTTCCACGAGGGCCTTGCCGCCTTCGAGGGCATAACCCACACCGGTGCCGACGATGGCCGCTTCGGAGATGGGCGAGTTGAAGAGGCGACGGTAAGGCAGCGCTTCCGTAAGGCCCTGGTAGACGGCGAAGGCACCACCCCAGTCGCGGTTTTCTTCGCCATAGGCGATGAGACGGTGGTCGTTGTAGAAATGGTGAACGATGGATTCGAAAATGGCCTCGCCGTAGGTCACGGCCTTGGTTCCCTTGAGGACCTTTCCGCTGGCATCGATACCGCTACGGGATTTTTTGGCGATCTGCTGAATGCGGGGGATTTCGCTCATGGGGATGTTCACATCGTCTTCACGACGAAGGCCGGGCAGGGTCTCGTCGATTTCGTTGCAGAACATCATGTCGGCGATACCCGTGCGGGCACCGAGCACGAGGCGGGGTGAGTGGTCATAGTCCACGGCCAGTTTGCAGGCCTTGGTGCACTTGCGGGTGGCATAGGCCTGGATGGCGTCGAGGTCATCCTGACTGGCCACACCAGCGCTGACGAGCTTGCCGCCGAATTCGACGATGGCATCGGCCTTACGCCACATATCGATCTCGTCGCGCTCGCGGTAGGAGGACTGGTCACTCGGGGAGTGGCCCGTCTGACGATAGCACTGCACGTCGAGGAGTACGGGACCTTTGCCGGACTTGATGAGTTCCATTTTGCGCTGATAGGCGTCGGCCACGCTGAGGGGATTGTTACCGTCGATGGTTTCGGCGTGCATGTTGTCGCTGTTCACCGCGGCGCCAATACGGGCGAGGTGGTCAAA
The DNA here is from genome assembly GCA_963977445.1 of uncultured bacterium. Lineage (GTDB taxonomy): Bacteria > Hydrogenedentota > Hydrogenedentia > Hydrogenedentales > JAEUWI01 > JAEUWI01. Next base: position 7,306 of record CAXBPH010000044.1, on the reverse strand, counting down.
GCCCATGGTTTCGCCGATGGGCTGGCCGCCCATGCCGTAGAAGTTGTTCATGAAGTTGAACACGATGGGAAGGCCGCCCTGGAATTCTTTTTCCCACAGGCGGGTAAACTGGCCCATGGAGGAGAAGCCGAGGGCTTCCCATACGGGACCGCAACCCATGGAGGCGTCGCCGATGTTCGCCACGGTGATGCCACCGGCCTGTTGGACCTTCTTGTAGAGCGCTGCACCGGTCGCGATGTCCGCACTACCACCAACGAGGGCGTTGTTGGGGTACACACCGAAGGGCGTGAAGAACACGTGCATGGAGCCGCCCATGCCCTTGTTGAAGCCCGTTTCGCGGCCAAAGATTTCCGCGAGGAGGCCATAGAGAAGGAAGTCAACACCGAGTTCTTCGTCGTCGCCGGTTTTCAGCGCAGATTTTTTGCCCACGTTGAGGCCGGCCCAGTTGGCTTCGTTTTTCTCAACAATGTTGAGTACGCGGCCGTCCCAGAAATCGGACATGAGGGTCGTAAGTTCGGCACCCTTCAGCTCGTCAATGGCGCGCATGCCCTTGGCGATAACTTCGCCGTGGCTCCGGTGGCTACCGAAAATATGGTCGTTGACGCCCAGGTGAAAACATTCACCGACGGCGGCGGCTTCCTGTCCCGTGGACAAGTGGGCCGGGCCCGCGTGGTTGTAGTTGATGCCTTCGTAGCTCTGGGTCTTTTTGATGCTGTCGAGCATGTTTTCGAATTCGCGGATGACCACCATGTCGCGGTAGGCCCGGAGGAGGCGCTCTGGTGTGATGGCCTTGTTGCTCTTCAGCTCTTCTTTGATGCTTTTCTTGTAGGCGTTGACCTGGATGGAGCCGAGGTCAATGGTATTGGCCTTGCGGACTACTTTGGGGTCTACCATAAGTGGTTTGGGCATAGTATGTTTCCTTTTCTCTCGTTCCCAAGCTCCGCTTGGGAATGCGTATCCCGAAGCTCCGCTTCGAAGAGCTCACGAGGTTTCAATCATTTATAGGAGGCGTAGGCGTCATCGCCTCCACCTTCGGAGCAGAGCTCCGGCACCTGCATTCCCAAGCAGCGCTTGGGAACGAGGGGAATGTTTAAAAGTCTGCCGTTTCCAGTAGGGTCTTGAGACGTCCCATAAACTGGGCGGCCACGGCACCGTCGATAACGCGGTGGTCACTGCTCAGGGTGAGTTTCATCATGGGACGCACCTGGATGCCGCCGTCGATAACCACGGCCTGATCCTTGATTTGACCAATGGCCAGGATTGCGCTGTCGGGCTGGTTGATGATGGCGGTGAAGGAATCCACGCCAAAGGCTCCGAGGTTGGAGATGGTGAAGGTGCTGCCCGCGTAATCTTCGGGCACCAGCTTGCCGGTCCGCGCCTTTTCGGCCAGGGCCTTGCACTCTTTATTGATGTCTTGGAGGGACTTGTTCTGAATGCCCTTGACGACGGGAACAATCAGGCCGGCTTCCATGGCCACGGCAAAACCGAGGTTGATGGTGTCGCGCATCTCGATGCCGTCACCCAGCCACTTGGCGTTGACCATGGGGAAGGACTGGATGGCCCGGGTCGTCGCACGCATGACAAGGTCGTTGAAGGAGGGTTTGAAGTTGGGCAGCGCGCTGCGGTAGGCAACGGATTCTTTCATGTCCACTTCTACGGTGATGTAAAAATGGGGTGCGCCAAACTTGCTCTCGACCATGCGCTGGGCGATGATGCGACGCATGGGCGTAAGGGGTACCACTGCGCCGGTGAGGGGCTGGGCAACAGGCGCGCTTTGCGCCTGGGCAGCCGCGGTCGGTGTGGCGGATGAAGCACCCAACACATCGCCTTTGTGGATGCGACCGGTTTCGCCCGGTGCGACAGCGGTGATGTCGATGCCCTGCTCCCTGGCCACGCGGCGGGCCGTGGGGGTTGAGCGAACGGAACCACGCTTCTTGTCATAGTCGAGCACGTCTTCTTCGATGATCCGTCCGTCGGGCCCCGAGGCACTCAAGTAGGCGGCGTCAACGTTGAGGCGCTGGGCCGTGGACCGTGCGCGGGGTGACATGGCACCGCTGGCGACGCTCTCCCCCGCTACCGGTGCGGCACTTTCCGCTACCGGCGCGGCCGTTTCAACGACGGGTGCGGGTGCTGCTGCGGCAGGCACTTCTGCACCGGGAGCCGGTGCACCGCCGACGGCATATTGGGCCAGGTCGGGCAGGGCTTCGTCGGCCTCACCCACGAGAGCAACGACGGTCAACACAGGGACCTCAACCTCTTCAGGAATGATGATTTTCCGAAGGATGCCACTGGCCGTGGATTCGGCTTCGATTTCGGCCTTGTCGGTCTGAATGGTGAAGATGGGTTCGCCCTGTTCGACGGTGTCCCCTTCCTTCTTCAGCCACTGGGTAATTTCGGCCTCTTCCACACTCTGTCCCAATTGGGGTAGTTTGATTTCGTGCATGGGTTTTCCTGTCGTTTGTTCAAGTACAAATGCATGGGTGCCACCTACACGCGCCGCCGGTTCCCGGCAAGCTTGTGGGTGCAGGTTGACCCGGCTTGTCTATGAGGTCCAACGACCTCTCGATATATCGTGTGTAATGCTGCATCGCCGCACCCACAAAGCCACTCGTACCTCGTGTCTGTGTAGGTGGCACCCTGCAGCTTTCCAGTAAATTTCCTTTACGCCACCACCACCGAAACGCCATTTTCGGCGCAATACGTTTCATATTCCTCGGGCAATTCACCGTCGGTCACCAAGGTCCCCACCTCCGTCAGCTTACCGGCCCGTGCGAAGGTGACCACCCCCACTTTGCCACTGTCCGCCAGCAAGACCACCTCTCGGGCGCGCTGCATCACGAGCTCTTTGGTATAGGCCTCCCCCGCATCGGTGGTCGTCATGCCCTCTTCCAGGGAAATGCCAATGGTGCCCATAAAGGCGCGGTCGATATGTAGCTCTTCGAGCATGAAGCGCGTCAACGGCCCCACCATGGTCTGGCTGAGACGCCGTAACTCGCCGCCAATCAAAATCAACTGGGGACCACTTCCTGCCAACTCCGACGCCGCCCGTAGTGAATTGGTCACTACCGTGAGGCCGGTCCGATCGCGAAGGAGTCGCGCCAGGGCCAACACCGTGCTGCCGCCATCGAGATAGATGGTTTCCCGGGCCCCAATTAATTCAAGGGCTCTCAAGGCGATGCGCTCTTTCTGACCGGGCGCTATGGCGGCCTTGTCATCAAAAACGGGCTCTTCATAGCGTTTCTTCTTCACCGCCACCGCACCGCCATGGACCCGTCGGGCCTCACCACGGCGCTCCAATTCCTCCAGATCACGCCGCACCGTCGCGGGGGACACCTCCAGCGCCGCGCATAGCTCGTCTACCCTCACAACGGTCGTTTCGCGTAGAATAGCGCGTAGGCGATCCAGTCGTTCGGCAGCGAGCTCTTTATGCTTTATCGTTCTTGTCGGTGTCATGGGCGTCCTTGCAATTTCATGATAGATTATACTATATTTATGACAGAAATCAATCACAAACAATCAAGCTCTTTCAAAGAGCCTCAATTAAGGAAGCAATCACATCATGACCCAAACCCGCGCTCTTCGTCTCTATGACAAACATGACCTTCGCCTTGAAAGCTTTGAGCTTCCCGAAATCGGCGACGACGAAATCCTCGCGGATGTGCGTACGAATAGTATCTGCATGTCCACGTATAAGGTGCTCCAGCAGGGTGCCGACCACAAACGGGTCCCGGCAGACATCGCGACCAAGCCCATCATTGTGGGCCACGAGATGTGCGGCGAAATCCTTCAGGTCGGCAAGAACCAGGCGGACAAGGTAAAGGTAGGCGCGAAATACAGCCTCCAGCCCGCCCTGAACCTGCCCGGTCGCGAATTCGACGCCCCCGGCTATTCCTTCCAGTACTTGGGCGGCCATGCCACCAAAATCATCATCCCCAAGGAAGTGATGGACCAGGACTGCCTCCTTTCTTATGAAGGCGAAGGTTATTTCCAGGCGTCCCTCGCCGAGCCCGTTTCCTGCGTGGTAGGTGGCTTCAATGTTCAGTATCACTTCGCCCACGGCTCCTATGAGCACAAGATGGGCATCGATACGGAAGGCAACATGGCCCTTCTCGGTGGCACGGGGCCCATGGGGCTTGGCGCTATCGACTATGCGATTCACGGACCCAACAAGCCGAAAATTCTGGTGGTGACCGATATCGATCAGGCCCGCCTGGACCGTGCGGCCTCCCTCTTCACCGTGGCCGATGCAAAGGCCAATGGTGTTGAGCTTCATTATGTGAATACGGGCGGCGGCAATCCTGTACAGGACATGAAAGACATCACCGATGGCAAAGGCTATGCCGACGTATTCGTCTTTGCTCCCGTTGGCGGCCTTATCGAGCAGGCGAGCGCCATCATGGGCACCAATGGCTGTCTGAACTTCTTTGCCGGTCCTTCCGACACGGCCTTCAAGGCCACCATCAATTTCTACGACGTCCACTATGCGTCGCATCACGTGGCTGCCAACAGCGGCGGTGACACCAACGACATGCGAATCGCCCTCAAGTATATGGGCGAAGGCAAACTCACGCCGGCCGTCATGATCACCCACATTGGTGGTCTCAATGCCGCTGCCGAGACGATTGCTAATCTGCCGAACATTCCCGGTGGCAAAAAGCTGATTTACACCAACAGTAACCTGCCTCTCGTGGCACTCTCTGATTTGGCCGACCTGGGCAAAGACGACCCGTTCTATGCAAAGCTCGCGGAAATCACGGCCAGCAACAACGGTCTGTGGTCCAACGAAGCGGAAGCCTATCTCATGGCCAACGCCCCCGCGATTGGATAGGAGTGCGGACATTCCTGTCCGCAACAATGCAAACTTAGTTTGACAAGCTATGCCGTGACCCAGAGCGTCATTAAAAAGCATACGCGGGCGTGATGACTTCACGCCCGCTTTATGGCGGGTAGGAAAACCCACTCTCCCGATATGGAATCACCTCTCAAAAGACCCCGGAGTCCTCATATGTCGTCCCCCATCCCCTGGCCCGATTTTTCCACCCTCAGCACGCCCATGGACAAACTCGTTGCCCTGTCCCAGTTTTACGGCACGGACCCGAGCTTCGTTATTGCGGGTGGTGGCAACACCTCCGTCAAGGAAGGTCGCCGCCTCCAGGTAAAGGGCAGTGGCACCTCTCTGGCCGATATCGCCCCCGAAGGTTTTGTGGAGATGGACCGTGACGCCCTCGACGAACTCCTCAATAGCACCCTGAGCGACGAAATCGACACCCGAGAAGCCCAGTTCAAGGATGCCGTCATGGCGGCCCGCATTTACCCCGAACGCGGCCAGCGTCCGTCGGTCGAATGCGTCCTCCACCATCTCATGCCGGGCACCTACGTGGTCCACACCCACTCGACCATCGTGAACATGATCACCTGTGCCCGGGGTGGCGAATCCCTCACCGAGAAAATCTTTGGTGACCGCGTGTTGTGGCTGCCCTATGTGACGCCGGGCTATGTCCTCTCTAAGGGACTCGCCGACGCCATGGCCGAATACACCAAGAGAACCGGCAAGGCCGAGCCCGAAGCGGTGTTCATGGGGAACCACGGCCTCATCATCAGTGGCGAAACGCCTGACGAGATCAAGACCAGGACCGACAAGATATTGGGTGAAATTACTGCGTTCATGGGCGCGCTCTCCCCCACGCCTTTTGGCAAGATTTTCTCGCTGAAAGACGAACATCGCGTCGAGCTGGTGAACCGTATGGGCCCCATGCTTCGCGCCCTTCTCTCCGACGGACCCAACCTCAAGGTCGTCACCTTTGACGATTCCGAAGTGGTTGCTGCCTTTGTCGGCGGACAAGATGGTAAAGAGACAGCCCTGGGCGGTCCCATGATTCCCGACCAGATTGTCTACTGTAAATCCTTCCCCCTCTGGTTGGTGGGTGATCCAACGATGGACGAAGCCTCTCATTGCGAGCATCTGGCGAAGTCGATTGTGGACCACACCGAGAAGACGGGTTTCGCCCCGCTGGTTATTCTGGTGCAGGGCCTCGGCATGTTCACCGTGGGCGATACGCAAAAAGACGCTGCCACCGTGCGGGACATCTACATCGACGACATTAAAATTATGGCTGGTGCCCGCAAAATCAGTGGCATTGAGTACATGACCAAAGTGGACCGGGACTTCATCGAAAACTGGGAAGTGGAAAATTATCGTCGCAAAGTCGCCCAGGGTGCCCGTGCCAAGGGTGCTGTGGACGGCAAGGTGGCGCTGGTTACCGGTGCTGCCCAGGGTTTCGGTCTCGAAATCGCCAAGGGACTCGCGGCCGAAGGCGCCCACGTGGTCCTGGCGGATATCAATGCCGAGGGCACGGCAATGGCTGCGGAAAGCCTGGTTGCCGAGTTTGGCGTCGGACGCGCCACGGGCCTTGCCATGAACGTGACGGACAGTGCGAGCCTCGCTGAGGCCATGCATCAGGTGGTGCGTTTCTATGGCGGCCTCGACCTTTTTGTCGCCAACGCGGGCGTGGTCAAAGCGGGTAGCGTGAAAGAACAGCCAGAAGCCGATTTCGACTTCGTCACCAATGTGAACTACAAAGGCTACTTCCTCTGCGTGCAGAACGCCGCGCCCATCATGGCCCGTCAACACCATGCCAAGCCCAGCTATCTCAGCGACATTGTTCAGATTAATTCCAAGTCCGGCTTGGTCGGCTCGAACAAGAATGGTGCCTACGCCGGCAGTAAATTCGGCGGCATCGGACTTACCCAGTCTTTTGCGCTGGAGTTGGTAGAAGACGGCATCAAGGTCAACAGCGTGTGCCCCGGCAACTTCTTCGATGGCCCCCTGTGGTCCGACCCGGAAAAGGGCTTGTTCGTCCAGTACCTCCACTCCGGCAAAGTGCCTGGCGCGAAGACCGTGGAAGAGGTTAAGCATTTCTACGAAGCCAAAGTCCCCATGGGTCGCGGCTGCACGGGACCCGACGTCTTGCGCGCGATTGTGTACCTGACGCAGCAGCAATACGAAACCGGCCAGGCCCTGCCCGTGACCGGTGGACAGACGATGCTGGCGTAAGTTGGAAGATTGATAGCCGCGAAAGAACGCAAAGAGCGCAAAGATTTAACGTCTTTGCGCTCTTTCTATGCCTCTAAGATTAACGGCGGGCTATTGATAAGACCTGGAAAAGCATGAGTTTGACTGCCACGTAGTTTATATGAATACTTATAGTTTGGCATACAATCTCATAGACACAGTCTCTGATATATTACCGTTCTGGCCTGCCCCCTGTAAACTGATCCATGTATTATGAGAGTCTACCCGGTCCGG
>CAXBPH010000043.1:0-34309 GCA_963977445.1 uncultured bacterium | reverse complement strand
CGCTCCCCTTGCGGGCATTGACCGTACCAAAAAAGAGGTTGCGCAGACCTTGCCGTCCCGTTACGATTCGGGATTGCTCTATGACACGGAGGCCAGTGGTGCCGGTGCGGTGCGGGTGCGCACATCGAAGCCTGCCGCCGAATTGCAGGCGACGGTAAACAAAGACGTTCCCGATGTGGTGGTTGAGCCGGTTCGCGCACCCAAAGCAGAACCGCAGGCCACGGTGAATAAGGATGTGCCGGATCTGATTCGAAAGACGGATTATGATCAGGACACGGAATCGGGGGCTCCGGAGCCTGTGCTGCGGGAATTGCCCGAGGGTGGCCGACGTCCTGCCGTGCCGGGTCGACGCCGCGCCGATAAAGCCGACGATCAGCCCGATCAGATGTTGCTGTTTTAGTGCGGCTCTGATATGTGGCGGGCCGTCGGGAGGTTTCTTCCTGCGTGCCTGGCGCTTTCAGGAGTTTGGTCCCATCAGCAATCTGCTCTTGGTGGGGCTGGACGCCCAGATCAGTCTCAGCCTGTTGATTCACAAATGTATCCGCATCCAGGGAATGAGCGTGAATGCCTATGGGCCAGAGGCCGCCCGTGGGGCGTGGCGGGCGGTTGTGGCGCGTCTTACAGCAAAACAGGCCTGGCCCCTGATAGATAATGTGTTTTCTTTTGAAAAGGTACCCGAAGCCTTCTGCGCCTTGGAAAAAGGTCCGGCAGGAAAAGTGCGTATTCTAATAAGGGCCGAAGCTGATCTTGGCTGCTCTACCTCATGTGGTGGGTAGGGCTGGATTGAAACCTATATGACGCGTAGAAGATTGTTTACAAAAACTTTCGATTTTACTTGACGAGGGTGTTCCATCCTGCTATACTGTGGCAATAAATGTTACGGTAGTCTGTTGACGAAAAGGCCAATACGGGAGTCGTGCTTTCCGTGTGGGTGTCAGCAAGAACCACAGACAACACCATCGGGACCAATCTCAAATCAGAAGGCGAAAGGAGGGATGGTAGAGCGCTAGTGAATAGCCCACCTTCAGGGATTGTGAAATAACTCCGATTTTTCAAGAAGATATATTTTTGGCTGTTTCCCTCATTATTGAGGTAGAGACGCCGCACCAGGCAAGGTAGCCTGTGTGAAACACTTTTTAGCATGACCGGCTATGTGTCGGCTCAACAATGGAGATAGCGCACTATGCGTTCCTTTAAGATTCTTATGACAGCAGCTCTTGCGCTGGGTACGGTTACGGCCGCCCAAGCTGAGCTTCAGAACGTCGAAATCGACGGCAGCCTCCGCATTCGCGGAAACTTCTATCACAATGATGACAACCTGCTCCGCAATGGCGGTAACGACTCTGCTTTTGTTGAGCAGCGCACCCGTCTTGGTGTGAAGGCTGACTTCACCGACGACGTGTCCACCTACGTTGAATTCGATTCCTACAACATCTGGGGCGACAGCTTCCGCTCCAACTACATCACCGGTATCGACGGTGCTGGCGCAGCTGATATCGCCCTGTACCAGGCGTACATCGAAGTCAACAACGCCTATGGCCTTCCAATCCGTACGCGCATTGGTCGTCAGGAAGTGGAACTTGGTAGCGAGTGGCTCATTGGTAACAATGATACTTCCTCCTTCTACCGGGGTCTCTCCTTCGACGGTGTTCGCACCACGTATGCTACGGACAGCTTCTCCGTTGACCTGCTCTCCCTTAAGCTTGGCGAAACCGGCCGGGACTTCGGTAAGGGCGACGTCAATCTTTGGGGTGTCTATGGTAGCTACCTCGGACTCGAAGACTGGCAGTTCGACCTCTACTGGTTGTATGTCCAGGAAAAAGACGTACGTTTTGTTGGTAACGGCACCGGCCTTGCTGGCGCTGTAGCAGGCGGTTTTCTGCCTGCACTCCCGGTGTCTGACGACACCGACATGCACACCATCGGCCTCCGCGGAGCTGGCACTTATGGTGCATTTGACCTTGAAGCAGAAGTTGCCTACCAGTTCGGCCAGATCAACCGTCCTAACAGGGGCTTCCGTTTCTTCAACAACAACAAAGACCTCGACTACGATGCCTTGGCCGTCAATATTGAAGCTGGCTACACCTTCGACATGACGTGGACACCCCGCGTTTACTTGGGTGCTGCGTACTTCGAAGGCGGCGATTCCCAGGACAACAGCCTCCGCGGACGTCTCTTTGGCAGCAACAACAATGACCTGGCCTTCAACCGCCTGTTCAGCAACTGGGAATACAGCGAGTTCATCGAGAACACCTCTCTTTCCAACTCCATCATCTATCGTGCTGGTGTGAGCGCCATGCCGACTGAGAAAATCAGCCTGCTCCTTGCTCTCTCCTACTTCGAAGCTGATAACGCATTCGACAACACTCTCGGGTTTGGTATCTTTGACTTCTTCAACGATAATAAATCTGACACCCTTGGCTGGGAACTCGGACTCTATGCTGACTATCAGTACAGCGAAGACCTCGTTTTCCGTGCTGGTTACGCCCATTTCTTCGGCGAAAACGGTCTTGACGATGGCAACTTGGTTCAGGCCAATGGCCTTGGTCGTCTCTTCCACGTTGAAAGAAATCGTGGTTTGTTCCGGAACCTCTTCGGAAACAATAATGGTAACGGTGCCGACTATGACTACCTCTACTGGGAAGCCGAAATCAGCTTCTAAGTTACCGTACGTAATTTAGTCAAAAATGCCCTTGCAGGTTCGCCTGCAAGGGCCTTTTTAGTGTAAGGACAAGAGTTGCTTCTTCTTGCCGAGATAACGGATCCAGAATGCAGCGTGAGCATGCGCCCTGTAGCGCGCCAACGTCCCCCGGAGCAATTTCCCGTACTACGAAGGAAAATCAACGATGGATCGGGCACAGGCCTTCATTCGTACTGGTTTCGTCCAACTCCGAAGCCCCTGGATGGAGCGGCGATGGTCAACCCTTTTGGGGGCAACAACCGAACTTACGCTGGCCGGCAATCTGCAAGGCGATTGCCTGACCCGTAAGTCTCCTGAATACCACTTGGACTTTGGACACCAGCCCTATGCGGTTCATGACCTGGGTGAAACCACCTGGAGCGAAATGAGCGACCATCATGGCTGTACCCTGACCATGACACAGAGCGCCAGCACAGTCGCCTTACGGCTAGACAATTTCATGGCCCACCGAAGCCCGGGCATGGTTCGCCAACTGGAAATACTGAACCGAAGCGAGACCACCGTACGCCTGAGCCGCGTGGCAGTCGAGATTCTACCACTCGACCCCGAGCAGTTCGCGACGCCGTCTGAGGGCGATGCGAAGAATGAGGCGACCGAAAGTCTATTCCGACAGAATGATCGAAGTTATTGCGCACTGGACAGTCAGGCTGGTACCCTGATATTGGAATCGTCCGGGTCCACAGAATTTGCACTCTTCACACCCAATGCCAACTACTGTGCTGTTGTGTGGAAGGGCACTATTGATTTGGCACCAAGGGCGGTCTGGAAATCGCCCCGAAGTACCCTTTTTTGGGCAAGGGGGAATCAGCTTGAGCATATTGAGTCCAATCTCGATCACTTGCTCGCCGATTGGAATGGCCACAACCAGGATCACCAATCAGAATAAGTCGACGCGCAAGACGGACTTCGCGCCTTGACCGATCTGATTCAACACGGCTTAGCCACAGGTAAGCCAGGATACTATACACGTGAAAGATACGATAGAAATTACCGCAGTGGGCCATGGTGGCGCTGGTGTTGGACGGATCGACGGCCAGGTTTGTTTCGTGCCCTATGGCCTGCCCGGAGACACGCTTGAAATAAAAATCACACGAACCACCAAGAAGGCTCTTTGGGCCCAGCTGGTGAATGTTGTAGAGCCCTCCCCCGATCGCAATACCCCGAACTATCCGGGCTGGGAGCCCAGCGGAGTAAGCACCTGGTTGCACTTTAACTATCCCGCGCAATCCCTTTGGAAGCGCAAGATTGTTCAAGGCTGCCTCAGTCGCATCGCCGGAATCGACGAAGTGGAGCTCGGTTGGCGCGAAGAGCCGACGCTACGAACCGGCTACCGTACCCGCGCGGAATTCCATGGGGACGGTAAGCTCTTCGGGTTCTATGCACTCGGTACCCATGATATTGTAGACACAGAACAGTGTCCGCTGTGCCATCCGGCCATGAACGCGGCCCTGACGGGGCTTCGCGGCCTGGAGCTGAAAGGCTCCGTAACGGTGACCGTAAATCCGGAGGGAAAAGACACCCTGGTGTGGACGGGATTTCAGAATCGAAAGCTGAAGGACCGCTTCCCGCAAGCAGGTTCTCCCAAAGATGAGCATCCCCCTGAGCGATTCATGTTTGACAACGTACCCATTGTGAACGGTACGTTCTCTCAATCGAGCCTCCTGCTGAACCGACTCCTGATAGAGACGGTTCACCAATACCTTGGTAAGCCAACCTCCCTGCTTGACCTGTATTGTGGTAACGGAAATCTCTCCCTCGGTCTGCCCGACCGCACGGAAGTGACCGGAATCGATCACAGTAAAGTTGCTGTAAAGGCAGCCCAGCGTATGGGGCGGGGAACCTACTACGCCGGACAAGAAAACAAAATGATCCAGCGAATCAAAGATGACCATTGGGACGCCATTCTATTGGACCCACCCCGTGCCGGCGCAAAAGTTCTGATACCCGCACTCGCCGCAAGTCACGCTCGATCCATAGTCTATGTTTCCTGCGACCCTGCCACGTTGGCCCGCGATCTAAAGGGGCTCTATGAAGGAGGCTGGAAAATAGCACAAATTGCTTCCCTCGATCTGTTCCCAAACACGGCTCATGTGGAAACGGTATGTTTGCTTAAGCGGGCTTAGAAGGAAATGCTTGCCGGAGAAACGAGTGGCATTTGGCGCACAAAGATATGCCAAGGCCCCACAGTTGTAGACGGATAAAAGTGCCGATCATTCGTTGTTCAACCCCATTCGGTGTGTTACAATTCTGAAGACTTAAAATCTACCGATATTGCACCGATATTGCCAGTTATGCCGGGGAAGGCAGTCGGATGCCTCAGCTTCGATTGGCGTGCGACAGAACGCCCGCAACGTCTTTGTCGAAAACGGAGGACCGATGCGTTTCACCCTAGATGGTTCCGATGAACTGGAATCCCGAATAGCCGCCGATATGGCCCGAATACGGGCAGCGGTCCTCGAATCTGTCGGTGAAGACGCGTTGACGGCCCTCATCCTGGGCGGTGGCTATGGCCGCGGCGAAGGTGGCGTATTTCTGGTCGACGGTCAGGAACAGGTCTACAACGACTACGACTTCTTTGTGGTTGTGCCCTATAGCAGCCGGCGTCGACGGAATGCGTTGTCCGCAGGACTGAACAAGGTCAAAGCGGCCATGGAGCCCCACTGTGGTATCCACGTTGATTTCGGACCGCCCGTGCCGCGCTCCCAATTGGGTACCCAGCCCTACGAACTCATGTTTATGGAGCTGCAAGCGGGCTATCATGTCGTTTACGGGCCAGAAAATATTCTGGACGAAATGCCCGACTACGATACGCAACGACCACCGCTGGAGGAATGCGCCCGTCTCTTCATGAACCGAGGCGTAGGACTCCATCTGGCGGAGACGGTATTAAGTGAACGAGGCGTTTCGGATCGAGAAGACTACGAATTTGTCATTCGCAATATATATAAAGGGTTGATGGCAGCAGGCGACAGTGTCCTCTTTGTGACGGAGAACTATAGTCCGAGCTACGTTGCCCGCCGCGACCGACTAACTGAGGCCGACTTGAGCGAGGTTCCCGACGGAGATCGGCTCCGGGAAGCCTTCCTGGCGTCCATCGAGTTCAAGCTGCATCCCCAACACGATGTGCCCGCGAATAAATCGATAGAGGAGTGGCATCGGGAGGTGAAGGCGCTCTTTGGTCAGCTGTTCCTGTGGCATGAGCGTCACCGACTGAAACAGCCTCGCATGACATGGTCTGACTACATGGAATTGCCAAAGCGTCTTCCACAATTGAGCAGTCAACAGATGCCAATCAATATATATCGCAACCTGCGCACGCGGATCGATGGTCTGCCGACCCTGAACGAACTGACGCTACACCCTCGGGACAGAATACTCAAGCGTTTGCCCCATGTGCTGTTTGGTGAAGCGCCCGCTGCGCAGGATGACCCGCTCATGATGCACTTGTGGAATTACTATGGTTGATGATTCTAAGATCTATGGAACCTTCTGACGTGGAAACAGCCCAGCAGCTTTCGCCCGACACGACCGCAAAACCGCAGGTCGCTGTAATCATGCGCTCCAAAGACGAGCAGCCCTACACCGAGAAAACCCTCGAGTGTCTCTACAAGCAGCGTTATACCAACTTTACCCTGTATAACATTGATTCGGGATCGACCGACGGCACGCTTGAAGCGATAAAGAATTACAATAAGATTGCGGAAAATATAACTGAAATTCCACCCGGAGCCTATGTGCCGGGTCCCGTGCTCAATCGGATGATCTCGAATGTGCGCGAATCTATAATTGTACTTTTAAATGCAGACTGCGTACCGACCGATGAAAATTGGCTTTCCCTGCTATTGGAACCCATTTTGAGCGGAGACGCCGATGTGGTTACAAGTAGGCAAATCGCACGACCAGACGCCTATTTTATCGTGCGCTACGACCTTGACCGGGCCTATGGTGATCGCAATCTAAAAAAGAAACGATACAATTTCTTCTCTGCTGCGGCCTGTGCGTTTAAGCGCGAGCTCTGGGAGAAAGAGAAATTTCCGGAAGAAGGTTGGGGCGAGGACTTTGTCTGGGCCGTTAGAAATCAGGCCCATGGCTTTCGTTTTGACATAGCCGTTGATTCCGTGGTGGAGCATTCTCACAACTACACGTTTAAGACACTCTATCGGAGAGAGCGGGGCCACGGAATTGTGCACTATCAGATGCTCAAAGAGGATCCATCGCTGCTCCGCCAGGGCTTCACCTGTGTGAAACATATTGTTCGGGATATACTCTACGCCACACGAAAAGGGGCCGTAATTTCGATACCCTACAATATGGTATATCGCACGGTGTTCAATTGGGCCCACTATCAAGGACGACATGCGGGCCGCTCGGAGCAAGGTTTTCCCCAAGAGTTCTTTCGGGAGTAAGGCTCGTTGGGTGTCGGGCCCGCGTGACCCACATCATCCCCAACTATACTGAAGGTATATCTCCCTGCCAATGGGTCAGGTGCCCCAACCATCTAATCGGGCATTCCCGCGAGCTGGATAGGTGATCGGGGTCAACTCGACAAGCTATGTTGGCCCTGCGGGTGGTCGTCCTCTGTGTGTGGGGGGTGTTGGAGAAGTAGAACGTTTACTTACCGATATCATAAGCCCTTCCATCCGTGGCGGGACGTGCCGCTATATCCTGCGGCAAATGAATTGATATGACCAAAGCATACAATCAGCGCACTTTATTTAGTAGTTTATTGGAGGTAGTAGATGCGAACCGTGCAATTGACACGCCGTTTTGTGCGTGATGACTGGGGTGGAACAGAGACGGTAGTCTTTGAAACCAGCAGACGATTGCAGGAGATGGGCCACCACGCGGAAGTGCTCTGCACGATGGCCACGGCGAATTCAACGCAGGAAGTGATGAGCGGCCTGTCGGTTCGCCGCTATCCCTATTTTTACCCCTATCTCGGCATGAGTGCAGACACCCGAGAGATTCTGGACAAAAAAGGGGGGAGTCCTTTCTCTTTTCGATTGATGCGTGCCTTGAAAAAGGTTCCCGATCTTGATCTTATACATCTACATTGCGCCAACCGAATTGGTGGAGCAGGCCGCACCGTCGCGAGACAGCGTCGCATCCCCTATGTGATTTCACTCCATGGTGGGGTGTTTGATGTGCCAAAGGAAGAAGCGGAATCTCTGTCGGGACAGCTTCAGACCGGTTTTGACTGGGGCAAGCTTATAGGATGGTGGATGGGGTCGCGTTATGTCATGGCAGACGCGGGAGCCATACTCTGTGTGGGTTACCCAGAGAGCGTGCTTGCGCAAAAGAACTTGCCCGATAAGCGGGTTATTTATCTGCCCAATGGCGCAGACACTAAGCGTTTTTCAATGGGCGACGGGCCGCGTTTTCGGGCCAAATATGGTATACCGAAAGAAGCACGAGTCTTGCTGACGGTGGCGCGGATCGACTTTCAGAAGAATCAGGCCTTGCCCGTTCGGCTATTACCATCCTTGCGTGAAATAGAGCCCAATACGCACCTGCTACTTGTTGGCAACGTTACCAATCAAAAATACTATGATGATCTGCTTGCACTGGTAAAATCGCAGGGAATGGAATCCGCCGTGACGATTATTCCCGGCATTCCCTCCGACAGCCCCGATCTCGTCGATGCCTATCACGCCGCCGATGTATTCGTGTTACCATCTATACATGAGCCCTTTGGCATTGTGATCCTGGAGGCTTGGTCGGCGGGACTTCCCGTGCTCGCGAGTCGGGTGGGTGGCATACCACACTTCGTAGAAGATGGCAGTGATGCCTTGCTCTTCGACGTGGGTGATGACTCACTCGTTGGTGCCTATCGTGCTCTGGTAGAGGATAAATCGATTTCAGAACGCCTGGGTGCTGCGGGCCGAAAAAAAGCACAGAATGAATATGACTGGGATGTGATAACGCGTCGCCTGCTGGGCATTTATGACGAGGTAATTCGTGAAAATCCTCTTCGCCAATAATCTGATAGGGTTCTACGGTGGTGTAGAGCTTGTCGTTCTTAATTATGCCCGCGGTCTTGCGCGGCGTGGTCACACGTGCGCCATCGCATATGGTATTGAGGGGAGAGACGCCACGACGTATGGCGCGGAATTTTCGGCTATCTACCCGTGTAAAGATTTTGGTGTATCGGAATCCGGTCAGTCATTCGATGAAATCATGGCGGAAGTGAATCCTGACGTCGTGTTCTTCCACAAAGTTGCAAACCTTCCCGAGGGCATAGAGCACGACAGTAGCATTCGAAAAGTCCGAATGGTTCATGATCACGATCTCTGGTGCCCCAAGGGAACGGGTTACTATACCCATAACCGCCGCACATGCCACGTTGCTGCAGGGTGGCGGTGTTACCTGGATGGCGCTTTTCTGGAGCGCTCCGAGGGCGGCGTCTTGCCCGTGAAGTTGACGAGTGTTCAGCGGAAGATTCGGGAAATGCGCCGGTCCCACGCCTTTGATTCGGTCTTGACGTTAAGTACGTATATGCGCGACCAGCTGATTCGGAATGGATTTCCGCCCGCACTGGTTCACATCTGCCACCCGGTTTTGGAACATGACTATCCCGAGGCGACGCCCGTTCCCGAGGCACCCAATCTAATCTTCGTGGGCTCGTTGATTCGGGGAAAAGGAGTAGATTTTCTCCTTCGATCACTTAAGCTTGTGACGTGCCCGTTTCATCTGGATATCGTGGGTACGGGCAAATCGGAAGATGAACTGCGTAGCTTGTGCGCGGAGCTGGGTCTAAGTGATCAGGTGACATTTGTCGGCTGGGTGGATCACGATGACGTGGCGCAATACTATCGGAATGCGAAGCTAACGGTGGTGCCTTCCTGCTGGCCAGAGCCCTTTGCGCTGGTTGGCCAGGAATCCATGCGCCATGGTCGTCCTGTGGTTGCCTTTGATGTCGGGGGAATTTCTAATTGGCTGGACCACGAAGAGACCGGTTATCTGGTGCCAGAGCAGGATACCGTTGCCTTTGCTGCTGCGGTAGAATGCCTGCTCCGCGATACGTCGTTGGCACAGGAGATGGGTACGTGCGCTTCGGGCCGGGTTAAAGAACGATTTTCATTCGAAGCATTTCTGGATATAGTAGAAGGTCAACTTGAAGGTAGCCCATGAACAAGAGTCAGGATAGTGGTGAAATAAAGCGACTTACCCTGTGCGTCTTTGTCGATGCGCTCGGCTGGGAAGTATTGCAACGGCATTCCTTCCTGGAAAAGATAGCCGTCGAGAAACGCGCACTGAACACCGTTTTCGGATACAGTTCGACCTGTGACCCGACGATTCTAACGGGAAAGCTGCCGCGGGAGCATGGCCACTTCGCCTTTTTCGCCTATGATCCGGAGAACTCGCCTTTCAAGCGCTATCGTATATTTGGCCTGTTGCCAAAATCCATAATGAACCGAGGTCGTGTTCGTGGCCGATTTAGCCGAATCATGAAACGCGTCCATGGATTCACGGGCTACTTCCAGCTCTACAACATGCACTTCGACAAGATTCATTTGTTTAACTACACCGAACAAAAAAATATTTTCGAACAGGGTGGTATCAATGGAGGACAGACGACGCTCTTTGACTACCTCCGAGATAATCAGATTCCGTATTGTCGACCGGAAGGATACAACGAGCCGGAAAGTGTGGCGGAAATGGGCGCGGCTATTCGCGAAGGGGCCATTCAGTTCGGCTACCTGTTTCTGGGCCGTCTCGACGCGTTGTTGCATCAGTATGGCACGGGTGCACAGGAGGTTTCTGATCATATCGCCTGGTATGATCGGGAAATCACTAAGCTCTATGCATTGGCCTGTGAACATTACGATGAGGTGGAGCTGTTCCTGTTTTCGGACCATGGCATGACGGATATTACCGAGGTTTGCGATGTGATGGGCCGCATAGAGGGGCTGGGCCTGACCTTTGGAGAAGATTACGCCGCAGCCTATGACTCGACCATGGCACGCTTTTGGTTTCTGAAAGATGGAGTGCGGGCTATAGTTGAAGCGGCGCTAAAAGAAGAGCCACTGGGACACATCATGGGCGACGAAGAATTGGCTGAATATGGGTGTGATTTTCCCGGTGACACCTATGGAGAGCTATTCTTTCTGATGAAACCCGGGGTCCTGATATGCCCGAGCCACATGGGTGTCAAGCCGCTGGCGGGAATGCATGGATTTGCCCCAGGTGATAAAGATTCCACCGCTTCCTTTGTGTCCAACATTAAATTGTCAAAAGCCCCGGACGGATTGGACGATCTCTATGACGTGATGTTGAGTTCGGTCACCGGGGAGCGACACGCAGATGGTTGAGTCCAAGTACCTCATCTTCTTTACCGGTGGGGCGATTTGCATCCCTGTGGGCATTCTCATCGCATCCATGTCGAAAAAGTTTCACGACTTTGTCTTCCTGTTTCTTGTCTTTGGGACGTGTATGCCGAGCGGGTTGTTTGGCTACCCAACGGACATCAACTTTCTCAGCCGGGAATGGTATCGCGGAACAACCCGGGGCATCGAAATCTCCTACCTGGACTTTCTAGCCATAATCCTCCTGGTGAGCAACCTTGTCGTTCGCCAGAAAGAGGGTAAAGGTTATTATTGGCCTCCTAGTTTGAATATCCTGTTGCTCTATGCTGCATGGTGCACCGTTAACGTTGTTGTATTCAGCGATCCCAAGCTTTTTGGTACCTTTGAGCTGACGAAACTGTATCGTGCGATTCTGCTTTTTACCGCCGTGGCAACCTATGTTCGTAGTCCCCGAGAGATAAATCTTCTGGTGTGGGTCATGGCGGCCCTGATGATATATCAGGCCGGATATTGCCTCCGCGAGCGCTATGTGTTCCATGCGTTTCGCATCAGGGGAACGTTGGGACATCCTAATTCGCTTTCCATGTATTGTTTGCAGACCATCAGTATATTTGTGGCCGCCCTGTTTTCCAGGGATGCATCCAAACTACTACGAATCGCCTGCCTGGTGGCCTATTTCGGTGCAGCGATCTGCATACTTTTGACGGTTAGTCGTACGGGTTTTGCGTCTTTTTTACTGTTGTCCATGGCGAGTTTCGTCATCTTCGCCGGCCTGAAGATAACGCCTGGTAAAATCGCACTTATGGCGCTGGTAACGGTGATGTTGGCGGCCTTCCTGGCGAAATCCTGGGATACGACGATGAGTAGGCTAGGCGGCTTCGATTGGGAAAAGGAATATTTATCGGAAGATGGTGATCGTGGAAGCTATTTCAGGCAAGGGGCACCAGCGATAGCCGATCGCCCACTGACGGGCGTGGGACTTAACAATTGGAGCTGGTGGATTACTAATCGTTATGGTCTTGAAGTTCGGCCCGACTATAACCCCTATTACACTACCGAAGTTCCACCCGAGCGGACCGATCTTGTGGCGGCGCCGGCTCACAATCTATACCTGATCACGGTTGTAGAGCTTGGTTGGCCGGGTCTTATTTTACTGCTCAGCCTTTTCGCTCGATGGGCGTGGATGTCAGGCCGGGGCTTGTTTGCCAAAGGTGATACGTTAGTGCGGAACGTGCGCGTAGGCCTCTTTCTGAGCCTGGGAGGAATTATCCTGCAGAGCTGGACCGAGTGGGAGTTCAGGCAGACGGCGCTGTATTTTCTGGGGCACATTCTCATGGGTGTAATGGCAGCTTTATATTATTACTGCGATAGGGGTGCGCGTACAGCATGAGCGAACGTGTTGAAATAAGTAAGAAGCTGGTCCTTATCAACGCGGCGAGTGCCGTGCTGACGCGCCTATTGAGTCTGGCAGTTATCTTCTGGCTTCAACAGTATTTGCTGAACCGGGTTTCCTACGACGAATACAGTCTACAGCCATTGCTCTATTCGGTGATGATGTTTGCCCCGCTCTTTACCGTCATATTGACAGGTGGATTGGGGCGGTTTATTACAGTCGCCTATGCTCGGGATGATGACGAAGAAGTAACTCGAATTTGTTCGACCATGTTTCCCATTTTGTGTGTGGCGGCGGTATTGTTTCTGGCGTTGGGCTGGACCTTCGCCTGGTATAGTGATCGCCTCCTCAACATCGCGCCGGAATTGGTCTGGGATGCGCGCATCATGTTGGGACTGTTGTTTTTTTCGGTCGCCATCCGATTGCCCCTTTTGCCCTTCGGGACGGGCTTCTTTGTTCGGCAGAAATTTGCACTCTTCAATGGAATTACGTTTCTAAGCACGATCCTACGTCACGCGATACTGCTTACCTTATTGTTTACGGTGAGTACCCGCTTGCTTTGGGTAATCATTGCTACTGTCATTGCCGACATGGTTCAGTTGGCGATAGTGACCCCCCTCTCCATGAGAATGCTTCCGGCGTTGCGGGTTCGCCGAAAGAACTTTCATTGGCCTATTGCCCGGGAAGTAAGTAGTTTTGGGGGGTGGCAATTTTCCATGATGATAGGAAATACGCTTCGAACGGCGTTGGATCCGATCGTGCTGAATTTGTATGCGACCTCCTGGGATTTGGCGTGTTACCACCTTGCGAGTCTGCCCTTTCAGACGATATGGCAACTTATCAGCATGGCGAAGGGTAATTTGAATCCCTCGTTGACCGCCATGCATGCGGCCGGCGCACAAGACCGATTGCGAGGGGCATTTTTGCGAGGAAACCGATTGGCGTTGTGGTTGTTTCTGATGCCCTCTCTTCCTTTGGCGCTATTTGCTCAGCCAATCATGGACTTGTATGTCGGCCCTGATCAATGGCTGGCAGCGCTGCTGCTCCAGGCAAATTTTCTGGCCATGCTGACGATGATTCCTTCACTCATGTTTTCCTCAATCGCTGAAGCCACGGGCAAGCTCCGGGAATTCTGTTTGCTCGTTTTATTCGCTAACGTCGTGAATCTCGGGCTTACTTTCGTATTCGTAGCGTATCTGGGATTCGGGGCAATCGGTAGCTGCCTGGCTACGGGCGTAGCATCCGCAATTTTTTATCCCTTGTTCATCTGGCCCCTGTCGAGAAAGACGCTGGGGACGACCTTTCGTGAATGGTCGGTAGAGGTGATGTGGTTTGGGATATTACCCTCGTTGTGTTCCGCGCCTGTATATCTCCTTGGAAGCTACCTGATTGCACCGGGATCGTGGTTCCAGTTGGGTCTGTTCCTTGCACTTGGGGGTATCGTATATGTAATATCCCTTTATTCCTTGGCAGCGCGTGCTCGAGATCGGGAGGACATTTCACGTAGTATCGAAATGGCCTGTGTACGCATTAAACGTATATTTTAACAGGAGTCTCGCACGGATTTATGCCAGAGAATTCGAATCAAGAGCGAAATGCAATCGACCAGCCGAACGAGAGTTCCATCAAGCCGAGGATTCTTAATCTACTTCGTTCTTTGAAGCGGCGTGTACAGCTTGTTCGAGGCTATGGCACGTTTATTTCGGGACTCTTCACGAGCTATTGGTATGACATCAAGCGCTATCATCGTGCCGCTTCGAAAGGCTACATGGCGGTGTGTTTCGGAGAATCGCGTTATACCGAACTGAAATCCTGGATTGCCGCCGACGCCCATAAGATAGAGAAGGGCATGGCCCTGCGGGCGCCTCGGCCCGGCTTTGGGCGCCCCGTAGTTCGGCGACTGGTGGAACAGGTTGAGCGATTTCATCGGGACTTCGGTCCCGAACCCGTTACTGAGATTGCCATCAATACCCTGACTACCTATTGCGCCTACAGTCAATCCCATGGTATTGAGGAAGAAGCACTGCTTGCGGATGTCGCCCGCCTTTCTTCTCCCTTGGCGTCAGACCGGGATCATTGTATGGGAGGCGTGATCGAGATAGACCGCGAAATCGTCTTACAATCAGCCCGCTTTCCTGGTGCCGCAGCGTTCTTTAATTCGCGATACAGCATTCGAAATTTCTCTGATGAACCGGTGTCAATGGACGTGGTGGAAAAGGCAATCGCCTTGGCGCAGAAGACACCAAGTGTTTGTAATCGGCAGTCCTGGAAGGCCTATGTATTTCTCGATGGAGATGAGCCGCAACAGGTCCTGGCTTGCCAGCAGGGTAACCGTGGTTTTGGAGATACCGCTGCTGGAGCCCTAGTTATAACGTCTGATTTGGAAACATTTTTTTCCTACGGAGAGCGAAACCAGGGCTACATCGACGGAGGCATGTTTGCCATGTCGGTTGTCTATGGCCTCCATGCTCAGGGTGTGGGTTCGTGCTGCCTCAATTGGTGCGTCGATATATCCCTTGAGAAAGAGCTTCGGACCGTCGCTGAAATTCCAGAACACGAGGCTGTGATAATGATGATCGCAATCGGTCATCTTCCAGCGTCCGTGACAGTTGCTCAGTCTGTGCGCAAGCCGCTGGCAGATGTTTGTATACCCGGTCGACTGCGTTCGTCAGGTGGTGATTCTTCCCGAGAAGGTGCATGAGCCGTCCCATTTTAATTGTACAACAGGTCTCTTATTGAATAGACTTTAATCATTGGCTAAACGTGCTGGTGGATAAACGAATTTTAAGCATAGAAAGGTCACCATGCGGATTCTATTGGCGGGTGTCCCGTTCGGTTGTGAAAATGTAGGCGATGAGGCGATTCTGGCTTGTGCCCTTGGAATATTTCAAAAGGCAGCACCAGAAGCTGAGTTTACGGTAAGCACGGCCGATCCGGAACGAACTGCAATACGTCTTAATGTTGCAGCGTGCGGTCTATTGGGTTTTTTTGGTGATGTGTCGCAGGAAGAAACCCTCAAAATAATTGATTCCCACGATTGGTTTGTGTGGTGTGGGGCGACGGGGCTTTCCGACTACCCCCACGTGACGACGGAACTCATGAAGATCGCCCAATCTCGCGGGAAGAAAACCCTCCTGTGGTGTGTTGGCATGAACGACGAATTGTCGCCGGCATTCAATCGTGTTCGATCGGGACGTCGGTATAATCTGCTCCGCTTTTTGCAATTCTGTTGCCTTGGATTGGTAGATACCATTGCATGGGAGGAAGGTCGACGGGTACGAAACAGTCGTGCGATGATCGCAGACTGCCTGAATGCCGCCGACGGATTATTCGTTCGAGATGTTCAGAGCCGTGAAGAAGTCTTACGGAGCGGCGTACATCGTGAAGTGACCGTAGGCGCAGATTCTGCTATCCGGCTCAGGCCCTCGCTTTTTGATGAGATTGACCTTGCACCCGGCATCCGTAGCGAGCTTGAGTCGGACCAACCTAAGATCGGTCTATGTATTTCCGCGCAGGGTGCGGTTCAGGATGAATTGGCCCTTGCGGCATTTCTGGATGAATTGATTGAAGCGACGGGCGCACGAATCGTGGGTATCCCCATGAATCCTCTTACCGATTCGGCGTTAATGGCCCGACTTGCGGCTCGTATGTCACATCGGTCCAGCATCTCCATCATTACGGGCGAGTATCAACCCGAAGAGATTTTATGTATCGCCTCAAGAATGGATCTTATCATCAGTAGTCGGTTGCACCTGTTGATCCTCGCCTCTATCGTTCATGTGCCTATCGCTGGCATCTCGCGCGGCTCTAAGGTGGACAATTTCCTGAGCCAATTTGATTTGACGTCTGGAGGTACGGTGGAGTCATGTGATTTTAATGCGCTCCGAGACGATGTACTTCGACTTTTGAAGCAGCCTTCAGAATTTAAAGAGAAGAGTCTTACCGTGTACCGCGAAAGCATCGCGCGGTTGGATGCTGCTGAAGAAAAGTTGGCAAAGTTGCTTGGAAGCTAGTGTAGGCTTTTCTATCGGGCGCTAGATAGCTAATTGATGACAAGTCGTATTTGGCGAAAGATTCGTTTGAAGAACGTTGTTGTCGAAACACAGATTGGTCTGCGTGTTTCGTTAAGCGCAGCGAATACCGGCACCGAATAATGAGGAGTTGGTACTTTCCAGTTTCAAGAATAGTCTTTGCTGCTAAACCAGAGGATAGTGCCGAGCTCCAGGAGCACCATAATGTGTTCGCGGTACCTTCGAGAATTGCCCAGTTCGGGATTATGACAACGGTAGTCGAACCTGTTCGCTACTTTTGAAAGGCTGCTATGAAATTCGCTCTAGTAACCATGTGCTGTCGCGCTGATATTGAGCGCGGGGAATTATTGATTGAAACCGTCGATAACTTTGTCGCAGAACACGTCACACACTATGTGATCGTGGACAAGCGTGACTACGACCACTTTGCGCACCTGAACACGGGTAGACGAAAAGTGCTGCAGGTAGAAGATATTCTACCTTGGTGGATTATGCGCGTTCCCAAAGCGCGGCGATGGTGGCTCAGCCTGAAATCGGTTCCATTGCGCAATTGGTTTCTCCAGCAAATTGTCAAACTCAGTCTGTCGCAATCGGTGGAAGATGACGTACTTATTTTCATTGATGCTGATGTGGCCTTCTTTCGCCCCTTCGACCCCAAAGATTGGGTAAAAGATGGAAAAGTTCGGCTCTTTCGGGTGCCTGACGCCAACCCGACTACCCATACGGAGTGGCATAAGACCGCCGGCAGCGTGCTTGGGCTGGGAGAACAGGACTATTTTGGCGCTTCTTATATCGGCAATCTGATTCCGTGGCGTCGGGAAAACGTGTTGCACATGTATAAGCATATATCCGAAAAATCCGGGAAGGGGTGGCAGGAAACGATTTGCTCCCGTTGGCATCTATCGGAGTATGTCCTCTATGGCGTGTATATCGATAAGGTCCTGGGGGAAGAGAATTCCGGTCACTACTATGATGATTGTAATCCGTGCCATACCTACTGGGGAACGGAAGCATTATCGGAAGAGCAGCTCCGTGAGTTTCTCGGGAAAGTAGATGATAGTCATGTTTCTATTATGATTTCATCGAAAGCGGGAATTACCCCGACACAATATCGCTCTCTCCTGAAAGATTTGCAGTAGTTTCAGGCCAATCCGGCCCGCTCCTGCGATAATCAGGTAAGCAGTAATACAAAACGGCACCGTTTCTACGAGTCAGGAAACGGTGCCGATTCTTTTTATAGCTATGAAAGTGCTCAGGGCGCTTTGCTTGTTGCGTCTTCCCGTGGGGCCAAGGTGTTCCGGTGTTCCGCCCCACCGGGTAGCCACGTGTCAGGTGGCATCATTCCTGGGGCCAGTAACATACCGAAAAGTCGCACATGGGGGACCTGGACCTCTTGGATGGTATATTCGTTGGTTCCGGGCCAGGCACTGAGGTCGCCATAACGTCGTAGCAGTGGTAATTCCTCGAAGGTGGGATAAAACAGTTTGCGTCCGAAATCATAGTTGACCGTATTGGGCAAGCCACTTCGAGGGCCATAAATTCCAATACCAGGTAGCACGGGAAACCCTATGCCCTGGAAAGTCTGTGAGTCAGCATGTTGAGGTTCCAGAATGCTACGACTGCCCATCCCAGAAAACCAAGCCAACCCCAAAGGGTTACCGCCAAGAGCATAGTCGGCAGAAAGACTCAGTGCATTATAGTATCGCTGCAGGTCTTCCGCTTCTACATCACCCACTTGGAGTCGGGCATAGATGCGCTGAACATGGATTCCGACAGCCGTTGCCTGCCCGAAATTGGGCGACTGATTGGCGTTTCGTCCATTACGATGGGCGTGAAATGTGGCGACAGCTTTAACGGCATCGTTTGCGTATCGATCGAAGCGCTTGGTGTATTCTTCCACGCGAAATGCGGCAGGGTCTTGGCTCAGTAAGTACCCCATGGGATATTCCAGTAGAATTGGTTGGTCAGGGAGGAACCAGGAGCCTGCCCACGGCGCGAAGGGGTGAACACTTGGCCCCTCCGGAGAGTTGTCGTTGGCATCATAGATCTGCTCGAATAAGTTCCGATACTTTGATTCCCCTGTCAGCCGATAGAGTTCACCGCTGGCATACATGGGTGGCCCTTTGGTCATGGCGGAAACACCGTTGGCCAAAGCCCAGTTATAGGCGGCCACGGCGCGCAGGGTGAATTCGGCGGATTTCAAGGGGGCTATATTCCTGAGCAGCGTTGCCGCTTGTGCAAATAGTCCCGCACAGCGCATTGTATGGAAAGGTTCCCGGGCATAGGTCCAATAAGGCAAAATGTCTAAATCGGCGAAGTTAGTCGACGAGGGGTGTCCGAAAGACTCAAAGCCAGGGCGGATACCGCCGTCCAACTCCTGCAATTGCTCCCATATTCGCATGTTGTAGAGGACTTCATCAAACAAATCAGGGATGCCATTGCCACTTTCCGGAATCGTCATTTGCCCATCAAGAAAGACGTCAGGACGGAGCTCTAAGAGGCGCAGCAGATTCAATGAATGTTGTGTGTGTGCATAATTGATATCGAAATCTGCGGCATCATGATGGCCACCAGCGACAAGGCGCTGGCCTACTTTCGGTGTGTCTATGGGAAAGAACTTTACGACGCTCGAATCGAGGTCTGAAGTGAAAACGGTCGGGTGATCGGGCGGACGTGGTGCCCACTCTGTCCAATCGAGAGACAATTCACGACCCCATCGGGTATGGGTGAGGAATCGAGAAGTGAGGTAGAAGGAGCGGAATACGGACGTCTCGCTCACCTGTGTGGGCCACGAAACGCCGACCCCGGGAATATGTACCCGGTATACAACACCTTCCGCAGGTGGTACGGCAGAAAGATCGATCTCCCGCACATAGGTTCCTGCATCGACATCAATGAAATTGGGGTCCAAAACATTGTCGGGATTTGCCCGAACAGCAATTGGAATGGAAGCACCCACAGGAGTACGTACGTCAAGCGGATTTGCCGGGTCGTTGTAGACGCGGGCCGTTGTGGGATAGCCCGAGAAACTCATGGGACCGCCATCACCCAGGTAGGCGGAAACATAGGCGTAACGCTCGGTGGCTACGGGGGAGTAGCCCATCTGGTTAAGTTGAATGACCGGCGTTTCCAGGTATTTGTCGCTGAAGGGCAACAAGAACGAGGTCGTCACCGTTTTTTCGGTAATATCGTGAAACAAGCCCACGACCTGTCGTGTGATTACCGGGCCGGTGACCGTCAGGAACTCACGACTGCCTATAGGTTGATCCAACATAAAATAGAGAAAATGGTCCACGTCATGAAGGTTCAGGTGAGCGCCGGTTGAATCATCTCCATTTCCTATATAGGGGGTACCGACGGGATAGGATTGACGATGGAGCGCCTCAATACCTATGGGAGAACCGTCGCCACGCTGGATCGTCCACGTGGCGTTTTCCAGTTCGGCTCCTATGTCGCCAACGATTTCTTCTATACCGCCATCGCTCACATCGCTGCGACTGGAATAAGAGTGAACCTGAATGTTGGCAAAGACAATCTGCAGAATGTCGGGTGCGATCAAATGGACTTCCCGAACTGCAGTATCAAGTGTGGCCTTGGGACCGCCCGGCGTGCGCGCATAAGT
Source organism: uncultured bacterium (assembly GCA_963977445.1). Classification (GTDB taxonomy): domain Bacteria; phylum Hydrogenedentota; class Hydrogenedentia; order Hydrogenedentales; family JAEUWI01; genus JAEUWI01. The sequence continues at coordinate 14,256 of CAXBPH010000043.1, read as the reverse complement.
ATTCCCTTGGAAGAATACGATACCCTCGCTGTTTCGTAGTTCCACGTGGAAGAAATTATGTACGTCCGGGGCGAGATTGGTAATTCTATATTCAGTAGCGCTGCCACCAAGCGTTGCCATCAATCGCTGCCCGGGGAGTGGTAAATCCGGTGTGGATGAGGGTTCGGGGCCCAAATAAACAGCGACAGAAGTTGCCCCGGTAATTGTTGGCCACTCCAGCGTGACTCCTGAGGAGGTAATGTCGGTTGGTGAGACAGACAGCGTGCCTGGAAATCCGGCCCCAATACCAGACGCAGTGAGTTTGAGTGACCGCGCGCCGGCGCCTACCGCATTGGAGGTTACCGTCGCCGTGTCGGGAACGCCGCCCTCAACAGCAGGCGCGAAGGTGACGGTGACCAGTTGGCGCCCGCCGCCAGCGACTGTGAACGCGGTGGGACTGAACGCGTAGGTCTGGTTAAATGTGGTGATGGAATTGACTGTCAGAGGCGCGTTTCCGGGATTTTCCACATAGAAACGGGACGTAGAGTTCTGGCCCACCGGTACCTCGCCAAAATTCAATGCCGTTTTTGACAAAGAAATTGCGGGTGATATAGCTCGACCAAACAAGGGGAGTGAAATGGAGCCCCCCATGGGTGTATGGCTGTGAGCCACAATCAATTCAGCGCTCTTGTCGCCGACCCCCTTTGACAGCACCGATTGTGGGTTGAAATTAACTACGAAGTTGGATGAGGCTCCGGCACCAATCGTAGTGGGCTCATCAGAAACGGAAAACTCATTTTTGTTGGAACCCGTTATCGTCAGGCCTGCCACGGTGAGCGGGCCAAAGCCAACGTTTGTCAACGTCACTTCTCTTGCGGAGGTACCCCCAACGACGACATCGCCAAAATTAACGGGTTGTACCATCCCCATGAGCGGGGCACCCCCACCTCCAGAATCTGCCAGCGATACGGCCCAGATTTCATCAACGAAGAAATGGTGCCCCTGGGAAGGAATTGCAGGACCCCATATAATGTTCTCCACGAGATTCAGCGAAAACGTCTCCGTCTTCAGATCGGAAATGGGAATTCGGACAAGTCGGTATTGAAGGTCCAGTTTTCCCCCTTCGATATAGCCGTCAATATTGACGCGCTTACTTTGACCTTTAAAACTTCGAATCTGGAAATCCGTAGAACGACCTGTCATATCTGCCTTGATGAAAAACCAAATTTCATCATAGAAAGATATGTCTGCCCGTTCGCCGGGGTAGCCCAGGAAGGTCGTAGTTGGCGGATTGGAGTTCAGGGGAATTGCTTCCATGCATCCAATGCCACGAAAGGTTTCTGTGCTATTCAGTTGGCCATTTACTCCGTCATATCCCCGTTCACCGTTCCACAGCAACAAGCTGGCGTCGGCGGGAACGATATCTAACTCAACAAGTCCGGCGCTTCCGCTTGTCGTTCCCTGAGCGCGGATGGTGACCTTCCCAGCGGCTTTCGCCAGCACCGAGCCGCCTGCGGAAACATCGGCAATCTGGGTGTTTGAGGAGCTCCATGTAAACGATTTGTCTTTGGGGTCCGTAGACCGGGCCACAAATATTTCGGAATCGCCAACCTGAAGGGGCTTTTTTGAAGAGCTTATCGTAACATCGGCGGCATTCACGGTTACGCGGGAACTTCCGGAGTCGCCACTGGAATTGCCGACTGCTGTAACTCGCACCTCTCCGATACCAATAGCAGTCACTGTGCCATCAATGGAAACGATTGCCCTGCTTGTATCGTTGGAGGACCATGTGAATGTACTATCGTCTTCATCACTGGAGGTCGCCCCGAGCGTAATGCGTTCGCCGACGCGAAGTACCGTTTCTACGGGAGTGATGTCAATTCTTGCGACGATTCGAGGTAGAACGGTGACGGTGCCTGTACTTGACACGCTACTGTTGGTGCCTCGGGCAGTCATTGTTGCAGCGCCTTCCTTTACGCCAACGACGGTACCGTCGGGAGAGATGGTTGCGACGGCCGGATTCGAAGACATCCAGGTAAAAAGATCTGCGGGGTCGGAAGATACAGCGGAAAGTTTAGTAATCTCGCCGGCATGTACGGTGGATGCGGCCGGAAGGACACTTAGTCCCACGGGAGCTTCTCCCGCTACAGTAACTATCGCGTTGCCGGTAACTGCACTGATAATTCCTTTGGCAGTAATTGTGGTTTCGCCAGGCGCAATAGCGGAGACAATTCCGGTTGCACTGATCGTGGCAACATTTCTATTCGAGGAAGACCACGTGAAGGTGTCTTCAACGTTTGTTGACGTCGCGATAAGGGTGGTTGTTTGAGTGGGTTGGAGCGAGACAATAGCGGGACTAAGTTCAATGTTCGTTGCTGGCGCCGCAGTGACCGAAATATTGGCCGTACTGGAGACGCCGCTCACGCTAGCAACTGCCATAATCATCGTTTCGCCCGGGACGATGGCGGTTGCCTTTCCGCTGGCATCGATAGTAACAATACGACTATCCAAAGATGACCAGGCAAATGTGTCCTGAAGGTCGGTGGAGGTTGCATTGAATGTGGTTTGTTGAGCTGTACGCAGTACAACCAGGGTCGGCGTTATGTTGACTTTTGTGCGGTCCGCCGGTGTAACCGTAACGGTGGATGTGCCTACGCTTTGACTGAGTGTACCCGTTGCGGTAACGGTTACAACACCTTCATTTATTGCCGTAAGGTTTCCCATCGTATCAATGGTCGCTATCGTCGAATTAGAGGATGCCCAAATAAACCCATCTCCACTTTCAGACGACGTAGCTACCAATGGCGCGGACAACGTCGCCCGCAGCGAAAACTGTCGAGGTGTAACAGTAACCGTCGCGGGAGGACGGTCCGTAATGTCGATTGAGGCGGTAGCCAAGGCTCCGCTGTGATTTCCTTTGACGAGGATGGTGGCCTGGCCCACGGCGACAGCGGTTACCGTAACCGTTCCATTCACGTCAACAGTTGCGACTCTACTGTCGGAGGTGGACCATTGAAATACATCGGCCGGATCCGTTGATGTTGCGAGCAGCGTGGTCATTTCTGTCGGGTGGAGAGAAAATTCGGCCGGGCTTATGGTGATCTCTGCGAGTGGTGCGCCCGACACCGTTACCAACGTGGTATCCGTGGCACCGCTGTGGCTACCGGTCGCGGTGACGGTGGTTTGGCCTTCGGCAATGGCTGCTACGAGTCCATTGCTATCCACGGTCGCGATAGTGTTGTCGGAACTCGACCAGGTGAATGAGTCTTCCGTGTCGGTAGAAGATGCCACGAGCGTTGCGGTCTTTAGCGGACGCAACACGACTTGGGTCGGTGTCAGATTTACCACAACAGACGTCGCGCCCGACACCGTTACGGTGGCGACCCCTGTCGTTGCACTATGGCTGCCTTTGGCGACTATTATGGTCTGGCCTGCAGACAAGGCCGTTACCGTACCATCGGAATCAACAGTCGCGACGGAAGTCCCCGAGCTGGACCACGTAAAGGTGTCTTCCAGGTCGGTTGAGGTGGCTTCGAGCGTTGCCGTCTGAGATGGTCGAAGAGCTATCTCGGCAGGACTCAGCGTAATCGTTGTGGGTGGGTCGCCGGCTACCGTAACCAGTGTCGTCCCTGTATTCGCGCTGGCGCTCCCGGTAGCTGTAATTGTCGCGGCACCTTCGGCCACAGCAGTCACCGTACCGCTTGCGTTCACGCTGGCCACAGTGTCGTCGGAGGAAGTCCATGTGAAGGTGTCATCCGGATCCGTCGAGGTCGCTTCCAAGGTCGCAGTAAAGGTTGGTCGAAGCACCAACTCGTCTGGAGCCACGGTGATATCAGTCGCAATTTTACCGACCACCGTTACCGCTACGGTGCGTGTGGCCCCGCTATGACTGCCTTTGGCAACGATGGTGGCCTGGCCATCTGCAATGCCCGTTACGATTCCGAGTTCGTCTACGGTAGCGATGTTCATATCAGAAGTAGACCAACTGAAGGTGTCTTCGATGTCGCTGGAGACTGCCTGGAGCGTTCCTCGTTGGGTCGGACGCAGCACCATCTCTGCCGGACTTACCGTGATGCTCGCCAATGGCATGTCGATAACGGTTACCAGCGCCGTACCCGATTTCTTGCTATTGCTTCCGGTCGCGGTGATGGATGCCTGGCCTCCAGAAACTGCGTTGACCAATCCGTTCTGGTCAACGGAAGCGATCGCGACGTCTGAGGAAATCCAAGTAAAGGAATCTTCGGGATCGCTCGATGTTGCGGATAGTTTCGATGAGCGGCCTGTGAGCAGAATCAATTGCGAGGAAGACAGTACCACTTCGGCAGGAGGCACGCCGGTCACGCGAACGGCAGCGGTACCTACATTTCCGCTAATGGTGCCCCGCACGCCTATGGTGGATTGACCTTCTGAAATGGCGGTGACTTTCCCATTGTCATCAACAATTGCATATCGATTGTCAGAGGAAAACCATGTAAAAGAATCATTTGCATTGGTGGAAGCGGCAGTGAGCGTAGTCGATTGGGTCGGTTCCAGTTCGAACTCGACTGGGGTCAGCGTAATGTCCGCCGGTGGCATTCCTGAAACGGTTACGCGACTCTCCGTGAAATCTCTGCTATGGGTTCCGGTCGCGATTATGGCAACTTCGCCTTCAGCGATTCCAGTGACGATACCATTACTGTTTACGGTGGCAAGTGAAGTGTCGGACGAAGTCCATTCGAAGGCATCTTCACTATCGGACGAGGTGGCTGAGAGCAGTGCGTTACGCCCGGGTCGCACCAGGATGCGTTGGGGAGTAACGGTTAATGTCGCCGGTGGAACGCCCGCAACCGTGACGGTAGCAACGCTTTCAGCACGACTGCTTGTTCCCACCACGGAGATTGTTGATTCACCTTCCGCTATGGCGATAACGCGGCCAGCAGGTGTAATGGATACCACACTCGTATCCGACGAAGTCCAAGCGAAAAGATCCGAAACGTCGGCAGAGGTCGCTGTCAGATCGAGTGACTGCGTCGGCCTCAACACGGCAAGTTCCGGGGTTATCACAATTTCACCATTGGACTGGGTGAGGACTGTGACAAACGCGGTGCCTGTTCCTATGCTGTGGGTGCCGATGGCTGTGATACTGGTTGTACCGTCGGCAATTGCAGTCAACAAACCGTCCGCATCTACAAGTGCTACACCGGGATTAGAAGAGGACCAGACAATTTCATCCAGTGCATCGGATGAGGTGGCAGAAAGCGTGGTAGATTCCTTTGGCTGTAAAACAACTTCGGCGGGCGTAACGTCTATATTGATTGACGAGCTACCGAGGACTTGTACGGTTGCATTGCTTTTGGCCTTACTTGCCGTACCCACAGCCTCGATAATCGTCTGCCCCTCAGACACGCCCGTAACGATACCACTGGCGTCGACTTTCGCAATATCAGGGTTCTCGGAGCTCCAGACTACGGTGTCACCGGGTGTTGTGGATCGGGCGTCAATCAGCGCGATGCGGTTGGGTCGGAGCACTACTGCGGCAGGAACCACGGTGAGCACGCCCGGCACGGCGACCGGAACCGACTTACTCAGTTGGCTGTGAGTGCCGACCACGGTGATGGTGGCGTTTCCCTCCGAAACGGCTGTGACGAGTCCACTTGCGCTGACCGCAGCTACGCCCGGCGCGTTGGACGTCCAGGAAAACGTATCATCAGGATCGGTGGAAGTGGCCGTCAATCGCTGGGATTCGCCAAGACCAAGCGTAATCGCTGCCGGTGTTACCCGCATGGTGAATAGAGAATTGGATGTGACCGTCACGGGACAACCCGCGAACATGATCAGTAGCGGAACTAAGAACATCAGTCGAAATTGCACGGACATGGCAAACTCCTATTGAAAAGTAGTAAGACCTGCTGGTATGGAGTGGCGCAGAACGGGTACGTTTATCCCGAGGATGGATGCATTGAACCTAAGGACGGGTGCATTTTTCCGGAAGTAACCCGGGGCGCGCTGACCCCACGTTTACTGGATGGCATGCGTTGACTTCAATCCGGTCTGCCCAGTCAGATTATACCATAAACTATGGACAAACGAGGGGCGCACCGATAAAAATGACGCAATCCCGCCATAGCAGCTACTCAAACAGCCAGAAACCACGCACCTCTGAGTAAAAGTACGTCACATCTCTGGTTTTACCCCGGTTGGTACTACGCCAACCGCCCCAAATTAGTCGTCTGATTTTTTCTTCGTTGCCTTCTTTGCGGGTTTTGCGGGTTTCTTTGCGCCCTCTACCAGGTCTTTCGGGTTCTTCATCAGCGCAATGGCATCTTCCTCGGTGATCTGACCCCCGTTGTAGAGGTCCTTCACGGCGCGATCCATGGTTCGCATGCCGTCTCTGGTGCTGGTCTCCAGGACGCTATATACCTGATGGGTCTTGCCTTCCCGGATAAGATTGGCGATTGCCGTGTTGTTCATGAGCATTTCACAGGCCAGGACCCGGCCCGTATTGTCGGCATTGGGCAACAGGCGTTGGGAAATAATAGAGTGGAGGGTCATGGAAAGCTGAAAGCGAATCTGCTGCTGCTCGTGGCCGGGGAATACGTCGATAATACGGTCCACGGTCTGGATGGCATCATTGGTGTGCAGAGTGGCAAAGACCAGGTGCCCCGTCTCTGCGGCTGTCAGGGCCGCTTTGATCGTCTCCAGATCGCGCATTTCGCCAATCAGTATGACATCGGGATCCTGACGCAAGACATATTTGAGGGCTTTGGGAAAACTGTCCGTATCGGCGCCAACTTCACGCTGATCGATAATGGAGCGCTTGTGGGTGTGAACATATTCGATGGGGTCTTCCACCGTAATGATGTGACAGGCCCGCTCCTCGTTGATCATGTCGATCAGGGCGGCCTGGGTCGTCGTCTTGCCGTGGCCCGTGGGTCCCGTGACGAGGACCAGTCCCTGTTTTACATTGATGATATCGCTTACGGCCTCGGGCAGGCCCAAATCTTCCAGATTGGGAATTTTCTCCGGAATCGGCCGAAACGCGGCGGTCACCGCACCCTTCTGGCGATAAACATTCACACGAAAGCGATGGCGACGGCCGGAAGCCAGCGAAAAATCCAGCTCTTTGTGGGCGAGGAAGGATTCCCGCTGCTCGTCCGTCAGGAAATCGAAGATGAGCTGTTCGGTCTGCTCGGGGGTCAACGCATCTGTGCGACTGCGAAAAAGCTGACCGTTAATCCGCAAGATGGGCGGAGCCCCCGCGCTGATGAGAAGGTCTGAGGCGTTTTCCTGGGCAACCAGGTCAAACAAATCATGAATGTCCATAGGGGTAACACTCCTGCGGGGGTGGTCATCGCCGAACATGTCCGACGGGCTCTCTGTCTACGGGAGAAAAAACAAGCGAGCGGCGAAGTCAGACATTATTCCAACCTCCCCGACCCGATTTAACGAACCTCATCATAGCCCACCCTACCGATTGATGCAATCGATGAGGCAGCCCACGTTTTCAGGCAATAATTCGTACTTCCGGCTCCAGGGTGACGCCGTGTTTTTCAGCAACGGTGTCCCGGGCCAACGTAAGCAAATCGATGACATCCTGAAAGGAAGCCTCGCCTTCATTGATTATAAAATTTGCGTGCATGGGGCTGATAATCGCCCCGCCCCGACGGGTTCCCTTTAATCCACACGATTCAATCAACTGACCGGCGTGTCCGCCTTCGGGATTCTTGAATACGCTACCACAACTGTTGCCTGGGGGCTGTTTTTCTTTGCGGCGCTGTTTATAGTGGTCGTAGATGGCCTGTTGGTCCGCTTCTGCGGGCGTAAATTGAAAAACGCCACCGAGAATCACGTCGCCCGGCGCGCAAAAGGTCTGGCCACGGTAGCCGAAGAGGGTGGGTTCCATGGGTATGGTCGCCAGGCCCGTTGGTTTCATCACATCTACCGAGGTCATCCATTGGCAGGTGCTGCCTTTGACGGTGCCGGCGTTCATATAGATGGCGCCGCCCACGGATCCGGGGATGCCGGTGAAGCCTCCGACGCCCTCGTAGTTGTGTTGCAACATAATAGAGCGGACCATGTCGTCGAGTTCACGACCGGAGCCGATGTAATAGCGGTGATCCCCGAGGTCGTCCATACGCATGAGTTCGGTGGTAAAGAGCACGATGCCATCGAAGCCCGCATCATTGATCAAGACGTTGGAGCCGCCCCCGAGGATGAGCTTCTTGCCCGGTTGGGCCGCCATCCATTCATAAGCCTGCGCTACTTCCTCCATGGTACGGGGAAGGAGCGCGACCCGGGCAGGGCCGCCAATCTGATACAGGGTGCACTCCGCCAGAGAATAGTCCAGCCGTGCAAAATCAAAGGGCGCATCGTTCATGGGGTTTAGCATACCTTATATTGATTCCAGGTTCATAATTTTACCTATATGATGTGGTTTGGGGGGCTGGCTCACCTGAATGGCATCAAAAAAGTAGTCCGAATCAAATGTCCCCAACTTGCGTCCCATCCGGTCTCCTCTATACAACAAACAGGGAGACCGATATCACATGCTACGAATTCTTCAAGTAGACGATGCCCGACTCGTTCGGCGGACCCTTCGGGGGCAGCGCGATGCCTTCACGACCCTGGTCGAACGGAACCTGGAATTGGTGTTCGCGGTGGCCTACGGCATCGTGGCCAACAGGGCCGATGCCGAGGATGTGACTCAGGATACGTTCCTGGCCGCCTTTAGCAAGTTGCCCTCGTTGCGTGAGCCCGCAAAATTCCGGGCCTGGATATTGACCATCACCCGCAATCGGAGCTCTGATACTATCGTCAAACGTCGGAGAGAGTTCCCGATTGACCAAGGAATTGCCGCCCCTTCCGTCGAAACCGAAGGACTCGCCGACGTCGAACTTGTGGTATTTCCCGCCGACGATCTTCGAGGTGTCGTACTTGATCCATCGGGAAGCCCCCTTCCCGATGTGATGGTGTCGCCAAACGGGGCTCCGATGAATGGCGATATCGTACACGTAGATAGTCGATGGATGGACCTGTCCACGGGAAGTTTCTGCACCCACAAAGTCGTTCGTACCTCACGTCTTTGAGGGGGGCACCGGTGGTATTTTCCGGTGCGGCGAGTTTTCTCTGCGTATACACAAGGGCCCGCCATCAGGGGTTGATGGCGGGCAGCGCAGGCTCGTGGTTGCTATCGATGGGCGCTATATCTTATCGAGGAGGGCGTCCAATTCTCTGGCGATCTTGTCTCGTTCTTCGCCGTAGCGTTCCTGGATACGGCCGATGAGCTCTTCTCGTTTGCCAGCGAACTGATCCATTTCATCATCGGTCAGTTTGCCCCATTTCTGTTGGATGGTGCCTTTGATCTGTTTCCAATTGCCTTTAAATACGTCGGAGTTCATGGTTATATCTCCCTGGTTGATTGAAGTTTCATGCTGTGTGGATTAGTGCAAGCATCGTGCCAAGGGTGTAGAGGCGGATACAGGGCATCTGGGCGCATTGTTGGGGTGGCAGGCGTGTGGAATTTGCACGTTTCGGGTAGATTTGAGACAGTGGGGTTTGGGCCGCGATGGCACGACTCGAATTCGGGCGGGAACTCACGCAGCGAGGGAATAGCATGTTTATAGCAGGAGTATTGATTGCCACGGGTTTGTTGCTTGGGGCGGGTGACGAACACCCCGATGCGCGGGGGGCGATCTATCGCAGCTTCCCGGCGGGCGGTGATGTCTTGGAGGAGGACGCCATACGTCACACTGTTACGTGGGAAGAAGGCAGCATGGCGGGACTGAAGAGGAAGTTGGTGCGTTTGGAATTTGAGTTTGTAGAGGCCGACTTGTTTGCCTTTGTAGCGGCGGGGGAATAGTTTTTCACGGTGAAGGAAGGGAAGTGGGGACTGCACCGGCATCATGTATTTCACCCACCACCAAGCACCACGTGGTTGGCTTGACACCGTGGGTACGAACAAAGGAATAAGATAGCCGGGGCCGTCCCCCTGAGGGTAATGCACACCGGGGGGACGGCCCCGACCATCGGCGCGCCTCGCCCTACCGACAGCAATCGTCGCACCAAGCCATCCCCATCCTTCGAATAGAGATTGCGAGGTCGGTGCAGTCCCCGGGGACGGCACCAGCATCATGTATTTTACCCACCACCACGCAACACGTGGTTAGCTCGATGCCGTGGGAACGAAGCAAGGAATAAGATAGCCGGGGCCGTCCCCCTGAGGGTAATACACACTGGGGTGACGGCCCCGACCATCTGCGCGCATTGCCCTACCGACAGCATTTGTCGCACCAAGACATCCCAACCCTCGAATAGAGATTACGAGGTCGGTGCAGTCCCCGGGGACGGCCCCGACCATCTGCGCGCCTCGCCCTACCGCCAGCAATCTTCGCACCAAGCCATCTCCATCCCTCGAAGCCAGCATACGAGGCCAGTGCAGTCCCCGTGGTCCGGGCCATCATCCTGCGTTATTGGCCGTTGTTCTGCTACCATGGCGTTCCTTCTTTTTTAAGGAAGTGCTGTGTTTGGTTCAGGTCGTTGTTGTGGGGCGTGGTGAGGTAATGATTGTGCGTAGTTGGGAATGGGTTTTGGTCTGTGGTGTTGCAGGGATGTCTGGTGTCAGCGGGAGGGTGAGGGCATGAGCCGACCGCTGGATAAGAAGCTGTGTTCGGCGCGAGATGCCGTGGATCGTATCGGTATGGGAAGCACGTTGGCGGTGGGTGGTTTTGTGGGTGCAGCCCATCCGGAGGCCCTCACGGCGGCCCTGGAACAGCGCTTTCTGGAGACGGGCACCCCCCACGACCTCACGTTGGTTTATGCGGCGGGGCAGGGCGACGGCGTGGACCGTGGGTTGAATCATCTGGCCCATGTGCCCCTGCTGAAGCGGGTGGTGGGTGGCCATTGGGGGCTTGCACCCAAGCTGGGTGTGCTGGCGAACGCAGGCGAAATCGAGGCCCTCAATTTTCCCCAGGGTGTCATGTCCCAGTTATTTCGCGATATTGCTGCGGGACGTCCAGGATGCATCACCCATGTAGGCCTCCACACCTTCATCGACCCCATCAATGATGGGGGTGCCTTAAACGACCGCACGCCCGGAGGCAGTGTGGAGCGGGTGGAGCTCGCCGGTAAAACGTGGTTGCTTTACCATGCCTTTCCGATTCATGTGGGACTGATTCGCGCGACATCGGCCGACCCCCTGGGTAACCTGATGATGGGCGAAGAGGCGCTGGTGGGGGAAGTCTTGTCGATCGCCCAGGCAGCCCACAATTGCGGCGGTATGGTCATTGCCCAGGTGTCGCGCCTCGACGCGGAGCGGGCGGCACCCCATTCGGTGCACGTGCCGGGCATTCTGGTGGACCACATCGTAGTGGCCGAGCCCCACGAGCATACCCAGACCTTTGCGGAGCAATTGAATCCTGCCTACTACAGTCCGCTGCCCGAGGGGATATCCCTGGGGGCAACCTTGCCGGCCATGTCACCGGGGGTTCGCCGTATCATCGCGGCCCGTGCCTGTGATTTGATTCCCGAAGGGGCCATCGCCAACCTCGGCATTGGTATGCCGGAAGGTATCGCGCGGATTGCCGCCGAACGGGATGTCCTTGACCGCTTTACATTGACCGTGGAGAGTGGGCCCATTGGCGGCATCCCGGCGGGCGGCTTGAGTTTTGGCGCGTCGAGTTATCCCGATGCCATCGTGGACCAGCCCGCCCAGTTTGATTTTTATGATGGTGGAGGACTCGACTTTGCGGCGTTGGGTCTGGCCCAGGTCGATGGCGCGGGGAATGTGAACGTGTCCCGCTTTGGCAGTCGCCTTGCGGGCATCGGAGGCTTCGCCAACATTACCCAGACGGCCCGGCAGGTCGTCTTCTGCGGGACTTTCACGGCAGGTGGCCTCGAAGTGGTCGTGGAGGGGGGGAAGCTGCGAATTGTGAAGGAGGGTGCCTGCCGGAAGTTTGTGGCGTCCGTGGAGCAGCTTTCCTTCAGTGCGGCCTATGCCCGGGAACGTGGGCAGGCGGTGACGTACATAACGGAGCGTGCGGTATTTGGCTTGACGGAGCGTGGGCTGGCCTTGCTGGAAGTGGCCCCAGGGATTGATGTGGAGCGGGATGTGTTGGCGTTGATGGACTTTACGCCAATTATGGAAGACGTGAAAGTGATGCCGGGGCATGTATTTGGGTAGGGGATGATGTGAGAATAAGAAAGTTCGGTGTGTATATTGAAGCGCACAACATGGTTGAATCGTGCACTTAGTATACAAATATGGGGCCCGTTTCTGGAGTTTGATTTATTAAACGGGACAGATGATAGAATTAATGCTAGGGTAATACAGGCGTATTGTTTTAGCGATCAAATGGCTGGCAACTTCAGAGGAACCCGTATCATGAGCAGAATTTTCCTGGTGTCCGCGGTCTTGATTGTATCGGCCCTGTCCTTCCCCGCTTGCACTCCTCCAACGACCAGCGCCGTTGTGACGGTGACGCCGTCCACGGTGACCCTTGAGGCGGGCCAGTCGACTACCTTGGCAGCCAGTTCAACGGATAGTGTGGATTCGTTTACTTGGGCATCCAATGCTACCGGAGTGGCCACGGTAAATACGGACGGGATCGTTACTGCAGAAGGGGTCGGTACAGCGCGTATAACCGCCACGGGGTCCAACAGCGCCGCCAAGGGTTTCGCGGAGGTGACGGTGTCGGCCGGCGAAGGTGGGGTGCCCGCGCCGCCGGTAATCACGTCGACGGTGACCGGTACGAATCAGTCCTCCATTGAAATTACGGGTGAAGCTTCGCCCAACCGACTTATTGAGGTTCAGGGGGGCGCGGAAATTCTGTCCACCACATCAGGAAACGACGGAAGCTTCAGCATTACCGCAGCCCTTTTTCCCAATCGGCTGAATCGCCTGCTGTTCTACACCTTGGGCGCGGGCAGCACACGCAGCGCACCGACGCCTTTTGAAGTGATTCAGGACATGACCGCCCCCGAGTTGTACATTGACTTTCCGGAGGATGGCGCCGTACTCACCAATAGTGACCTGGCGGTTGCCGGGCGCCTCTCGGATATGCACAGCGGGTTCATGGGCCTGGAAGTTGAGGTCAACGGCGCACCCGCTACGGTGGATATGGGCATCGGCACCAATGGGACCTTCGAACGCAGCAATGTGCCCCTGGCAATCGGGGAGAACACCCTCACGGCCACGGCCGTGGATGAATTCGGAAACACAACGGTCAAGAGCATTACCGTTACCCGGGAGGCTGTGACCGGCCCCCGAATGGCGGCAGTGTCGGGCAATGATCAAACCGGGACCGTGCAACAGCAACTGGCATCACCCCTGATCGTGCAACTGACCGAGGAAAACGGGACGCCCATCGTCAACAAGACGGTAACGTTCAAGGTCTCCCGGAGCAATGGTGAACTGTCGTCATCGACAGGGGGTGAGGCCACGCGGTTGCTGCAGGTGCCCACCGATGCAAATGGCATGGCGCAAGCTTTCTTCCGTTTGGGTACCGACGCGGGTCGGGGCAACAACCGCGTCTCGGTGGCGAGCCGAGATATTGCCGGCACGGTATTTTTCTGCGCCTCCGCGGATCGGGCGCCCGCAGATCAGATTAATATCGGCATGGGAACCAATCAGACCGGTGAGGCTGGCGCCCAACTGCCCGCGCTGCTCAATGCCTGGGTTAGTGATGGGGACAATCCCGTGGCCGGGGTAGCGGTCACCTTTAGCGTCACCCGGGGAATGGCTTCCTGGGCACCGTGGAAGGTACGACAGAATTGACCGTAAATAGCGACAGTACGGGCCACGCCTACGCCGCCTTAACCCTCGACGAAGCCGAGGGCAACAACCATGTCGAAGCAACTTTCGACGGCAATGGGGGCTTACCGGCCACGTTCGTGGCGTGGGGTGTCGCGCGGGTCGAAGGCGGGCCCACCTCATTTACGGGTGTGGTCATGGACAACGCAAACCAGACCATCGGCGGGGCGGAAGTTCGACTGACCATTGGCGACAATGAGCCCCTGGAAACCATGACGGGTGCGAACGGAATCTTCCGTTTTGACGCCATACCCGCAGGGTTTACTCACCTCCATATCGATGGGGCGGTGGCTACCTCGTTGAATGGCGAAACGATTCCGGCAGGAACCTTTCCCGCATTGGAGTATGAGCCCATAATCGTGCCCAACGCGGAGAACTCGCTACCGCGGCCCATACTGCTGCCCGAGATAGATCCTGAGAATTTTGTCGAGTTCGACGGTACCCAGGACGTTGAATTGACCGTAGACGGCGTGGAAGGTTTGCGGATGCTG
>CAXBPH010000042.1:0-35122 GCA_963977445.1 uncultured bacterium | reverse complement strand
GGAATGTATAGGTAAAGGCATACTGGTCGGGACCTTCCGCTACGGCGTCGCCATTGATGAACCACATGCAGGCGTGACCATCGCCCGGTGTAGCCGACATGGTGAGTTTGAGTGTCTGGCCCTCGTAGTACACGGGCGGCAAGTCGATTTGGACGTCAGAGCGACCCGACGAAGACGTTAGACCCAGTTTCTCCTGAATCTTCTGCTCTGATTTACCGGTAAGGGCGGTCATTTTTTCTACAATGTCGGGCACTTCCGTAAACGGCGTCAACACTCGCACAACAACGGAACCACGGGTGGTGTCGATGGTCAGGTCATAACTGCCCAGTTCGACGGTGTTACTCGATGAGAGTTCGATAGCCCCTTCCTTTTTCTCGATGTTTATCATGTGCTTGTAGTCGTGGCCGCCCGCCAGAAACTGCCAGCTTTTTATATCCGCTGCGGGGAGGGGCACCCCATCGTTTGCGAGCGCGATAGTGAATGACTGGTCCGGCGAAAGAAAAGTAACCCGATCGGGAGCGGCGGTTAGCGCCCCGTGACTTGTGCCAGCAAGCAAGAGGAAAGTCGTTGTGGCGCAGGCCGTGCCCAGCGTTTTTATTCGACGCAGTACGTTCATGAATCAGTATCCTTTTGTCGTGCTTTGGCACCTGCTAGAAAAATGGCAACGATGTTGTCTAACGTAGCGATCTTGTTCTGTCCCGATTGAGACGCGCGCGCCGTGGCCGGGTGAACTATCGTTTCAATGCGGTAAATGCAAGCATTCCTGCACCTGCAACAATCGCGCCCACGCCAGCCCAGGTTGGAACGTTGACGGTTTCTTTCTCTTTAACGGTCAATACGATGGGACCCAGTCGGGCCGTGTCGGAATCTTTGGTGTAGCTGAACTGGCCGTAGACGAGGCCCAATACCCCGATCGCTATCAGCACTATTGCCGCTATGGTGTAAATTTTCATGATATCCCTCCGTCTTAAAGCCCTGGCATTGCCAGCGGTTGAAGCGTTGAAGATTGAGCGGGTTCCAGGGCTTTTAAACACCGCAGAAGCCGCGAACCTGTGACGCAGACAAATCTGAATTTACGCTAGAGCACCCTTCGGCCCTGAATCAAACGAACCAGTATCACGATGACGGCCAACACCAGGAGAATATGGAGAAACCCACCATGGTGTGTGCCGTAACCAGGCCCAGCAACCACAAGACAACCAATATGACAATCAACGTCTCAATCATAGTTCATTTCCTTCGTTTAAATGACGTTGGTACCAGACTGTTGTCCCGCCCGAATTAGTGGGGCTACAGGACAAGCATTCTGGAGAAACCAGAGGACGGAGGGCCCCACAATTTATTCTTTCGGGTCCGCAGTGAAGAGCGCCGAGATCGTGTGGTCGCCGGTCGGCTTACTGAAGGTGTGTCGACTCACCGCACCCTGCGACTTACCATCTACCAGCACATCCGCCACATGGTAGCCTGTGTCTGCTTTGATGGTGTAGGTTCTGCTCTTGCCATTCTCCACGACCAAGTTGCCAACGGGGCTGATTCTGCCGCCCGTGTCTGCAGAGGCCATGATCATGTGCCCCACTTCCCGGGGGGCATGGATGTTTTCGGCGGCGTTCTCTACGGCCTTGCCGCCCTTCTGGATGTCTTTTCCCGCGCCTCGAACCGTGTTGCACCCGGTGCCGACGATACTGGCAAGAGCACAGACAATCACTGTGGTGGTCAATCGTGTAATTGCGTTCATTTTTCTAATCCTTAAGTCTGGTTATCCAGCGGTTTTGGTGAGTTGAATCCGTATTTATGTCGGAACAAAAGTTAGTGACCATCTTCTGGTCGGACGTTGCTATTTCTTTTTTGTTTTTTTGCTTCCCTCTGTTTTGTCTGCATTGGTCCGCCGGCCTTGGCGGTTTGTATCGCGCGATTCCACGGCCTGACTTTTTTGTGTCGGTTTCTGAACATTGCTGTCGCGGTTACCAGGCTGGGGAGTGCGTTCATCCATTTTCTCCGGCTTCCCTCGGCCTTGATCTCGTGGCGACGTTGAGGAGGGTGTGGACGGGGCGCTTTCCGTTTTAGTCGGTCGTCGTGGTTCCACAACACGCGGGTCCGAGCGTTCACCGCGACCAGGATTTGGTGTTTTTTCCATGGGCCCGGTCGGGCGTGGCTTGCGCTGGACTCCTGGCGATTCGGGTCCCTTGCCGTTGTCTTTCGGATTCACCGCCGGTTTGCGGTTCTCTGTGGCGACCGCCCGTGGTCCCTTTGGGGCGGGAGGTGGTTTCATTGCACCGTCTGAACGGGTACCGGGCCGGGAAGCGACGGGTGACTCGGGCAGCTTCACGCGAATGGAACGACCCTCTGGGTGTGCTTTGTCGTTTTTCCCGTTATTTTGCGGCCGTGTCTCAAGGCGTGCTCGTTCCGACTGATAGGTGCGCACGGCTCGCCCGCGAGACTCGATTTGCTCCCGCTCGGTAGCGTTCACCGACCGGAATCGATAGGTGTTTGAGTCATTTTGCGCGACTTCAGCAAGACTTCTACCTATATATGGATTGCCCCGGTCTCCGTTGCGCGTGTTGATTATATTGACCTGCAGAGCCAGCGTCTGCGGCGGGCGGGCCTCCACATTGTCACGACGGTGGTGATACCGTTCGTCCACGTGTTGGTCCCAATTTCGGTCATTCTGGAGCTGGGTAAAGCGATATTGCGCGTACAACGGATCGTATCGATGGTCCGATGGGCGCGACTCATGCCATGGATAATAACCCCTCGCATCATAGCGAGCATCGTAGTAATCGCCGAAGTAATAGCGTTGTGAACTCGCCTGAACGAAAAGGCAAGTGGTTATCACGCGTATATCGATAATGGTGGCGGGGGCGTAGTGGTAGCTCGGCTGCCGGTAGACGGGTTGTGCGTAGTACACCGGCGCGAAAATTACACCTCGGCGGGCAAGGGCATAGTCCCAGTAACCGGGTACGTAAACATGACCGCGCGGGGTCCATGTGTAGTGGGCGGGCGTCCAGATCCAGTCGGTCTGTGGGGCCACCCAATAGCCAGGTTGCCAGTCGTAACGGCTCTGCTGCCACACCCAGCAGCCAGGCGACCAGCTGTTGCCCGGGCGCGGCGATGGTGAGCTGGGTCCATATTCGAGGGACTCCGGTGGCGGCGGCAGATAATCGATGTCGGTCTGGGCGGTGTTGCCCCAGAATCCGGATACCCACTGATAGCCTCCGGAGACGGTCGCCCAGTATCCGGGTGCCCACTGGCGGTTCGGCGGCAGATCCCGCCAGACCCCGCTTACCCAGATGAAATCGTCCCTATCCTCATCCCAACTCCAGTAGCCCGGAATCCAGGCCACGTCGGCGCCATCGGGCCGCTGGTCCGGTGGTACTTCGACAATGGGGTCATAAGGCGCGCGTGTGATGGTAAAGCCTGCGGTCGCCCCGGCCATGGAAGCCTCGGCGAAGGCTTCGTGTATGGGACCGCGCGTCAATATTTCCACACCTGTCTCGGCGTTGGCATTTCCTGCCGCAAGCATAGCGCCGACGCCAATCAGGGCTGGCAGGAAGACGATTCCGAGGATGGACGTCGCGCCGGTCCGCAGGTTCAGGTATAGGTTCATGATGGATATTCCGATCAGGGCTTCGGGCCCGGGGTATTGTGGGTTTCTTACGCACGGGCCACTACCTGACGGTAGTTGCGACGACGTACCAATCTGTCGGTGCTGGGCTCCTCAAAGACACGACTTGTTGAGGTTGATCCAGTATTCGCCTACAGTTTCGATAATTGTCTTAAACTCGGGGAAGCTTAGCGGTTTTATGATGTAGCTGTTCGCACCGCAACGGTAGCTCTCCTGCATGTCGCTGTCGGAACTGGAATCGGTGAAAACAACTACGGGGGTGAGGGTAAGGGCGTCCTTGGGTTTCATTGACCGAATCTGGCCGAGGATAGAAAAGGAATCCGTTCCGGGCATTTCCAGATCCAGCAGAATGAGCCTTGGGGGATCTGCCCCAATACGATCCGCCCACGGACCCCGACCAAACAGGAAGTCCAGTGCCGCGTCGCCGTTATTGACAGCGACAATCTGTACACCCTGAATCGAAGCTTCGAGGGAGGCCACAATGGACGCCCGTTGGCTTTCGTTATCTTCGACAACAAGGATATCCACCGGTTCGGTGATTATCACGACAATGCTCCCAGGGGCCCAGGCACCTTTTGTCTCAAAATAGTTTTCTTCATACTTACATCGTCATGGTACGTCCGAATGGTGTAGTTACGGCATAGCTGGGGGAAATCTTGGGCAATAGTTTGGGCCATGGGGAGACTGCGTCACCGGCAGTCCGCGCGCTCCAGGCATCGACGGGGGCGGATGGCGGCACTTTACGCAACTTTTACCAGCGTGCTGCCCGCAATCTACGTTGCCTTGCTACGCTGACAACGTGGTTCGGCATCTACCTCCCTATATGTTGAGGCCGACCGCGCACGGGTGCTTTGGATTGATGGGGCCTTAGATTGGCTCCGAATGAATTGGACCGAGCCTGAAAATGGGGTGTTGCCCCGAAAAAGGAGAACGTCTCATGGGTATGCTCTTAATGGTTCTTCTGTTGTTGTTGTTGCTGGGCGCATTTCCCCGTTGGCCCCACAGCCAACGTTGGGGCTATGGTCCCAGCGGCGGTCTGGGGCTCGTATTGGTCATCGTGGTCGTACTCGTGCTTGCGGGTTACCTGCCACGGGGCTTCTAACAAAAGGCGGTTCCCCAGCAGTCCGGCCGCCATCCGCCGCCCCTCACCAGTCGTGGCATGGCGGTCTGGACTGCTTTTGTTGCCGATGTGACGCTGCGAACCGGTGAGCCTGAGCGAATTAACTACTAAGGAAGATTCCTATGAACTGGGATCAGATAGAAGGAAATTGGAAGCAATACACCGGAGGTGAAGGAAAAGTGGGGCAAATTGACCGACGATGACCTGACAGCGATTGCCGGAAAGCGCACCCATCTTGCGGGAAAAATACAAGAGCGCTATGGCATCGCGAAAGAGGCGGCGCACAAAGAACTCGAAGATTTTACGGAGACGCTGAAGCGCTAGACACTTCGACACTATCGCGACGTGGCGCGCACTCGGGCCGGGTGGTTCCGGGTGCGTACCGCAACGCCACTCCCCCTTGCTCCGCGCACGTGAACACCCCCGTGACCTGCCCGTAGGGGCCCACGCCCACGAATCAGCCTGCGTCAGCGGGCCATGACATCACCAAGAACGAAGGAAAAACATGTTACACGATAATCAGAATTCTGTTTTGCCCCTATCTGACGAGGAAATGGAGTATCTCGACAATCTATCCAAATCCCGCTCTGCCTCCGTGCTCCGCGCCCGTTCCGCCGCCATGCTATTACGTTATGCGGATGGCATTGGTATATCTGACATCGCCCGGGCCTATCGTAGCAGCGTCACCGACGTGAATCGAAGTATCGACAAAGCGCTACGCCAGGAAATATTTTCTGCACGGGAGAAAAGCCTGAAGAAGCGGAATACCCGGGCGATCACGAAGGAAATGGTTGAATGGGTTCGGGACCTGTCGTACCAGAATCCCAGAAACCTCGGTTATTCTTGCGTAGAGTGGCCGGTGTCCTTGCTGGCACAGCACGTCAGGGACCATTGCAGGGCCGTGGGCTACCATGCCTTGGCCGGGCTACGCTGCGTAGAAATGGGTCGATTACTAGCGCGGACTTTCTAACGCAGCAAGATGGCTTCG
This sequence comes from uncultured bacterium, assembly GCA_963977445.1. Lineage (GTDB taxonomy): Bacteria > Hydrogenedentota > Hydrogenedentia > Hydrogenedentales > JAEUWI01 > JAEUWI01. Next base: position 29,392 of record CAXBPH010000042.1, on the reverse strand, counting down.
GGTATCTACGTACGTTAGGCGGGCACGTCTTCAAAGCGATAGCCGCTGCCGCGCACCGTGACGATGAGCACGGGTTGGGCCGGGTCGCTCTCGATTTTTTTTCGGATATGTCCAATGTGGACGTCCACCGCTTTGGGGACGCACTCGTAGCTGCCTTTCCAGGCCACATCGATGAGTTTTTGGCGGCTGAACACGTGCTCCGGTTGTTGGGCAAGGGTGTGCAGGATATCAAATTCGATACTGGTGAGTGCGACGGGTGCGCCGTCTTTCCAGACGCGCCGCTCCCCCGGGTCCAGCTTCAACTGGCTGAAGGTGAGAATTCGGTCCCCGAGCGTATCGTCCCCGCCCCGCCGCAGAATCGCCTTAATGCGCGCCCCCAATTCGTGTAAGTCGAAAGGCTTGGGGACGTAGTCGTCGGCACCCAGCGTCAACGTCATTACCTTGACCGATGCGATGTTCGTGGCGCTGAGCATGAGCACCGGAACATTTCCCGTTTCACGCAGGATACGGAGGACTTCAATACCATCCATCGAAAGTTCTTTTTGCGGCTGGGTACCCGGCAGGTTTAAGTCAAGTATAACCAGGTCAAAGTCGGTGGATTTGGCGTGTGCGATTCCGGCCCGTCCGTCGATGGCCGAGACCACGGTGAACCCCTGCCGTTCGAGATATTCTTTCACCTCCTCCAGCAATTCGACATCGTCATCGACGATTAAAATATGTTGTTTTGTGGTGGTCTTCAAGGTACCTGTATCCGATCTTGAACCGGCAGTTAGCCGGAGTTTTTTTGGCCCAAGGTAAAGTAAATGCACGTGCCCCGGCCTATTTGGCTTTCCAACCAAATGCGACCGCCATGACACTCGATCACACGCTTGACGAGTGCGAGTCCAATGCCGGTTCCTTCATAACCTTCACCCTTGTGGAGTCGCCGAAAGGGCAGAAAAACAATGCCCTTATGCTTCGCATCAAAGCCAACGCCATTATCCTGTACAAAATAGACAACTTCGTCGGCCGATTGCAGGGTGCCGACCCGTATATCGGTTTTTTCGCACGACCGTGTATATTTCAGGGCGTTTGAAAGTAGATTGAGGAAAACCTGCTTCAGCAATCCACGATCACCGATACACGGGGGCAAATCTTCGATCTCTGTCGAAATATCACGCCCGTCTTTATCGCCCCGCAATTCGCCGTAGGCCTCGTGGGCAAGTCGTCGCATACCGACGGAGCGCTTTCTAATTGGTTCGTGTCGAACCTGAGAGAATGCCAGGAGATCTTCAATTAACTTTCCCATTTCCCGGGTGCTGTTGACAATCATGTCTAGCTTTATGGAAACGTCATCGGGAAAAGTTTTGCCGTGTTGTTGAATCAACAGGTGGGCGATTTTATTTGTAAGCCGCAACGGCGTCCGAAGATCGTGCGCCGCCGAATACGTGAAGGATTCGAGGTCAAGATTCATCTCTTCGAGTTCTGCTGCGTGCACCTGTAGTGCCGTGTTGAGTTCGAGAATTCTTTTCTCTACGGCTTCCTCCCGGGTGATGTCCCGTAGTTCCACCAGTACCAGGTCAGGCATGTCATCGTCGAACGAGACCCGGCGGGCGGTGAGGGTTAGTGTTTTTCGTTCAGCCGGCGGAACGGTACACTCTATGTCAAGATGTTCTAATTTGCTTTCGCCGGCCGCGACAGACTGGAGCATGGCCTTGAGGTGTTGGGCATTGCCGTCTTCTGCAATGAGTTCCTGGACACCTTTCCCCGCCAGCAGATCCGGCGCGATCATAAGGGTCTCGTAAAAGGCAGGATTGGCCACGACCGCGCGGAGGGACGTGTCGAGAACAAGCACAGGCTGGGCAAGGGCGTTCAGAATGGACTTGGCAAGTTTCATGGCGTCCGATGCAGTAGGGTGGGTATCTCGCGAAGACAAGATTGGCGAGTGTAATTCCATAATATATATTTGAATTAGAGACAGTATATACAATTTGGGCGATGGCGGGTTGAATTATATGGGGAGCAGAGTGCGTGGTGAAGCAACGGCTCGCTCTGTTCTCGGCGTGGCCGAATTGACGCACGGCGGAGAGGCTTCCGGATCCACGAACTTTACCGAGACATTGCCTTGGCACTGTCCGTGTGTTACCCGGCGCTGCTAGCGTATCGACATTGAGTGGGGCTTGTCGGGCGGGTCCATAACGAGAGGGAATATTGCATTGAACGGAAGTGAACAGAACAAAATACGATACGGCGTCGAAATCAAGCCACCTTCTTTACATGGGGAGTGCAAGGGCTTGGCGCAGGTGATGGCCCTGGTAGGGAACAATATGGGTATCGTACGTGTATTTGACCGGACGAATCAGAGATTAATTTTCGATGGTACGGTTAAAGAGTTGAGAGAGCGGCTTCGGTTCACGGCCGGTGATCGTGGCCAGAGCGCCTTAGAGCCTTTGGAGCACAGCGCCAAGGCATGTCTTTGAAGTGAACCGTTTCGGGAAGTCATGAACAATGCTGGAATCGTTCTTTGGGCCTTTCCTTCATTCTCCTTTTTCCCCTGAAACGCCGCAGCACGGTGCTGCCGCGCGATCCCGAGGCCCGCAGGTTCGTGCGGCACCTTGGGTGGGGCCAATAGTTCGTTGGCGTATCGCCTCTCTGCTGGCGTGTAGTGACACAGGGGCAGCGTAATTTGCCCCGTTTCAGGGTGTTTCTACCTCGTTGCCCGACTCCGGCTCTTGAAAATAAAGTAATTAATCGGCTATAATCGTTTCTGTTGAAACGATTGCTGCGCGATTCGTTCGGGCGGCGTATGTTGTGCTCACCTACTGGAAGGGAATACCATCCGGGCCTCCGTCCTGTTGACGTTGACGGCCAACTCGCTATGAGTCGCATCGTAACATGGGGAATTCTGGGTACCGGCGATATTGCCCGCCAAATGGCCGAAGACCTTCGTATTGTTCCCCATGCCGAGTTGCGCGCGGTGGCATCCCGCACCCTTGAGCGCGCGGAAGCCTTTGCCCAGACCCATAGCATTCCCGTGGCCTATGGGGATTATGCCTCCCTCGCAGCGGCCCCCGATATCGACGTGGTATACATTGCCACGCCCCATCCCCGCCACTGTGGGGACACCCTTCTCTGCCTCAAACAGAAAAAAGCCGTACTCTGCGAAAAGCCCCTGGCCATGAATGCCCGGCAGGTCGATGAAATGATCGCCGCTGCGGAGGCCTCAGACAGCTTCCTGATGGAAGCCCTCTGGACCGCCTTCTTTCCTGCCATTATCGCGCTACGGAAAGACATTGCCAATGGGGTCATCGGGGAACCCAATCTCGTCACCGCCAATTTTTCCTACCAGGCCGCGACGGATCCTGCAGGTCGCCTCTTTAACCCCGAACTTGGTGGTGGTGCCCTCCTGGATATCGGTATCTATACTGTCGCCCTCGCCGATATGGTTTATAACGAAGAGCCCCGCTCCGTCCACGCAGCATGGACGCCGGCGAGCACGGGGGTGGATCAGTCCGAGGTGTTGATTCTCGATTATGGTCGCGGCCGCCGTGCTGTTCTAAGTGCCTCCCTCGCCCAGGATGCGTCGCAAGTGGCGCACATCGCCGGGGACAAGGGCGCGATTCACATTCCCCGTCTGTTTTCTCAGCCCGACACCTATACGGTCGAGTGCGATGGTCAGAGTGAAGAGCATCACTTTGAACGGGTCGGTTATGGTTATCACCTGGAGGCCCAGGCGGTAACGACCTGCGTTCGTGAGGGGCGCCGTGCCTGCGAAACCGTTCCCTGGGCGATGAGTCAGCGAATTATCAAAACCCTCGACCGGGTTCGTTCACAATGGGGCCTTCACTACGCTGCCGAGAAGACTTGCCCCTGATCGACGTGCGGGTGTCGTTGGGTGGTGGGGGAGTCTGTGCCTGCAGTTCTCCACGTATTGCCTGTGCCTTGCACCCCTGTTTTCCGAATAAAAAATGAGAATCCGTTGGATATACCAAAGGAGATCACCATGCCAAAGTCTAAGGATATGCCTGAAATTAAGACCACGACGCCCGCCCCATCCACCCAGCCCGAGACGGGCAATGCAGGTGATACGACATTCCCAGAGGCGGACCCATCCTTTATCGTTGTGCTGCGATTCCTAACCGAACTACGGAGCCAGGGGGAGACCATCGTCCTGCGCGATCGGGTCCACGAAGCGCTTAGCGTCTTTGAGCAGAGCGAGCCGCCCCTGGATGAGGCCGCGCGACGGGGATTGCGAAAACAATTGCGGGGCTGCCAGGAAATATTTTTCGGGGATGTCTACGACTATTTGTTGCTGCGCCCCCGCATCGGCCAGAAGCGTATCGTGCGCACGCACCCGGAATTGAATCGCTTTGAAGACGTAAGTCGGGCGGAATATTTGCGTGTAAAGGACGCTTTCATTCAGGGAAATGCAGAAGCGGCAAAAACTGGTTTGACGATTGATTTCCGACCTTTTTTTCTCAACTATCCCAAGACCCAGGAAGCCAGCGCCATGGGCGCGGGCATATCCGTGCTCAACCGCCATCTGGCGGGCACCATGTATCAACAGCCGGAGCGTTTCCGGGATGTACTCACCGAATTTCTCCGTAATTTTCAGCTCGATAGACTAAATCTCTTCATGAACGCCTATATTTCTTCCTACGACGTCCTCGTGAAGAGTCTGGAAGACGTGCAGCTCGAACTCCGTGAACTGGGCAGTGACGTGGTGGACGAACGGGTAACCCACCTGCTGCGCGTCCACGGTTTTGAGCCCGGCTGGGGCCGAACCGTCAGCGCCATCCAGGAAAACCTCTCTACCCTCGGCCAGGTCCTTGAGTCGGCCGATCCGGATCGCCTGGAGCGGCTCCTTGGTGCCCTGCCCTTAACGCGGACGGTGGTCATGGTGTCGCCTCACGGCTGGTTTGCTCAGCACGATGTATTGGGCAAGCCCGATACGGGTGGGCAGGTGACCTACGTGCTCGACCAGGCCCGGGCCATCGAACGTGAGTTGCAACATCGTTTTTTTGAAAGTGGCCTGGATATCCATCCCCAAATATCCATCCTAACCCGGTTGATTCCGGAAGCCGATGGCACGACCTGTGATCAGCCTCGGGAGAAGGTTATTGGCAGCGACAACTGCTGGATTATACGGGTGCCCTTTCGCAACGAAGATGAGACCATTCACACGTCCTGGATTTCACGCTTTCATATCTGGCCCTATCTGGAAGACTTTGCCCTTCAGGCCCGGGAGGCCGTCGTTGCCGAGTTCATGGCCGTGCCCGATTTAATTATTGGTCATTACAGCGACGGCAATCTGGTGGCCCATCGTCTGGCAGAAGAGCTGCAGACCACCCATTGCGCCGCCGTCCACGCCCTCGAAAAGACCAAGTACCTGCTCAGCGATCTCTACTGGGCCCATATGGAGGAGGAATATCACTTCTCCTGTCAGTTTACCGCCGATTTGATTGCCTACAATGCGGCCGACTTCATCATTTCCAGCTCCTATCGCGAGATTGGTGGCACCGACGAAGAAATGGGCATGTTTGAAAGTTACGAGACCTTTTCCATGCCGGGCCTCTATCGGGTTAGCTCAGGGATGGACCTGACCCTCGCGCGATACAACATCGTGCCCCCCGGGGTGAGCGAAGAGCACTTTTTCCCCGCAGCGGAAGCCGATCGACGCAACAATGCCGTACACCACCGCCTCAATACGTTTCTTTTTGCTCCCTCACCGGCAGAGAATTGCGTGGGGCATCTGGACAATCCGGACTTGTCCCCGATTTTTGCCATGTCTCGTGTTGACAAGGTTAAGAATTTGCCCGGCCTGATCGAAGCCTACGGCAAATCGGAATCATTGCGGGAAGTTTCCAACTTGGTTATCATGTCATCCATCACCCGACTGGAAGACTCAAGCGACCAGGAAGAGATCGACCAGTTGAAATCTATCTATGCCCTGCTGGAACAATACCAGTTGGCCGGTTCCGTGCGGTGGTGTGCTGCCCGACTCAACAAAGTAGAGACCGGTGAAATCTATCGTCTCGTGGCGGACCGGCGGGGTGTCTTCGCCCAGCCCGCGTTCATGGAAACTTTCGGCCTCACCGTTATCGAAGCCATGGCTTGCAGTTTGCCTGTGGTGGTGACCTGTTTCGGTGGGCCGGCAGAGATTGTTATCGATAAGGAATGCGGTGAAGTGGTAAATCCTAATGACCACGAACGAATGGCGGCCGCCCTGCACGGGGTGCTTACCGACAGCGCGCGGTGGGACAACTACAGCCGTGAAGGCATCGAACGCGTTCGGACGGCCTTCATGTGGAGTTCCCACGCGGCAAAAGTGTTGCGCCTGGCCAACACCTACTCCTTCTGGGACCATTTGGATGTTATGAATCGCAGGGCACTTGACCAATATATTCACACGTTGTACAACACGGTATTCAGACCGCGGGCCCACGAAGCTCTGTCGAAATAAGAGGAACCTTTCATGTACATACAATTGATCAGCATCCACGGCCTGGTTCGTGGCGACAATATTGAGATGGGACGGGATTCCGACACCGGCGGGCAAGTACGCTACGTAATCGATTTGGCCCGCACCCTGGGGAAAATGGAGGGGGTCACCCAGGTCGATCTCTTTACCCGCCGCATTCGTGACAAACGGGTCTCGGCGGATTACGGCGAAGAAATTGAGTCCATCGGGCCCAACAGTCGGATTGTGCGTCTGCCCTGCGGCGGCGGGCGCTACATGCGCAAAGAACGCCTCTGGCCCCACCTCGATGATTTTTCCGATGCCATGATCACCTTCATCCGCAAAGAAGGGCGTCGTCCCGACGTGGTCCACGGACACTATGCCGACGGGGGCTATATCGCGCGAGAGATCTCCTCGGCCTTCGGCGTGCCTTTTGTCTTTACCGGGCACTCCCTCGGGCGCGACAAAAAGAACTACCTCGTTTCCCAAGGCTGGACCGACGAGCAGATGAATCGCGAATTCTATATGGATCAGCGGATAGACGCCGAAGAAAAGGCCCTGGCCAGTGCCGATATGGTGGTCACCAGCACCCGCCACGAACGCGACGTTCAATACAAACACTATTACAACGGAAGTGCGCCACCTTTCGCCGTTATCCCCCCTGGCACGGCCCTGGACCGCTTCTTTCCCTACTATGAATACGAAGTGGCCCCCGAGGGCGTGGGGGAGCGCTGGAAGCAAGCACGGATGCGTATGCAAGGGGAGTTCGAGCGCTTTCACTACAACCAGGACCGCCCCATGATTCTGGCCCTCTGTCGCCCCGATAAGCGCAAGAACATCAATGCGCTCATCGAAGCCTACGGCCAGGATAAAGAACTACAGGCCCTGGCGAACCTGGCTATCTTTGCCGGTATCCGAAAATCCATCGCCGACAAGCCCGATGCCGAGCAGCAGGTGTTGACGGATATGTTGCTCATGATGGACCGCTACGACCTGTATGGCAAGATGGCCGTGCCCAAACGGCACGAGTCCGAGGTGGATGTGCCCGAGTTATACCGACTCGCCGCCTCGAAACGGGGCGTCTTCGTAAACTGCGCCTTTGTAGAGCCCTTTGGCCTCACCTATATCGAATCCGCAGGCTGCGGGCTGCCCTTTGTCGGCACCGAAAATGGTGGGCCCCAGGATATCGTCGAAAACTGCGACTGCGGTATTCTCGTCGACGTTACGAAGCCGGAAGATATCGCGACCGCGATCAAACGCATCCTTACTGACCGCGATCTGTGGCAAAAATACAGTGACAACGGCGTAAACAAGGTCCGGGAATTCTATTCCTGGGAAACCCACTGCGAAAGCTATCTGAAATCGGTGAAGCAACACGTAAGCGAAACGCCCAAGAGTCTCTTTACCGGAAAATACGGCAATAATGTGCCCGGCCGCCGACTCGCCGAGTTGGACGCCCTGCTTATCACCGATATCGACAACACCCTCCTCGGCGATGACGATTCCATGGTGCGCCTGCTTCAATACCTCAAAGACGAACGTCCCCGAATCGGTTTTGGCGTTGCCTCGGGTCGTTATATCGACAAAATCGAAGAAGTCATCGAAGAGCACAACGTGGAAGGGCTGGACGTCGTCATTGCGTCTGTTGGTGCCGAAATATACTACGGCCAGAAGCTGGTGCCCGACAAAGGCTGGGCGAGCCACCTCAGAAACAAATGGAAACCCGACCGCGTCCGCGATGCCCTGGAAAATCTATCCTTTCTTACTGTCCAGGAGGACCTCGCCACCCAGCGGGAATTCAAAATCAGCTATGATCTCACCGGTGATATGCCTCCGGAAGAAGCCATGCCCCAGATTTACGACGCCCTGGGTCGTTGCGGCGTTCCCCATACGGTCATTTTCTCCCACGGCGTCTACATCGACGTGCTTCCCCTTCGGGCATCCAAAGGTAAGGCCGTTCGATTCCTCTCCAACAAGTGGAACATCTCCCTCGAAAATATCGCCACCGCCGGAGACTCGGGCAACGACATAGACATGCTCAAAGGGCGGACCGCCGGCATCGCGGTAGGTAACTATTCGTCCGAGCTCAGCTCCCTGCAACGAGAAGGTACCCGGGTCTACTTCGCCAAAGGGGCCTATTCCGAAGGTATCATTGAGGGACTGCGTCACTATGGCCTCTTGAATGCACCCTCAGAGCCGGAAGACTCGGCTTGAATGAAGTGAAGAGGAGAAGTTTTCGAATTCAGCGTTCATCGAAGGCCGAATGATAGCGTACGGTGCCGGTTCGCGACTGGAGGGACCCCGTTGTGATTTCGATTGCCATAAAGACGTCGTCGGGGACGTCATAGATGGACGTAAGGCCAAACTGTGACGCGGGGCGAAATCCGAAACGGGTATAGAAGTGGGGATGACCGAGCACGACGATTCCGGCGACTTCGCGCGCCGTGCAGGCTGCGATGCCGGCGCGTACCAACGCGGAGCCCACGCCGTTCTTTTGCCACGTCGGCAAGACCGACATGGGTGCCAGTCCCATCAGATTCGAAGCGGGATCTTCCGCGAGGGCGACGGGCGAAAACAGAATGTGTCCCAGGACCTGCGCACCCAAACTCGCGACCCGTTCAACGGTCGGACTCGCCTGATCCCGGAGCGCATCGACGAGCAATGCTTCGCAGCGTTGCCCGAAGGCTGCGGTGCTGATCGCTCGAATAGCGTCGCGATCCAATTGGGTCGCCCTACGAATTTTCATGCCATTGCTCCAAAAAAATTATAATTTTTTTTGTAACGGTTTCGGTGCCCGTTAGAAGGGAAAGTGGGCGATGTCACGTGTCCTGTTTTTTGTATGCCGTCGGGTGAGAATCGCGGTCGAAATCAGTTGCATTCCAGCGTGCTTGACGAGGTGACTATAGCGGAAGAAGACCATCAACCGACAGGTTAATTCGGGCCGTTGAATGAGGTTGTTGCCCTCGATTTTCAAAGAGCGTGCTAGCGTAGCATGGTGATACGCTACCCATGGATAAGGGGGCGGCACGCGGGTCAGGGTAGACGACTATTTTTTCAAACGCATTGATTCTATTGGTCTAAATAGACATCTATGTCGTGGCAAGTTGTTCTGGAAATGGGCGACACCTGCAGCGCTGGCCATCTCCTAAGGGAACAAAACTACCGATCCGAAGCGGCGAGTTGTTCCAGATTTCTTGCGATGGATAATTCGATGAATGGCGATAAGTTTCTGGTTGGCCGGTGGCGTGTTGGCCGAAGAAGTTTCTATCAACCTTGACGGGTGGGTTGACGCGAAAAGTCGATCCGTTACCGTCCCTATTGCCTCATGTCGCACTGTCCGTCTGGTGCGTTTCGACCAAAAAAAGTTTTTTCGGGGTGAAAAAATACTTGCCTTTTCTCCCGTTGTCTGTTACACAGTCGTAAGAGGAAAGTTGAATTCGCAAACACATGACCTGTTTCCTTTCGCAGTCCGAAACAGCTTTTTTTCCAAAAGGTCTCGACGATTTGGAAAAGTTGTACGAAAGTGAATAGGTCGCAGAGCTCGTTGGACAGGGCACACGAAGCCCGGTGTGAAAGTGATTCAAGTTGTTCGCTGTCACGCTTCTTTTCATCCAACAGGTTTGTCGCACCGGTCTGCTGATCGACGCAGGCAGCCCACCAGCAGTGCACTACTGCGGGTCACGCCCGCCCAAATTAAGCCCTCCGCGTCGCGGAAACCGGAAGGCTGGCAAGTTACGGCCTGTAGCCGTGAACCTCTTGCCATAATTTATGTGGTACTACGGTGAAGTAAGAAAAGGAGAAATGACATGGTCGCTGCAAAGAAACCCGCCGCCAAGAAGAAGGCGGCAGCCAAGAAACCTGCTGCCAAGAAAAAGGCGGCGGCGAAGAAACCTGCTGCCAAGAAGAAGGCAGCAGCGAAGAAGCCCGCCGCTAAGAAGAAGGCAGCGGTAAAGAAGCCCGCCGCTAAGAAGAAAGCAGCGGCGAAGAAGCCCGCCGCCAAGAAGAAGGCAGCGGCGAAGAAGCCGGCCGCTAAGAAAAAGGCAGCAGCGAAGAAGCCCGCCGCCAAGAAGAAGGCAGCAGCGAAGAAGCCAGCCGCTAAGAAGAAGGCAGCAGCGAAGAAGCCGGCCGCTAAGAAGAAGGTAGCAGCGAAGAAGCCGGCCGCCAAGAAGAAGGCAGCGGCGAAGAAACCAGCCGCCAAGAAAAAGGCAGCCGTTAAAAAGGCTGTTGTGAAGAAGGCGCCGGCCAAAAAAGCTGCTGCAGAGAAGAAAGTAGTCGCAAAAAAGTCTGGCGGTAAAAAGAAATCCGCTAAGAAAAAATAGATCGTATCCAGATTGATTGCAGTCTACGGTTGGACCATTGCCCCGGGTGATGTGTCCGACTCGGCTGTCTGGTCTTAAGAGGTCCGTGCGTCCATCGTGCGGGCCTCTTCCATTTAGCCGTGTCCCGAGACCCGTCGGAACTCGTCGTTGTTTCTCAATTGCTGGCAAAAGATAGCCGCGGAACAGAAAGGCGTCGAGGTTTCAAAATCGATACAGCATGGATTATGATGAGGCTCGTTCGAGTTGCCTGAAATTACGCGGGCGATTTAATGAAACCAATATCCAGAAAATGAAGCGGAAGGAAACATACGCATGGCCATAAACCTCATGACAACGATCAAGGGGTCGCTCCTGAAGGATTTTTTTCCGGCAGGCTGGGATCTCGATGCGATAGATAGTATCTGTGCCCGGAAACCGGAAACGATCACCAAGGCGGAAAAGTGGTGGAATAAGAAGTTCGAAGCCGTTCCCTGTGCCTCCCTGGAAGACTTCGACACCATGATGGGGCACGAAATCGCCCTCGCCATCCTCGATGCCAAGATGAAGAAGAAGCAGATTGCCTTTATTTTGCCGGTGGGTCCCATGGGCATGTATCGGTGGGCCGTCTATTTCCTCAAAGCATGGAATGTCGATTGTAAACACGTTCACGGATTCAATATGGACGAGTGGAGCGACGAATCCGGAAAAACATTGCCGGCCAACGATACCGGTGCCTTCCAGAATGCCATGGAATCGGCCTTCTACGGCCCCCTCGGAAAGCTCACCGTACCCAAGAAGCAGCGTAACTTTGCCACCAAGAAGAATCTCCCCACCTACGGCGAGAAGATTCGGGCATTGAAGAAAAAAGGTGCGCCGTTAATTACCGTCTTCGGTATTGGTCGCGCATGTCACATCGCCTTCTGGGAGCCGCAATTTGCCGCTGACTATAAGACCGAAGGTGCCTGGAAGAAAGCCGACTATCGCCTGGGTGCCCAGTTGTGCCCCCTCACGGTCGAACAAAATGCGATTACCAGTTTCAAGAGTCGCACGACCCTGGTTCCCGCCCGCGCCAATACCGTGGGCCCTGGACTGTTCCTCATGTCCGACAAGATCATTGGCGGTTGTGACGGTGCCTTAGGCCGTGGAATGATGTGGCAGGGGATGTCACTGTGGATGAGCCTCCACCATAAGCCGACGCCCTGGATTCCCAGCACCTATATGCCGACCTTGCCTGGGCGCCTGTTCTTCCTGGAAGAGCTTGCAGGGCCCCTGGAACCCGAATGTAACTAAGGGTTCACCTCATAGCACATCTGTTGGGCGCGTCGTCTGGTCAAGCCGGGCGACGCGCCATTTTAGTGGGTGCGTGTTGGCTGGCTTGCCCTGGAGACAGTAAAAATCGCTGGCTGCGTTAATCTGTGGGGGAAACGTGCAGAATTTCTCGCAGGCTCTCGAGAACCGTCTGGGGGGTGTAGGGCTTTTGAATGAGTTTCAACCCTTCCTCCAGCACAAAGTCCGTATGGACGCCTGCTTCCGCATAGCCGCTCGCAAACATGACGGGCAAATGGGGCGAACGAGATTTCAGGTGTTCCAGCACGGCCTTGCCGTTTTTTCCAGGCATTACGACGTCGAGGAAAGCCGCATCGATATTTTCGCGATGCTCCTCGAAGAGCGCAATCGCCTGACTGCCGTCCACGGCGATAATGACCGTGTAGCCTGCCCGCTCCAATATACGGCGTGCCAGTTGCCGTACAGCGCTGTCGTCTTCGGCCACCAGAATGGTTTCGCCTCCGCCCGGAGCGGCCACCGGCGCTGGCGCGATTTCATGTTTAATCTCCCCGGTCTGCGCCGGGAAATAGACCTCAAAAGTCGTACCCTGTTCCATCTCACTGACGACGTGGATCAGCCCGTTGTGCTGTTCAACGATGCCATAGACCGTTGCCAGACCCAGACCCGTGCCTTTACCCACTTCTTTTGTGGTGAAAAAGGGTTCAAACACATGGGACAAGGTGCCATCGTCCATACCAGAACCGGTGTCACAAACCCGGAGGAAATGGTAATCGCCCGGTCGTGCCCAAGGCTGGGATTCACTGTCCTCCGGTCGCAAGGTGACGGAACCCACCGAAATCTTGAGGGTGCCGCCGTCGGGCATGGAATCCCGGGCATTGACGCAGAGATTCATTAAGATTTGTTCGACCTGGGTGCGGTCGGCACGTATGACCGCTTCTTGCTCCGGCAGGACCAATTGCAGGGTAATCGTTTCATCGATGAGTCGGGAAAGCATTTTTCCCATCTCTTGAACGACCGCATCCAGTGCGATATTGTCCAGGCGCAACAATTGGCGCCGGCTGAATGCGAGTAGTTGACTGACGAGTTCCGTTGCCCGGGTTGCGGCACTCATAATTTCGGTTAGATCATCGTGGGCGGTATTTGCGGGGGACAGACTGTCCCGGGCGATTTCTGCAAAGCCGAGGATGGCCTGCAGGAGATTGTTAAAATCATGGGCTACCCCACCGGCGAGACGGCCCACCGCATCCATTTTCTGCGCCTGACGCAATTGAGATTCAAGGCGCTTTCGTTCCGAAATATCCTGCACCACGCCGATGAAGGCCGTAGGCGTGCCGTCTTCCTGGCGTAGAACATCGCCCTTGGAAGATACCCAGCGCATGACGTTATCGCTCCGCATGAGACGGTGTTCGATATCAAAATCCTGTTGGCCATTCAGGGCTTCATCGAGGCATTTAATCACATAGTCCCGGTCCTCTTGATGCACATTGCGCAAGTAGGAAGGGGCCTTAATCCGGTTGATGCCGGGCGTCCCACCAATGATGGGCTCGCTTAGTTCCATCCACTCAATTTCATCGGTTGCGAAGTCCCACGTCCAGGTTACAACGCGGGCTGCTTCCTGTGCCCGTGCATAGCGGTCCTCGCTTTCACGTAGTGCATTCCGCGTCGTCTGTAATTCCTCAATACGGGCGCGCACTTGGGTGAGCATGGTGTCAAAGGCCCTCGCGACCTCCCCAAACTCGTCCCGGCGTTCCGTGGCCAGGGGAGCATCCCAAGAGCCCCGGGTGACACGCCGCGCGGCTTCGCTAAGCTGGGTGAGCGGGCGTGTCAGGAAATGGGCACTAATCAACCCCGCCAGGAGGACGCCAACGATCACCAACAAAAGGACGTAGGTGGCGACCTGGTTTCGTTCCCGTACGATGGCCATGTAGCCTTCTTCGGGGACGACGATTACGCCGAGCCAATCTAGGCCGAATTTGTCGGTAATGTGAAAGGTGCTCCCATAGGCGAGCCCGGTGGCCAATTCAATAGAGAGCATACTCTCGTCGGGAATCTGGTCGAGGGTGCCAAAACGCTCACGGAGTCCACGGGCGCTCTGGCGTATCAAGTCGTTGGGACTATCGACCGCCTGCACCCGTGTGGGGGTCTCGCCATCCATCTGAAAGGACGGACCGCCGCTACTGTCGCTGATCAGGTTGCCGTCCAATTCCATCAAGTAGGCCACGCCAGCATTGCCGACGTCCATGGTCTGGAGAAATTGATTGATCTGCTTAAACTGGAGACCACAGCCCAAAACCCCCAGCAAGTCGCGATTGGAGTTATAGAGTGGCTGCGCGGCGGTCATAACCAGTGCTTTCGTTGCGAAGTCCAGATAAATGGGACTCCAGACGGGGCCATCCGTGTCCACGGCGTCGCTATACCAGAGGCGATTTCTGGGGTCATAGTCGGGGGCACTTTCAACCAACTCGAGTGGGGTGCCATCGTCATCGATGCGAAAATAATCCAGCGCCCCCCCGGTTTCGGCGTTGGTCAACATGATTTCGACCCGGGAACCGTCACTCGACCAGCGCGCCCCGCCCATGGAACCGTCCTGGCTACCCAGAAACAAGGCATTTACATGGGGATAGGCCTGGAGAACGCTGTGAAAGAAATGGATAGCATGTTCTTGTTCATCGCCAGGTGGATTCTGGACGATTCGTCCGCTCATTCCATTCAGTTGGTGGGGGATGGCCAGCAGTTCCCGAATTCGCAGGTCGATGCGATGGGAAAGCTCAACATGAATTTGCGCAACAAGTTGGTCGGTGTTTTTCTTGTTATAGAAATCTGCCAGAAGCCATATACTTCCGGCGGTAACCGCGATCAGGAGCAGAAAAGTTGCGGTCAATGTGATCCGTACGGTTCGCATGATTCTCCATGACCCATCGGTGGCTGTCGGATGACGTGATTGCTGGTATACCAGTAGAGTTGTGCCCCATGTCCATCATACCCCCCACCCACGACAAAGTAAAACGCTCCCCGAACTGGATCTTTACCCCAGCCTTTGATGATACTAAGGCGTGAATTGGGACAGTCAACGAAGGAACGTATCATGTCTGAATCTATGCTGAGCCCCGCAGAGCTGGCCGAGTTTGAAGAAACCGGATGCCTCCTGAAGAAAAAGTATTTTGACACGGAAGAAATTGAGCTGCTCTACAACATCGCCAAGACCGATCAGGCGATTGCGAGTGGTGCCATTGACCGTGTCGATGCCGAGGGCTTTACCACCCGACTCACCGTCTGCAATACCCTCGAAGACGATATGTATAGCGCCATTGTCCGCTCCCACAAGATGGTCAACCCCATGGAGCAGCTGCTGGGTGGGGAGGTCTACCACTATCACCACAAGATGATGCTCAAGGAGCCGCGCGTCGGCGGGGCCTGGGAATGGCACCAGGATTATGGCTATTGGTACAACAACGGGTGCCTCTATCCCCACATGGCGAGCTGCCTCATCGGCATCGATGCGGCCAACAAAGAAAATGGATGCCTTCAGGTTGTTCCCGGTTCGCACCATCTGGGCCGCATCAATCACGGTGTCGTGGGTAATCAGACCGGTGCCGATCTGGAACGGGTCGAAAAAGTACTCGAACGCATGGAGGTGGTCTACTGCGAACTGGAACCTGGCGACGCCTTCTGGTTTCACAGCAACGTACTCCATCGTTCCGACGCCAATCTCAGTGAAAATCCACGGTGGTCCCTTATTTGCTGCTACAACGCCGCCCGCAACAATCCCTACAAAGAGCATGAACATCCCTGCTACTCTCCGCTGGAGAGGTGGCCCGACAGCCGTATCAAAGAGGTAGGTCGTGCGCAATGGGAGCGGATGCAGGCTGCCCTGGCGTGACGGAATCCCGACTTGGATGACGCTATCGCCGCAGCGCATGGGCCGCACGTACTGGTGCTGGGGTCCTTTCCCCCCCAGGCCCAGGGTATATCCGGATATTGCGGTGCCTTAGTGGAGGCGCTTGGGCAGGAAATTCCGGTGGAGGCGCTGGGATTCAGCGCCATGTATCCTGCGTTGCTCTTTCCAGGCCATGGTGGGGTCATGGATCCGACCGCTGCGAAGCCAACGGCACCCCTGCTCAACCTGCGCCATGGGCTCGCCTGGTACAACCCCCTTGGGTGGTTGTGGCACGCCTGGAGAAGCCGGGCCGGGGTGTTTCACATCCAGTGGTGGAGCCTGCCCCTTTTTCCGGTTTGTCTGACATTTGCTACCCTGGCGCGATGGCGCAACATTCCCGTTGTTGTAACCGTGCACAATGTACACCCCCACGAAAAAAGCGCGGCCTTTCTGTGGGCGAGTCGGGTGCTCTATGGCCAGGCCGACCACCTGATCGTTCATAGCGAAACGAATCGTTCTCAACTCCTGGAATCCTACCCGGTTGACCCGGCACGTGTTTCCCACGTGCCCATGGGCGTCGCCGGGCTGCAGACAGCAGCCATGGAGAAGGGGGAGGCCTGCGGGGCCCTGGATATTGATCAGGAACGAAGCGTACTCCTGTTTTTCGGCACCATTCGCCCCTACAAAGGGCTTGAGGTGCTTTTGCGGGCCCTTGCGCTGGTTCGCGATAAGCACCCGGAAGTCCTGCTTGTGGTCGCGGGAGCCTTGTGGGAGCCCTGGGAGCCCTACGCCACCCTGATTGACCAGCTGCAATTAGAAGGCAACGTAAGCCTTCATTTGGAATACATCCCGGAGTGTGAGGTGGCGGGTTTCTTCGGGGCAGCGGATCTCGTGGTATTGCCCTATACCCATTTCGATGCCCAGAGCGCCGTAGGTGTCCAGGCACTCAGCTACGGTAAGCCCCTTCTGGTGACAGAAACGGGTGGCCTGCCCGATCTCGTGAGTCATGACGCCCGTTGGTGTGTTCCCGCCCGGAGTTCCGCCGCGCTGGCCGAGGGGATCCTCGCTTTTATGGAAGACCCAGAGGCGTCACGAATTCAGTTTGAGGTCATGCGATCAGCGGCCGCGGCCGCCACCTCCTGGGAGGCGGCGGCAACGGAGCACATCAAGATTTATCAGCACGTGTTGGATATCCCCTAATCCGCGAGGGAAGTCTGTCGCCTACTTGGGTACAGCGATCATGTCAATCATCATGGAGCGTTTTTCGTCGCCCGTGCCGGCAATGCTCGCTTTCGAAGCCGCTGGGGGGCGTTCGGGGTCGTAGAGTTCGGGGCGGATGTCGTTGAGCGCTTTGCTCGTGTCTTCCGCCGAATGGAGGTAGGTCGCCTTGACCAGATGACGAAAATCACTCTGGAGTGGGCTGAGGGTCGCCTCAAGCTGCTTGTAGATACTACGGATCTGGCCATCGGCATCCACGGCGTCTTCCGACAAGAATCCCTGCGTATAGATGCGCGTGGGGCTGTTGACGATGGCATAGCGGCAGTAGACAGGAGACCGCTTTTCCTCTGGGGGCCACAGCAACTGCACGGGGGCGTCGCTGTCACCGTTGCCCGGCAGGTGGGCGATTAATTCGATTTCAATGGGGATACCATTGCCCCATTCAATGGCGGTCATCGCCGGGGCGGGCTGGTCGGGAAAGTAGGCTGCCATGACTTTCTCTACGTCGTTGTTGCTGGTCATGGGTTTCATATAGGCCTTGAGGTGCACGACTTCTTCAACACCCACCTCATTCAGTTGCAGCACCGCACGGAGCTGTTTCATCGTGCCTACCGTGGCAACGACCAGGTCCTGCGTGGGATCGGCCATACCAGAGATGTACAGGGTGCGTCCTTTGGGTAGTACGACAACGTGGGCCACCCGATTCTTGCTGAAGAGATTGGGACTGATGAAACGAAATACCTTTTCCGGTGCCCGGTCATCCGAAACGGTAGCGATGGCATCGATGGCGATGAGCGCGGCCGGGTCGCTGAGGGGCGTTACGACAAAGGTCGCTACCGGGTGACTGATCTCACCCAAATGCTCTTTCAGGAGTCCACGGGCGTCACCGACGTTGCTTGTGACATAGACGTTCAGGCGCACCAATTGGGAGGCGTCGGAGCCCACTTCGCCCAACGCGGTTTGCATATTGGCCCATACGGACGAAAGCTGGTCGGAGAGCGTCGTACCCTGCACGGCACCAGTCTTGTCCAGGGGTAACAATTGGGTCGTGTGCGCAAGGGCCTTGTTTTCTACCACCACGGCCGCGGCAAGACCGGATTCGGCGTCGACGCCGTGGCTTAGGTTCTCGCCATGGGCCGGGACAGTAAAGCCTGCCATGGTGGAAAGGAGTGTCAGGGGCAAAGCTAGAAATCGATGAGCGTTTTTCATGGGGGTTTTCCTGCGCTAAATTGCTGCCAAAATGGGAATTGACCGAGCATACACGATGGACTCGCCCGCTGCAAGATAGCCGCTACCTCCGTTGGTACAGACCGCTACACTCTCCGGTGAGGGTGCCCTACCGGGGAGTTGGCAGCGGTTGACCTGTCGCCACTTCGGAGAGTAAGGTCGTGTTGGATGGCGCAGGCGGCCTGCCCGACCGGAGAAACACGGAACCTTTCATGCGTATTACCTTGTTCTGGATCAAAATCGCGGTCACCCGCTTCGGATGGAGTCTGTCCATGCGCTTCATGGCGCACCGCATTTTGATGGCGTGTCGATTGCCTGTAGGGGAGTCCGCACGATTCCTTCGCGTATTGGTTTTCGGAGTCGGGCAGCGTGCATAGCCCGGAGCGCACACCCCGCGCGATTTGGGTCCTCATTATTGCCCTGGCATCCCTTCAGCCCATCGTCCATGCCTGGATTGCCTTTTTTCCGCCCGAGGGGACAGTCCCCACTGGACTGGCGATTCCCGATAGTGCCCTCTTTATCGAGAGTATGGATATGTTTTCCACGGGTTTTGCCTCACCCTATGCCACCTGCCGGAGCGATGGGGGAGGGCAGGCCATGGCCTATTACAGCGTGCCCCACTTGTGGCTCTATGGCGCGCTGGGCATGGCGCATCGTCTGATGCCGTTGCCTCAATTCCTTTTCTACGGGCTTGCCAACGGGTTGGGGGCGCTTTTTTATCTCTACGTCATCTACCGTTTCTTGCGGATTGTGGTGCCTGCAGTGGCCAATCGGGCTTTTACCCTTTTTGCACTCGGTGGCGGCCCCGGGGGACTGCTCTATCTCCTCACGGGTGCCTTAGGAATGCACGGCCAGCCCGGATTCGAATCCTGGTTCTTTCGCTTCGCCGTCTACGACCTGATGGAAGGGCCCCATTTTAATCCTACCCTGTATTTTCCTCGGCTCTACTACACCCTCTCGCTCGGTTGTTGTCTGGGGGGGCTCGGTGCCCTCATTCGGCGATATCGCGACCCGGCTACCCGGTTGCCCGTCGGCTGGATGGTGGCTATTGCCCTGGGCTCCTTTCTGGACGCGCGCTATGGCGTCTTTGTGGGCGGGCTGCTTTTGCTCTACCTTTTGTGTGCGCCCTCGCGGGACTTTGCCGCTACCCGATCAATTCTGACGGCCTACGGGATCCCCAGTGTACTCGGCCTTACGGTGGCCTGGCTTCTCTTGCGGACCAATCCAGCCGTCCTGGAAAACCACCTTGTGGTGGGGAGCATGGCCGTCTGGTTTTCGCCCTTCCTCCTCGTGGTTGCCCTCCCGCTGGCGACGAGCCTGAAGCCTGTCTGGCGCACCTGCACGGCCAACAAAAATCAATTTTTACAGGTGACGGTGCCTGTTTTGCTGGGATACCTCCTCGCCTATGGGGTGGGCTATGTCCTTTACCAGATTTACTATGGCAATCTCCTGGCCGGTCGGGATGGATCGGTGGCCGCGAACGTCTCCGATTGGGCCCTCCTGGGCGCCGTGGTCGGTGGGGTGTGGGGGATGCGTCGTGTCCTCCAGGGTCACAGGGAAGCCAGCGATACCCATCCCGTGGACTGGATGGGTATGTGGTTTCTGGCCTATGCCGCCCTTTCCCTTTCCGGATTCGGGCAGGGCTGGTTTCTGCGCTTTGGCCCCCAACGACTCCAGGTATTTCTCTGGCTGCCCCTGTGCGTGATGTGTGCCCAAGGGCTGCTTGCGCTCCGGCCCCGGCTGCAAACGACCATCACGGCCACGTTACTTTGCTTTGGAATTACCTCGATTGCCGTCGCCCACGCCTGTTTTCAGGGCCCCCTGGGACGACGCCACGGCGAAGGGATTTGGCCCCAACTCCACGCCGAGATCATGGCTCAGGAAGACGAAACGCTGTTGGAATCGCTCGGGGCGGGAACCGTGCTTGCCCCGGCACCTGCGAGTGATGTCGTGGTCCGGCGTCGGGGGAATCCAGTCGTCTTTGGCGTGGGCTCCTTCAATCTGACCGATTTACCCTACGCGGAATTACGCGCCGTGGCCGATACCTTCTTCAGTGAGGCCACCTCCGATGGAAAGCGCCAGGATCTGGTCCGGGATTGGTGTGTGGAATGGGTCTATGCGCCCCACACCTGGCCCGTGCACCCCGATACCCTCGCCTCCCTCGAAAGGGCCACCTGGTTGGAGCCCATTGCCCACGTCGGGCGGGGGGGGGTGTTTCGCGTGCGAGAATTGGGCGCTAAACGCTAAGAATGCTCAGGTCACTAAGATAGAGCAATAATTGCGCTAACAAACCCGCCCGAAACCCTGATAAAATCTATCCCCATGACTTCCGAATCCCCCAGCACCCAGCAGGCACCCCCACGAAAGCGTCGCCGTCGCCGCATTTTGCTCCTTTCCATCCCCCTCGTCACCATTATCGTGGGCTGGCAAGTGGTGGAGCGGCTTATTGATATTGAGCGCTTTCGCCCCGTTATCGACAAAGAGTTGGAACTGCTTATCGAATTGCCCATTTCCTTCGAGGCTATGGATCTCAAGATATTTCCCACACCCCGACTGGTGGTGCAGAATGTCACCGTAGGGGAAGGCGACTTCCGGGCCTTTTCGCCCCGGGTCTCTGTGACAGCCGATCTCGGCAAACTGGTTCGGCGGCAACTCGACCTGCGCACCGTTTCGATCAACGAACTAAGCGTTCACCTGCCCGAATCCAACGACGATTTCATCGATCGCTGGCGCGCCTATATGCTCGATCTGGCAACACCCGACGGCAGCGGGGGAAAGCCCATGATACGGGTGACGCTCAACGCTATCGAGGCAAAGGCCCTCAAGATTGTTCGTGGCGACGCGGTCTTTGCCGTCGGCGACCTGACCGTCACCGACGTTACCACCAGGGCACCCGTTTTCAGCTTCAATGGGGAGGGTGTCGGGGTATATGGCAGCCCCAAGGCCGAGGGGGCGTTTGCCCTCACGGTAGACGAAGATCCCGTGCTTGACGGCGAGGCCAAACTAACCCATCTGCCGCTGAAGGATTTGACGGGTGAGCATCTGCTACCGGCATTTTTACTGGACGGCGACCTGGACTACCAACTTTCCCAGGACAACCAGTTTTCCTGGGAAGCCGATGGAGTTATCTCCCAGCCCTACGGCGCCATGAGAGACGGAACGTACCGACTAAAGGGCAACTTCGGTGAAGAAGGATTGCGGCTGGAAGATATGGACATCCATACCGAGCCGGTCGCGTTCAAAGGTGGGCTGGAGATTCCCAGCGGTACGGGATGGAGTCTGGCTATCGTGGAGGCGGATTTGGCGGGCCTGGGCGTGGACTGGCTCCTGCGCTATGTGCCGGAACTGCCGGTCCGGCCAAATCGGGAAGCCCTGTCAACCTGTCGGCTGGAGCATATGAACCTGGGTGTCGATGCCACGGGTGTTTTCGTGATTGGGTCGGGCGTTGTTCGGACCGAGGGGGTTGACCTCGTTGTTGATTCCCCCAGTTTCGTGGTGTCCGGCCTGCGCAGTCATATTTCCATAACGGACTACGGATATGAGATCCGTGATATTTCCAGTGATTTTATTAATGCCTCGGGCATGTTGCGCATTAACGATGACGAAACGTACACGCTGGAGCTATCGGGACAGGGCTACCTCGGCCCGGCTTTTCCACTGCCTCCCGCGCTTCGCCAGACACTGCGACTCGATGGCGGCACCGTCGATCTCCAGCAATTTTCGACGGTGCTGGTGAACGGCCAGCCGAAGCTGGAGGAAACCCAGCTCAGCGCAGATTTACGTGATGGTGCCGTGGCCCTGTGGGACCGGAGTCAGGAGGCCTTTGTTCCCCTGGATGGTATTGCTGGCCTGGTTCATCTGGAGAACGGTGCCATTCGACTGGAACGCCTTGCCACCATGAAGAGTGAAGTGACCGGAACGGTGACGCCGGACGCCCTGGGTGAGCATTGGTCCTTTGAAGGCAGCTTGAAAAGCGACCTCAGCAGCCCCGTCTGGAAACCCCTCTACCCCTACTTTATCGCCGGTGCGCTGGACTTGCCCGCCCTCTCCGGTTCCTATTCCCGCGTGGACGGTGCCTTCAGCGAACTCAATATCGAAGGTACCATGAGCGATGTTCAGCTGACCCTGCCACCGGGGCCGCTGGAGGATACCTTCACCTTTCGGAAGGTCAATCTCACGACCAAAGAGGGGGCCATCGCCTACGATCTATCCGGACAGGGTAAGCGATGGGGCAAACTCGGTGCCCGGGGCAGCTATGCGCCTGCGACCCGTGTTCTGGATACGGCCGTGACCATTCAGGCCGCCGCACTGGCGCAAAATGCCATGTCTCCGACGTATTGGGAAGACTTTGGTCCCCTGCTGGAAGCGCACGTCTCTTCCACAACTGTGCAAATACAGTACGACGGGAAGATACCGGCCCTGACCTTCAAATCGGAAGAGCCCATGCTTTTCTATGGTGCCGCCCAGCTATCTCCTCAGGGCACCGTTGGGGAGGTTACGGCCGTCGCCGATCTGCCCGTCGACTGGTTTGCCGAAACACTTCCCGATGGCGTAGTAGCGACCGGGATCGTCGAAACGGCCCTTCGTTTTAAACCTGTAACCGGTGACGTGGAAGCCACACTCAATTTCAATGAGGCGGTTGTACAATGGCACACGTTGAAGAAAGAGACTGGATTTAAATCACTCGTGGAAGTTTCCGGACGCTGGGCAGACGACGGGGTACAAGATATCACTGGCCGCGTGCTCCTCGGCGAAAGCACCATCCCCTTTCGTTGGGACGGAAACGGCATGTCCACCAACGATATAAATCTGTCCCTTGAGGAGTTTGCGCCACTGCTTCAATCCGACGCTGCCCTGTCGGGCCAACTGACGGGGAGCTATAGCCCCGGCAAGCTCAACCTGCGTTTAGTGGGGGCCACGATGGCCGCCACGGAGAATCAGCCCGCCGTCGTAGTGAATGGGGAGGTGCTGATGGATGGGGCGGCATGGCAACTCAATGGCCTGGCCCTTTCACTGGGCGACCAGCAGGCAATGCTGACCCTGAACAACCAGAGCGGAGCATGGGCAGGAGACTTGCAGTCCCCCGCGCTCAGCATTGATCAGGTTCAAACGGATTACACCCGGTTGATGGATTGGTGGACGCCTCCGACAACAGAAGATACCACGGGGGCGGCAGATGCAGACGGCGGTGCATATTCCGGCGAGGTGGCACTTAGCATCGATTCGCTGACGTGGGGCGATGCGACGCTTGGGCAGCTTACCGGAAAACTGACGATGAAGCCCGAGGAACTCACCCTTTCCAATCTCCAGATTAAGCGCGGTGAAGGACTCACAACGGGCACCATCAACCGCCGCTACGGGCGGGATGGTGCCCTCGATCAGGTACAGATTGACCTCGTGCTTCTCGCGGTCGACCTGGGGCAGATTGAAGAACTGCTCATCGAAGACTCGAGAGACATGCACGGGCTGGTTGACGGGCGGGTTGTGCTGGCGATGCCCATTCCAAAGGACGATACGCCACTGCACCACGTGATGGATGGAAAAATAGATTTTTCTGCCCACGATGGAACCCTGGGTAAGGCTGGCCTGGCATCCAAATTTCTCACGGCCTTGCGGACCACCGACATCCTTCGGATGCGTATACCCTCCCTTCGTGACAAAGGTGTGACCTTTGAACGACTGGCGGGTGAACTCTCCGTGGAAGCGGGCGTTTTTACCCTGTCACGCTACGAAATGGAAGACAGTACCTACGCGCTCGACGCCGAACTTGTCCTGGACTTTCCTAAGGACGCCGCGAGCGGGACGATGGGGCTTTTAATCCTAGAGGGGGTGACCGGTGTGGCTAGCAGGATTCCCATTTTGGGCGAGGCCGCGGAATTGGTGAATAAGGCTTTCGGTGTGGAGCTGCGCATCTCCGGTCCTGCGTCGGATCCCGTATTTCGCGCCAGTTCACTCGGTCCCATTAAATCGATGGGAAACGGGGCGCGGAACCTGCTCCGGGGCACACAAAAACTGGTGGACTAGCCCTATCCATTCGAGCGATCCGCCGGAGGTATCCGCAGTGGCAGAATTCAACCTCCTGTGCTATGCTGAATGCGGCAGCGGGTACGATGTCGATGTGGACATCGGGTCCTGCGGAGAGACGCCACCTGTGGGTATTTCAGACGCCCCAGTTGATGATTGCACGGTTGCGCTATGCCCAGTGTGTTCCGTTGCATAGCTAATGGGGTTAACCTATGAATCTCGCGTGTAGCGGACAACGTCTTCGAAAACGCGCTCAACGACCCCGTCCCCCCCTGAATTTCCACGCCAGAAATGTATGTGCCGTCGTGAGACAAGGGATCCGACCGACATGATGCAGTGTATTGGGAGTATGTCTTAATGGCTTCTACGGTTGCCCTCTCTATGACCAAATGGTCTCTGGATCTGGCCTCTCAGCTCATACGGGCCGACGTCAGACTTCACAACCAGGAAATTATCAAAGACGATATGGCCATAATCTTCGTGGTCAACCATTTCACCCGTTTGGAGACCCTGCTCCTTCCTTACATCATCCATAAGCATACGGGGAAAGAAATCTGGGGGCTTGCGGCCGCCGAATTATTCAAGGGCCGACTAGGGAAATACCTCCAGTCCACCGGCACCGTTTCCACGGCGGACCCCGATAGAGACCGAATTATTGTGCACGCCTTGCTCAACGGGGAACACCCCTGGATGATTTTTCCGGAAGGGGCCATGATCAAAGACAAGAAAGTGGTCGACCCCTCGGGACAATTCAGCATTTTCAGCGGCGGTAAGCGTCGACCACCCCACACGGGCGCCGCGGTGCTGGCCCTGCGGGCGGAATTCTACCGGCAGAAACTTTCTTGTCTGGCCGAGCGACCCGACAATGAAGAAAGCATGAGCAAAGCCTTCGCCCTCTTCGATTTGCCACCCGACGCCGATGTGATCAACAAACGAACCGTTATCATTCCGGTGAACATCACCTACTTTCCCATGCGCGCCCGCGATAACGTTGTCCTCCGTCTGGCCCGTCTATTTGCCAAAGATCTGAACAAGCGGGCCCTCGAGGAATTGTCGGTAGAAGGCACCGTACTCTCGGAAGACACCGATATCGATATAACCCTGGGCGAGCCCATCGACGTCAACAAGTATCTCCAAGCGCCGGAGTATGCGTCCGTTATGGCCTGTGGACTGAACGACATGGAGTCCCTTGAGACCGATCCCGGTTCGGTGTTTAACGAGGCCGCCCGCAGTCTGATGCTGCGGTATATGGAATCCATCTATCAGCTCACCACCATCAACTACGACCACATTTTTGCGACCCTCATCCGCTACCAGAAAGGTGCCTGCTCCACCGAACGGGCCTACCGTAATCGGATTTTCTTGTGTGCCCATCAATTGCGGAAATTGGGTCACCACCGTCTTCATGGTGTGCTCGAACGAACCTATCGGGATATCGTCTTCGAAGACCCGAGCCCAAAGTTTGAGGACTTCACCAAACTCTGTCTCAAAGAGGGGCTAATCATCCGGGAAGGCAACACCTACCGGAAAAATATGGATGTGGAACGGGGCGCTGCCGATTTTCATACGATTCGGTTTCATGAACTGACCAATGTAATTGCCAACGAGATCGAACCCCTGGTGACCGTCACCGCCCTCATAAAAAATGCGGCGGTTATGCCACGAAATCTGCTCTCTCGCCGAATCCGAGAGATCTTTCTTGAAGAAGATGAGCGATACTTCGAAGAGGACTACGCCCAATTTTTCGATCCCGAGGGGAGTCACGGTCCCGACGTGGGTCGACCATTCTTCCTGAAGCCACGGAACCCCAAGGCGGGTATCATATTGGCCCACGGCTACCTGGCCGCCCCCATGGAAGTGCGCGCGATGGCGGAGTACTTCTACGAGCGGGGTTATGCCGTCTACGGCGTCCGCCTCCGGGGCCATGGTACCGCTCCCGAAGACCTCGTGGAGCGAAGCTGGGAGGATTGGTACACGTCTTATAATAGGGGCTATGCGGTCATCAAGAGCGTGACCGACAACATTATAGTCGGTGGGTTTTCCACCGGCGGCTGTCTGGCCCTCATTGCCGCCGCCCGTAAGGGACTCAAGGTTCAGGCCGCCTTCAGTATCTGTGCGCCCCTGCAGGTGAACAATTATTCGATACGCCTCGTGCCATCGCTGGTATCCCTGAATTCTATCCTCAAACGGCTCGGGCAAGGCAAGGAGTCCTGGGACTACGTCGTGAACGAACCGGAGAACAGCCACATCAATTATCGGAAAAATCCCCTCCGGGGGGTCCGTGAATTGGTTGAAGTCATGAACGTGACAGAAAGTGTCTTGAGCGAGGTGACGGTGCCCACCTTGGTGGTCCAGGCCTCTTCCGACCCGATTGTGTCACCCATCAGCGGGCAACTTATTTTTGATAAACTTGGTAGTAGCTTTAAAGAATTTGTTATGGTGTCTCGTGACCGACACGGTATCATCAACGGTGCTGGTCGGGAGGACGTATATTCTCATGTGGAGCATTTCCTTAACCGGGCGCCCCACCATGGGATCGTGCAAATTGCCGAATCCGGGCCGACGCCGGATAAGGGTGAATAATGTAAAAACTTAAGATGGGGAAATCGTTGACAGCTTCTTCTTCCTTATGTTACCGTGATCACTGGATTTAGCACGATTACGACAGGGACGTAACCGCTAGGTTTTCACAGTTTGGGAGACCATTTCGTGGGTAACTCCAACACGGAGTGGAGCTAAGTCATCAGGTTACAGGACACACGAACCGAGTCCATCCAGGGACCGGGAACGATGGATAAGGAAAGTCATGACTAGCACAACGCATATCATTCGATTCGGCGTAGTTCTTTCAATGGTCTTCGTCTCTGCTCAGGCACTGGCGTGGGGCCCACGGGCTCAGCGGGCCATTACGGGAATGGGCATCCAGGTTATTCAAACGAAATACCCTGGAACGTTCCGACCTGGCGATACCAACTACGAGTCCGATGTACTTCGTGGCGCGGAAGCGGGCACCGCAGTAATTTCCAAATCCCTTCCGATAAACACGGAAGAAGAAGCGATTCAGGCGGTTGGCATTCAAATCCAACTTCTCCGTGACGTCCGTCCGGAAGGCGCTGGCTCCTACTTCGCCTACCGCATGGGTGCCCTTTCGGCGCTCATTTCCGATGTGCTCCTGCCTTATGGTTTGGCGTGGACCCCGGAAGACAAGGCGCTTCTGGCCAAAATGGACAAAGATATCAACACCCACCTGAGCGATTTTGGATACACAGACCCCACGCCCAAACGCTCGACGATAACGGATGTTGAATACTACTTCCGTTCGCTCCAGGTCTTCTACGGGGATAATCGCCTACTCATTAAAGAAGATTATCGTCGGGGCCCCGGCTATGACGGCTTTCTGAAAGAAAGTGGTCAGACGTTCTTCTCCAAGTCGGTCGAAGCTACTTCGGATGCGTGGTTTACCATCATTCAGCCCAAAGCTAGTGGCTCCAAGGCACCGGTTACGAGCGCGCTGATGCAGGATTACTTCGTTAACGAGATCGCCTATCTGCTGGAGCAAAAAGCCAACATTCATCAGGCGGATTTCGCATACGATAATTTGGCGGAATTGTCCCCGACGGACCCCGAAGTATTTGAGCAAGTCGGCGATAACTATTACGCCTTTGGAACGCCAGAGAGTACCGAACGGAGCGTGTCGGAATGGCGTACGGCATATAGCCTCAGCGGACCGAATCGTGATCGTGTTGCGGACAAGCTTTCCAAGCATTACTTGAATGAAGGCCGGAGTTTCCTTGAAGAAGCCGAAGAAAAGGGAAAAGGTGAGACTGAATTGCCCAGTGCCCTTTCGTCCTTCCAGGAAGCCCTTCGCTTTGACCGTACCAGCGAAGTTGCGGCGGATTTGATTCAAGAGACCAATCGTCGGAAGAAAGCACGTGATGAACGTCGTGAAATGATCGTAAAGATTATTGCTTCCGCAGCGAGCACCCAGGAACAGGCCGAGAATCAGGCAACGGGCGGCAACTTCGGAAACTCTATCAGCTCCTATCGCAAAGCCCTTGAAATCCTGGCGGCGGTTGATGACGAATTCACCGACCAGTTTGAGATTTCTAAGGATATGGAACAGGGCATTACGCGAAGCGTGAGCACGACCATTTCTGACGTACAGGATCTTGCGAGCAGCGCCATTGCAGAAGGCGAACGTCAGGAAGAGTCACACAAGTACGAAGATGCGATTAAGTCTTACGAACGTGTGGCGGCAATCGTTGAAGTGATTCCCGACGATCACACGAAGAATTCCCTGGAAGCAAAGCTGGATATTATCGAGCTGGCAGACGCCAAAATCGAACAGGCCAAGAAGAAGAAGATTCAATACGATGAAGCTTCCAAGAATCCCCAGGGTCGCCCCAAGCCCCCGGCGAACTAAGGTCCGAGTCTTATCAATACATACAATGCCCCAACATCCCGAAGATGTTGGGGCATTTTCTTTAGGAAAGAGAAGTGGGGAACCACGTGCTGTGCAGGTCGCGCTAGCCGTACCCGGATATTACTGCAAGCTACTAAGAAGCGGCTACCGCAGTCGCAGTTCCGGTGGCCAGTTGCATAATTTGCTCTTGCGTGGCTTCGTTGCGATCGAGTTCTCCGGCAATGCGACCTTCGTGCATGACCAGAATGCGGTCACACATACCCAGGATTTCCGGGAGTTCGCTGGAGATAACGAGTATGGCCACCCCCTTGCGCACCAACTCGTTCATGAGCTTGTAAATTTCGACTTTCGCGCCCACGTCGATTCCACGGGTCGGCTCGTCGAATATGAGTAATTTCGAATCGGTAAACAGCCACTTCGCAAGAACAACTTTTTGCTGGTTCCCCCCGGAAAGATTCTGGACCATCTGTGCCCCGCTCGGTGTCTTTATCGCCAGCTCGCGGATGTAGCGGTCGGTGACGCTTCGTTCGGTCTTACGATTCAGGAACAGGCGTCCCGTAAGTTCGCTCAGGTTCGCCAGGGTTGTGTTTTCTGCCACC
>CAXBPH010000041.1:0-35640 GCA_963977445.1 uncultured bacterium | reverse complement strand
GCCCCGAAGATCGCTATCAACTGCTTGCAGAAACCCGGGTCGGTGCCATGACAGCGCCCGTGGTGCCCCATGTGGAGGCCCTCGCTAAAGAAGTGGCCTATTTTGTCGAATGTATACAAGAGAACAAGACCCCCTTCAACGATGGCGTGGCGGGCCATGCAGTCATGACGTTGCTGGAAGCCACCAATCAATCCCTGGCGAACCGGGGCGAAACCATAACCTTGGATTGGAATTCCCCTTCATCGTGAATGACCTGCCGGACTACAATCGAATTGCAGACGACGTGGTCATGGGACGGGGTGTTCGATTGGCGTCCTATATCAACGCCTACGGCTGCTCCATCGGCGATGAGACGAAAGTCGGCGCTTTTGTAGAGATTCAAAAAGGAGCGGTTATCGGCGCGCGTTGCAAAATATCGAGTCATACCTTTATTTGTGAGGGCGTGACGATTGAAGACGGCGTTTTCGTTGGCCATGGCGTCATGTTCTGCAACGACAAAATCCCTCGGGCCACCAACCCCGATGGGACGCTGCAAACCGAAGCCGATTGGTCGGTATCCCCCACCCACGTGGGTCCGGGAGCCTCTATCGGTTCGGGCAGCACCATCTTGTGTGCTATCTCCATTGGCGCAGGTGCCTTCATCGGTGCGGGCAGTGTGGTTACCCAGGATGTGCCCCCGGGCGAAGTCTGGTGCGGCAACCCCGCTCGCTACCTGAAAAAGGCAGACGCCCTATGAAAATACCCTTTCTCGACGTGGCCTATGCCAACCGTGCCCTCAAGCAGGATCTCCTCGCCCGTTGGGAGCAGATCATCGACACGGGACAATTCGTAGGGGGCGATGCCCTGTCCTCCTGTGAACGCGCCATGGCCAAGACCTTCGGCACCCGACATTTTTCCCTCGTAAACTCCGGCACCGATGCCCTTCGCTTTGCCCTGCTCGCCCTCGATCTGGGTCCAGGAGACGAGGTCATTACGGTGGCCAACACCTTCATCGCCACGACCGAGGCCATCAGCCAGTGTGGGGCAACCCCGGTCTTTGTCGATATGGACCCCGTCACCTACACCATGGACCCAGACGCCGTAGCGGCAGCCATCACACCCCAGACTCGGGGCATACTTCCCGTACATCTTTACGGCCACCCCGCCGACCTGGATCCTCTCCTGCACCTCGCATCGAAACACGGACTGTGGTTGGTGGAAGATGCGGCTCAGGCCCATGGAACCCGCTATCGCGGCAAGAACACGGGCTCCTTCGGGGCGGCCGCCGCTTATTCCTTTTATCCGGGAAAGAATCTGGGCGCCTGTGGCGAAGCCGGGGGCGTAGGCACCAACCAGACCGCCCTGGACAAGAAAATTCGCATGTACCGGGACCACGGACAATCAAAAAAATATGAGCACCAGCTCGAAGGCTATAACGGCCGCTGCGACGCCCTCCAGGCGGCGGCCCTCGAAGTGAAGTTAAGCCACTTGGCGACGTGGCAACGGGCCCGCACAGAGATCGCCGCGTGGTACGAGTCGGCCCTGAAACCGATTCCCGGACTGGTACTCCCCAGCACCGCCGAATGGGCAACCCATGGGTGGCATCTTTACGTCATCCAGTGTGAAGACCGTGACGCACTGGCCAAGGCCTTGAACCGCGCCGGCGTCGGCACCGGCATGCACTATCCGGTACCTCTCCACCTCCAACCCGCCTATAAACACCTGGGCTATTCACCCGGTGATTTGCCCCATACGGAAGCCATGGCCACCCGACTTTTGTCCCTGCCGCTATATCCCGGCCTGACGCCGAGTGACATTGATTACATTGCCAACCAGGTAGGGAAAAGCCTTTCGGCCATGTGCTAGAGTGTGCCTCGGTTTTACCGTAGCGCGCGCAACGTTTACGCTGCGTCATCGCAGGTACTCTGAATCGGAGAGTTTCAACGTGTCGTCCGAAAAACCCGAGGTCACCATTGTCATCCCCGTATACAACGAGGAGGCTTGTCTTCACGCCCTCTTTGAGCGACTGGAAGGCTGGCTCGCGGAGGTGACGGGCTTTACGGCCCAGGTACTTTTCGTCGATGACCATTCCGCCGACGCCACCCCCGCCCTGCTGAAGGAAGCCTGCGAGCACCACGCCGACTGGCGTTATCTGCGCCTCGCCTCGAACAGTGGCAGCCATATCGCTATCTTTGCTGGCCTCGAATATAACCAGTCCGACTGCGCCGTATTCCTCGCCGCCGACTTGCAGGATCCCCCCGAACTCATCGGAGAAATGGTCGAGAAGTGGAAAGCAGGCCACCAGGTGGTCTGGGCAGTCCGGGAAAAACGGGAGGGCGTCCCCGCCTCGGAAATGCTCTTTGCCAACGTGTTTTACGGCCTGATGAATCGTTTCTCCACGATTACCGTACCGCCGAAAGGTTCCGACTTTGCCCTGGTGGACAATCAGGTCGTTCTGGCGCTGCGCCAGAGCATGAGCGCCTCCCCCTATCTCATGGGGGAGATTGCGCGATTGGGATTTTCGCAGGACAAGATTTCCTATACAAAAGCGGAGCGGTCTGCTGGCGAAACGAAATGGAATCTCAGCCGCAAGCTCCAACTGGTGGCCGATGCCTTTACGGGATTCTCTTTCGTGCCCATACGCCTCATGTCCTATCTCGGCATGGCGGCCAGCGTGGTGGGCTTGCTCTATGCCGTGGTGGTAGTGCTGAACAAAATACTTATCGGGGGTCCGGTCGATGGCTGGTCCTCCCTTATGGTCGTGGTGCTGCTGATGGGTGGATTTCAGATGACCATGCTCGGTGTCCTGGGTGAATACCTCTGGCGCACCCTGGAAGAATCCCGCCAACGACCAAAATACTTCGTGGAATCCGGCACGGTCAACGACCACGATAAAAAAGCGGCGCAGCTATAACGACCACCAGATAATTTGTGCGATATGCAACGACTCACCGTCCGGCATACCAACGGACTGAACCCAACCCCTCACAGGTCTGAAACGTTACCATGACACAAAAAATTCTCCTTACCGGTGGTGCCGGATTAATTGGCTCCCACATCATTGACCAACTCCAGGCGGACCCCGATTTTGCCCAACGTGAAATCGTAATCCTCGACAATTTCAGCCGGGGCTGTGAAGCCAACATTGCCGCCGCACGGGAACGAGGCCCCATTACCGTCATTGAAGGGGATGTCCGGGATGGGACCGTTGTGCAACATGCCATGACGGACGTGGACCTGGTCTTTCATCTGGCCGCCATCCGCATCACCCAATGCGCCCAGGAACCTCGCCTCGCCATGGAAGTCCTCGGCAATGGCACCTTCAATGTTCTGGAGGCCGCTGTAGACGTCGGGGTAAGAAAAGTGGTGGCTTCTTCATCCGCCTCGGTCTATGGCCTCGCCGAATCCTTCCCCACGAAAGAAGACCACCACCCCTACGACAACCGCACCATCTATGGGGCCCTGAAGACATGGAACGAGGGGCTCCTCCGCAGTTTCAACGATATGTATGGCCTCGACTACGTCGCGTTGCGGTACTTCAACGTCTACGGTCCCCGCATGGATACCCATGGCGTTTTCACCGAGGTGCTCATTCGCTGGATTGAGCGCATCCACAACGGACAATCTCCCATCATTTTTGGTGATGGCGCCCAAACCATGGATTTTGTTTTCGTAGACGATATTGCCCGGGCCAATGTGCTGGCGGCAAAGTCCGAGGCGACCGACCAGGTATTCAACATCGGCCGGAGTGAGGAAATAAGTCTGAAAGACCTCGCCGAGGCCCTCCTGCAGGTGATGGGCGCAACAATTCCCATTGAATATGGACCCGAGCGGGCCGTCAACCCCGTATCACGACGTTTGGCCGATATCCGGCAGGCCCAGTCGGTATTGGGCTGGGAACCCGCCGTCGATCTTAATGAAGGGCTCCGCCGACTGGTGGCGTGGTGGATGTCCGAGTGTGCGGAAACCCGTTTCGATGGGTGAGTTCATCCCCATCGCCAAACCCGTCATGGGGCCGGAAGAAATGCGGGCCATGGAGGCGCCCATCGCATCGGGCTGGGTCACCCAGGGCCCGGAAGTGGCCGCCTTCGAAAAGGAGTTCGCCAACGTTACGGGGGCACCCCATGCCTGCGCCGTCGCCAACTGTACGGCCGCCCTCCACCTGGCCCTGCTGGTGCTTGGCGTCCAAGCGGGTGACGAAGTCATCACCGTTTCCCATAGTTACATTGCCACGGTCAACGCCATCCGTTATTGCGGGGCGACGCCCGTTTTGGTCGACATCGATCCGAAAACCTTCAACATCGACCCGTCTCTGGTGGCTGCAGCCGTGACGGACAAGACGCGGGCCATACTCGTTGTCCACCAGATGGGTATGCCCTGTGACCTGAACACCCTCGTGCCCTTGGCCAAAAAACACGGATTGCCTCTCATCGAGGACGGTGCCTGTGCCAGTGGCAGCGAGATTAACTATGCCGGGCAGTGGGAACCCATCGGAAAGCCCCACGGCGACATCTGCTGTTTTTCCTTTCATCCCCGCAAAGTCATCACCACCGGCGACGGCGGCATGCTGACAACGGCCAACCCCGATTGGGACAAGCGGTTTCGCTTGCTGCGCCAACATGGGATGAGTATTCCCGACACCGCGCGCCATGGTGCACGCCAGGTCGTCGTGGAGGCCTACACCGCCCTCGGCTACAACTACCGCATGACCGATTTGCAGGCGGCTATGGGCCGGGTGCAATTGGGACGGCTGGCCACGCTGGTTGCGGAACGTCGACGGCTCGCCGATCGCTATGCCCATGGTCTGGCCGAAATTTCCGGTGTGAATCCCCCCCACGAGCCCGATTGGGCGCGGAGTAATTGGCAAAGCTACGCCATCGGCCTTGATGTAAGCATCGATCAGCGGAAATTGATGCAGGGCATGCTGGATGCGGGCATTGCCACAAAGACCGGCATCATGAACGCCCACCGCGAACCCGCGATGGCGGGACAGGAAATTCGTTTCCCCCTGCCCCACTCCGAAGCCGCTCAGGACCATTCCATCCTGTTGCCCCTCTTTCCCGGATTGACCGACGAACAACAGGATCACGTGATACACCGCCTGCGGCGTCTTGTGATGCGATAGTAATCGGCGTGGGCGCGGTGCGGTCTGCGGCGTGCCCATTTACCCGCGGTAGGGTCTACCGTGGTGTTCATGCTAAATTGTAGCCACCAACGCATTGTTCCCCGAAATCCGCAAAATGTAGTCCATGCTCACCTGCTGGACCCGCAAAGATAAAGATTCTATTCTTACCATGACTGAGATGATCGAAGACCACCCCGAACCCACCCCCGACGCGCCGGAGGCCACCAACACACCGGAAGCACCCAAGCCATCTCGGCTGGAGCCGGTGCTTGTTAGCCTGTTGCTGGTGGGCACACTCGGCCTTTTCGCGATACTTGCCTGGCCCTTGCTGCAAGGTAGAATCTACATCGAAGACGATCTCGCGGCCCTGTATTTACCCGTTCGCGATTTCTACGCCAAGTGCCTGAGCCAAGGCTATAACTTCCTCTGGATGCCCCATCTGGCCAATGGCTTCTATATTCATGGCGAAGGGCACGGCGGCTTTCTCCACCCCCTCCACTATTTTCTCTATCGAACTTTCCCCCTTGACCGAGCCTTCATGCTGGAACTGCTCCTGAGCTATCCCATCATGTGGTCGGGCACCTACCTGTTCCTGCGCCGCTGGAAGCTCGGCCATTCCGCAAGTCTGTTTGGCGCCCTCCTGATGACCTTCATCGGGTGCAGCATGAACCACTACGTCCACATCAGTTTTGTAGCCGTCATGGCCCACCTGCCTTGGGCCCTCCTCGCCATCGACGTGGTCATGCGCGCGAGACGGCCCGGATTGTGCACAGTGGCCCTCGCGGCTTGTATTCTCCTGTCGGCATCTCAACTTTTTATCGGCAACCCCCAGGTCACCTATTTCTCCTGGTTGGTCGAAATGCTCTACGCCCTGTTTCTCCTCGGCTTAACACGCCATGTGGGACGTTTACTGCATCTTGGGGTGGCGAAAGCGTTGGCCCTGGCCATCGGCGCGGCCCAGCTCCTCCCCACCCTCGTCGCCTACCAACATTCGTTGCGCCAGGACCCGGGACTCGACTATCAGTTGGGAATCTCTCTTCATCCCTGGAATCTGGCTCAGATGGTGAGTCCCTATCTCTTCCATGGCCGGGTGTATACCCCACTCGCCGGGGACGAGCCCTGGGACGCCCTCTATTTCGGCGCGGCCCTCGTCCCCCTGCTCCTGTTGATGGTGACGCAGGCCTTTTCGATGAAACGGAGTAAGAGTCTGGCGCTGGCCGCACTGGCCCTGGCACTTTTTGGTGTTCTGGCGGTTCTGGGAAAATATGGCTTTATCTACCACGGCCTGACCCGCATTCCCGTGGTTAATTTTTTCCGTGCGCCTGCCCGTTATGTCGCGGTGTTCCACGTCGGCCTGGCCGTGATTGGGGCCCTCTCCTTTTCCGTGCTGCTTCGGTGTGCAACGCGGGAGATGACCCTTTCCTGGAAGCGCCTCGCTCCGTTGGCCTTCGTGCCCCTTACCAGCGTAGCGGTGTTGATTTACGTGGTGGTCTACCGCCTGATGCACGAGGGAGAGGCCCTGGCGACCTTCGACCACGCCGTCATGCGCAGCTCGGCCGTGGCGCTGGGTACCTTGTTGGTGTGTATGGCCACCGGCCTGGTCGTGGCCTCCGGACGGGGAAAACAGGGGGCCCTCCTGGCGCTGGTCCTGTTCACGCTCGGGGATATCGGTTTGTACAGCCTGCGGCATAAACCTGCCCAACGCCTTCCCGACCTGATGGCGGCCATCCCCCTGCCGCCGGGGGACAATACCAATCGTATTGAGCCGGACATTGTGCCCTACACCATGAATCAGGTTGCCCTCCACGGCTACCGAAATGTGACGGGCTATCTCAATCTCTTTCCAGAGACCTATCTCGACTACGCCCAGCCCCTGCCCATGCAGCTCGCCGGGGTGCAGTGGCGCGAAACACGCCCGGGCACTTCAACACAACTTCACGAAGCACGGGCAGCGGGCATCGATTGGATCGAACTCGATGATCCCATGCCTCGCTTACGGTTGGTGAGTGATGCCATTGTTAACGATGATCCCATGGCCGCCCTCGGTGATATCGACATGGCCCGAACGGCCCAGGTGATGGAGACGGTCACCCTGGACGATACCGCGCCGGGCACGGTGAATGTGCGGAAAGACACGCCGGGCTATGTAGACGTACAGTGCAAGACACCTGGAGCCCAACTCCTCGTACTCTCAGAAAACTTTCATCCCGGCTGGCGTGTCCACATCGACGACAGCCCCGGCACGGTGATCCGGGCCTACGGCGATTTCATGGGCTGTGTCGTTCCGACGGGCACCCACAACGTCGTATTTTCTTTCTGGCCCGAAGAAATGACCCAGGGCCTCATCGTGACGGCCGTGGCACTTATCGCGGCGCTGGCCTATCTGATTCTGTCGTGCTACGTGGGTCTCCGACTGGAACAGCGGCGGGCGCTCCGAAAGGATGCCGCCTAGACCATGCTCTTCAACTCCATGCCATTTTGCCTCTTTTTCCCCGTGGTGGTCGGCCTGTACTACCTCGTCCCGAAAAAGTGGCAGTGGGCGTTGCTCCTGATCGCCAGCTATGGGTTCTATATGGCATGGGAGCCGGGCTATGTGGTCTTAATCTGGTTTTCCACCCTGGTGGACTTCCTCGTTGCCCTGAAGATCTCTCGATGCGACAAGAAATCCGCCAAACAACGCTGGCTGGCCCTCAGTCTCGTGACCAATCTGGGCCTGCTCTTTTTCTTCAAGTACTACAATTTCTTTCGCGATAGCCTGGGCGAGGTGACCCGCGATTGGGGGTGGTCTATTGACTTGCCCTATTCTGAATTTCTCCTGCCCCTGGGCATCTCCTTTTACACCTTCCAGACCCTGGCCTACACCATTGACGTTTATCGCGGCGATATACCACCGGAACGTCATCTCGGTCGCTTCGCCCTCTATGTCTGCTTCTTTCCCCAGCTCGTGGCAGGTCCCATTGAGCGGGCACGGACCCTCCTGCCTCAGCTCGGGCGCACCTATTCCTTTTCCTACACCAATGTGACCGATGGCCTGCGCCTTATGGGCTGGGGCTTCTTCAAGAAGATGGTCATCGCCGATCGCCTTGCCCAGGTTGTGGCCCACGTTTACGGCGATGCTGCCAATCAGAGTGGTGCGGCCCTGACGCTGGCTACCGTATGTTTTGCCTACCAGATTTACTGCGATTTCTCCGGGTATAGCGATATCGCCATCGGGGCCGCCCGCGTCCTGGGGATTCGTCTCTCCCTCAACTTCAACCGGCCCTACGCCGCCCGCTCCATCACCGAGTTCTGGCAACGCTGGCATATTACGTTGTCGACCTGGTTTCGGGACTACGTCTACATCCCCCTCGGGGGCAATCGCACAACGACGGCACGGTGGGCCATGAATATCATCATCGTATTTGCCGTAAGCGGACTCTGGCATGGAGCCCACTGGAAATTCCTGGTTTGGGGACTACTCCACGGCACCTACCTCCTGTTGGAACGGGCACTGCGGCACTACGGCCCATGGACCCGCTCCGTGCCGGGGGGGCTGAAACTGCTGTGTACCTTTGCCCTGTGCAATCTGGCGTGGATTTTCTTCTGCGCCGATGATGTAACCCATGGCATGACTATCTTGAGCCGTCTCACGACGGACTGGGGCGTCGTTTTTTCTGCGGACTATTGGATCGCCTCACGCGAGCACCTGGGACTGGCCCTCTCGGAGATCCTGTTTGCACTTATCGCCATACTGATCCTGGAGAGCATCCAGTACGCCCACACCCGTCGCCCCTTACAGCCATGGTTCCGGTCTCAGCCGGTCGTGTTCCGCTGGGCCGTCTATTCGGTGTGGTTCTGGCTCATATTCCTGGGCGGCGTCTTTCGGCAGCAGGAATTCATCTATTTTGTCTTTTGAGACAGGGTCCAGTTAGTCGAAGCCCCTCTTCCATCCGCTTTGCGGACTATGGAGCATGCCACTGGGAGCTCCCCATAATGGGCGAACAGAAGTCGGCTATCAGGCTGCAAGATACCAAAGTCGGTACGATTCCCCTCAACGAGGTGCGCAACGTCATGTATTTCCCCATCCGATTGTTGTACAATGCTTGGTTGAGAGCCGTGCGGGCCATTGTGCCCGGCGGGCCCGGAAACTATGCACGTTGGGCCCCGCTGTCGCCATTGTAACTTCGGACATACTTATTGCCCGGCGTTCGTGCGGCACATACCATCCCTCGTGACCAAGAGTGACCAACACCAAGGAGAATCGCCATGTCGGTCGGAAAGAAATTCAAAATCGCATCTATCGGTGCCGGAAACGTGGGCGCTTCTGCTGCCCAGTACTGCCTCGAGCTCGAACTTGGCGATGTGGTCCTGACCGACATCGTAGAAGGTCTGCCCCAGGGCAAGGCCCTCGACCTGACGGAAGCGGGCCCCATCCGCGGCTACAGCAGCCAGTGCGTTGGCACCAATGACTATGCCGATATCGTGGGCTCCGACGTGGTTATCGTCACCGCAGGTCTTCCCCGCAAGCCCGGCATGACCCGTCTTGACCTCCTGGAAAAAAATGGTAACATCATTTCCGGAATCTGCGAAAACATCAAGAAATACGCCCCCGAATCCACCGTCATCATCGTGACCAATCCCCTGGATGTCATGGTGTACCTGGCCTACCAGAAGCTCGGGTTCCCCCCGGAACGGGTTATCGGTATGGCCGGCTGCCTCGACAGCTCCCGCATGCGCTCCTTTGTGGCCATGGAACTGGGCGTCAGCATGAAGAATGTGGACACCATGGTACTCGGCTCCCACGGCGACGATATGGTGCCCTTGCCCCATTACACCACGGTTTCCGGTATTCCTATCACGAAACTGCTGCCCCAGGACCGTATCGACGCCATCGTTGATCGCACCCGTAAGGGCGGCGGCGAAATCGTCTCCCTGCTGAAGACCGGCAGTGCCTTCTACGCCCCCGCCGCGAGCGCCGTCCGCATGGCCCAGAGCATCATTCGTGATGAAAAGCAGCTCCTGCCTTGCGCAGCCCTGCTGACCGGCCAATATGGACTGGACGACATTTACATGGGCGTTCCTTGCGTCCTGGGCAAAGACGGGGTCGAGAAAATTCTCGAACTCGACATCACGGACGCCGAGAAGGCCTCCCTGCACAAGTCAGCCGAAGAAGTTCGTTCCGGTATTAAGGGCCTCCAGGAACGGGGCATTCTCTAATCCCCGCCCTGTGCGCCAGAAAAACTTGAAACATATCGGTCCGCAACGGTTTCCTGGAAACTGTTGCGGGCCGTTTCTCTTTCCGTATAATGGGGGTATTAGCAGAACACGCAGACCAACCGGGCGTTTGACTACCCGAACGCCTTGTGGAGAATTCACATGCCCATATATACCTATCAGGTCATCCACGACGACGGCACCGAAGGCGAAGTATTTGACCATGTGCAAAGCATGCGTGAAGCCGCCCTGACGGAGCACCCGGAAACCGGCGAGAAGGTGGTCCGGGTATTCCAATCGCCCCATATTGCGGGCTCCGGGCATGAGCGCATTCAAAAACAGAACGCGAGCGATGATAATCTGGAACGCTTGGGATTCACCAAGTACGTGCGCAATGGCAAGGGCCATTATGAAAAGCATGTGGGCAAAGAGGGCCCCGAAAGCCTCCACGCCAACGATTGAGTTCTATTCGCTGACAACACACAACCTGTATTGAATAGCAGGACCGTCACGTCGTCCAGATCGTGACCTTTTCACCTTTTACAGAAGAAAGTACCTCCAAAATGAAATATGCAGCAATTGTCACGATGGTTCTGGCCGTGGTTGTCCTCACCGGTTGTGAGACGACCCCCTTCCAGAAATCCGATAAGCCCCCCGTTGAATTGCTGGACAGCAACGACAGTGGCGGGACATCCATCACCGCACCGGGGCTGATTCCCGCCATGGCCCGTCGATTCAAGGAAGTTCCCTTGCCTGAAGGCCTTCGCGAAGATACGGAGCGCTCATTCGTTTATGACTCCAAGTCGACTCAAGTGGCCCGCATGGTCTATTACACCAAAGATTCCCTTTCCGAACTGGCGCGGTTTTACATCAAGTATGCGCCAGAAGACGGCTGGAAGCTTATTTCCACCACCCAGGTCGATGAAAGCGTGACCTTATTGTTCGGCAAGCCCGGACGACGTCTCGATGTCACGGCCAGCAGACAGGGCGTGGGACGGAGCAATCGGCTTCTCGTCCTGTACCTCCCGGAAGACAATAATTCCTGATGTCCAGGGGGCAAAATTGACGTGGGGGCGGAATATTGTAGCCGGGCACGGCATCGGGTACAATAGTGACCCTTATTTATCCAACTACCTCCCCTTTGGGAAGGCTTACGTGTAGACAGTTTCTGGAAAGAGAGAATCCATGGCCGAGCGAGATACAAAGGAAAAGGGTGCCCACCTTGATGGGGATGGCGCGGAGACCCAAAGTGAGTGGCAACGAGCCTTGGTATACACCAAGGAAAACCCGACGAAAGTCGCTGGTGGCGCGGGCTTCCTCTTGCTGTGTATCGCCATTGGCGGTGTATTCAGTGTGAAGAATTCCGCCGATGCGCTGAAGGAAAACACGGAATATGCGGTGGCCGCAACGACCGAAGAGCCTGGTTTGAAGGCCGAGGCCTTGGCGGAAATTGCGGATGAAAACTCCCGCTGGAGCGTGGAAGCCCTCTATGTGTCTGGCGAAACCGCGATTGAAGCCAAGAGCTACGACAAGGCTCGCGAAGCCTTTGAGGCCGTTCTTGCAAATCATAGTGATTCTGAATTTGCACCCAAAGCGGCCGATGGTCTTGCCTTTCTTAATGAGAATGCCGGCAAGTTTGAAGAAGCCCTCGCGGGGTATACCAAGGTCTTCGAAACGTGGAGTGACTCCCTTACGGGACGTCGCCAGCCATTCAATATGGCACGGGTTGAAGAAGCGCTGGACAAGTTTCCAGAAGCCATCGCCCACTATCAGCAGCAAATTGAGATATTTCCTGAATCCTCCGTGTCTCGCAAATCCCAGGCCGCCCTGGACCGCCTGAAAATGGCCAAGCCGGATCTCTTCCCAGAGACGCCTGCGGAAGAAGATGCGGCTGAAGTTGCCGTAGAAGCGGCGCCCATGGAAGAGGCTGCAACGGCTGCCGACGCCGCCCCTGTCGAGGCAACTCCCGCGCCGGCCGTAGAAGCGGCTCCGGCTGAAGAAGCGCCTGCAACGGCTGCGGATGCTGCCAGTGAAACCCCAAGCAACTGATTAATGACACAAAAAGTCACTGAACAGCCTCCATGGATACCATGGAGGCTGTTTTTCATGTTGGCGGGCTGATGGTACATCCACACGCACGAACCGGCGTACCGGATCGCGCGGCACGATTGGTAATTTCAGTGCTCTTTACGGTTGAGGCGGGCAGCACATCCACAGGCACGACTTACTAAATCCCGATTTGCCGTTGTATTTTGCACCCGTGGTATCCATCCCGTGGCAATGAACTTTTTCCCGATTCTACGCGTGTAGCTAAGCCTCCAGCCACTATTCATATAATACGCTTTATTTTCAGACGATAGGTCAAAATCTATTGTGGGCCTTCGAATATAGCCTTAGGATCCCAGACTTGGATTGACAGCCTTGGCGAAGGCGAATATAATCCCTAGGGCACCCTTGTCATTCGCTGGCGTCCCATACTCGTGGATAATCTGTATTGAGGTTTGTACACGAGGTGCGCAATCTGCCAAATGGTGATTCCGTTTGTCGGTGTGTTATCGTGGCGGCAGGGTCTGTGGGAGAAGTGAATGGGAGCAATCGGAAAATTCTTTAGTGTCTCCCCCAGAGGCTTTTCGCGGGGCGCGGAACAAGATCCAGAGAAACTCGTAAAGCAACATCGGGATTCCATCCGAATTGATCGGGTATACCCGCATTATCGTTATGGCATCGAGGAACAACGTCTAGAGTCGTAACTACGTGGCTCAGGCAGCGTAAGACACCCCGCCAGACCTTTTGGGGCAATATCGGGGCAGGAGATAAGCATGCGTTTACTTAATGGTTGGCATCGCGGCGCAATGCTGCTCATAGCCGTAGGTTCGCTCGTCACAGGCATTACTACTGCATCGGCGCAAGAATTTGTCTACCGGGTCACCTCCCAATCCGTAGAGGCCGTGCCACTGGGGACAAAAACTATCCCTGCGGGCACGCCAGAACAAGTTGTTGCCCACGGTATCACCTTCAACATCTATTACGAAGATGTACTCCAAGACACCAATGCAGGATTCGATGACACGAGTTCTGGTGCGGACCGTCGCGCCCGG
This sequence comes from uncultured bacterium, assembly GCA_963977445.1. Taxonomy (GTDB): domain Bacteria; phylum Hydrogenedentota; class Hydrogenedentia; order Hydrogenedentales; family JAEUWI01; genus JAEUWI01. The sequence continues at coordinate 22,245 of CAXBPH010000041.1, read as the reverse complement.
TTGGAAGATACCCTGACCTATGTGGCAGACGTCCTCAATCAGCCCGGTGCCCTCGATATTCTGGTGAAACGCTCCGAGAGTGACGGAACAGGCTTCCTGGCAACGGCCGGGCCCTATTTCTCCAGCGGAGCCGGTTTTCAGAATGGTACGGCTTTTCAACGGCTTACGTCCGGGGTAAAACCTTTTGCGGGCCTCGAAGATATCGTGGTGACCGTTGACTTTGGCTTCAATTGGAATGTGAGTTCAAACAATCCCACGGGCTCCCAAACGGACCTCCAGTCAACCTTGCTCCACGAAATCACCCACGGATTAGGCATCCTTTCTCTTTCCGCATCGGATGGCAGTTCCAGCCTTTTTGACAACGCCTACAGTGTGTGGGACTCCTTTATGGAAAAGGCCGATACCACCGTCCTGTTTAGTGGTACCACGCCCGTCTTCAACGGCGTCACCGCCGACCTGCGGAACAACGCCTTATTCTTTGGGGGAAGTAACGCCACCACAAATTATGATCAGACGGGAACCCGGGCAGGCGTATTTGCCCCCTCAGGATTTCTTAGCGGCAGCAGTCTCTCCCACTGGAATACCAATAGTATTATCGGTGGTGCGGTCATGGAGCATCAGATTGTCTCGGGCACATCGCGGCGTGAATATGCCGCCCTGGAAATTGGTGCCCTCGTGGACCTCGGCTGGGTCAATGCGGCCCCGGCCGATGGCGGTGAAGTGGGCGACTGCGTGATCGTTGCCCGTCAGATTGATGAGGCCTGCGTAAAAGCAGACGATGAAGTCCTGGTTACGGTGAGTATCGCCGGCACCTGTCAATCGTCACTCACGGCACTTGGCGTGGTGGAAACCATTCCAGAGGGATGGTCCCTGGTCTCTGTCGCAGGAACAAACCTACCCGATATCAGCTCCGAAGCAGGTACGGAAGGCACCTTGGACTTTGCTTGGATTGAAGTCCCGAACTTCCCTGCGACCTTTACGTACACCGTGCGTGTCGCAACCGAGGAAACTACGGACCAGCAAATCTCAGGCGTAGCCCTCTATCGCATGCTCGCCGAAGAATTGATGACCACGATCCCAGCAACAGACGTATGCCTCGACACCACGGCCGAAGATGGCTGTGTCGCTGTCAGCCGGGAAATCCCGGATACCTGTGTGAATCCCGACGGCAGCCTCCTTGTAACTATGACCTTGGGCGGCGGGTGCCAGGCTGAATTGTCTGCACTGGGTATCGTCGAGACCATTCCCACCGGTTGGACCATCCTCGATGTCGGCGGCAACGACGCGCCCGATTTTATGTCTGTGACCGACGGACGGGTGGAATTCGCCTGGTTCAACATCCCCGAATTCCCGGCCACCTTTACCTATACCTTGCAGGTCGCGACGAACGAGACCTCCAATCAACAAATCACGGGTATGGCCCTATATCGTGCCGATGGCGGCGAACTCTCCAGTACGATTTCCAATTCGCTGGTTTGCTTTGAATCTACCGGTGGTGAAGGTGAAGGTGAAGGTGAAGGTGAAGATGAAGGTGAAGGTGAAGGCGAAGGTGAAGGTGAAGGCGAAGGTGAAGGTGAAGGAGAGGGTGAAGGAGAAAGTGATGCGCCCGTTATTACACTGCTTGGGGATGCAGAAATCATCCTGAGTTGCGGTGATTCGTACCAGGATGCCGGTGCCACAGCCCTGGATGACGTGGACGGTGACCTGACGAACAGCATTATCGTTGGTGGCGTGGTCCTTACGGGAAAAACGGGTACCTACACCCTTACTTACAATGTGGCAGACAGCGATAGCAATCAGGCCGTCCAGATTTCCCGGACGGTTACGGTGCGGGACGTAACGCCCCCCATCCTGAACCTGGTTGGTCCTGCGGCGATTAATCATAGCTGCGGCAAGCCCTATAGTGATTTGGGGGCCACCGCCACCGATGCGTGTAGCGGCACCCTGTCCCCCACGATGAGTGGCACCGTAGATTTCGAGACCCCCGGCACCTACAGCGTGATCTTCACGGTGTCGGACAGTCGGGGCCTGACCGCTACCCGCACCCGGACCGTTACGGTCGTGGATGATGCGGGTCCGGTCATTACGTTAATGGGTGCCAACCCCATGACCCTCGAATGTGGTACCGCCTTTCAGGAACCCGGTGCTACGGCATTGGATGCCTGTGACGGGCTCGAATCGGAAGTCGTCACTGTTTCCAACAATGTAAACCGCGACGTACCCGGAAATTATGTGGTCGCCTATTCCGCTACGGATAGCGGCGGACGGATTTCAGTTATTACCCGGGATGTCATTGTGGCCGATACGAAGGGCCCGGAAATTTCCCTGATTGGCAGCGTGGCCATCACCCTGGACTGCGGTGATAACTTCACCGACCCCGGTGCCACGGCCACGGACGGGTGTAGTGGTGACGACATCGCGGTTACTTCCGACGCCGAAGACGTGGTAAATACCTCCCGTGCGGCCACCTACACGGTCACCTACACGGCGACCGATGACCAGGGCAACACGACCACCAAAGCCCGCCGGGTAATCATCAGCGGGCCCTCCTGCGCCGACCAGGTTACGGATTGTATGCTCACGGCCTTCGCGGTCGTCCAGCCCATGACCAATACCATCGTTGTCGCCAGCGGTGCCGATGTGGCCCAGGTCCTCTTTGCCTCCAAGGCAACCCTGCCGACCGAAGCGGACTGCGCAAACAGCACCGCCCGGGTCATCTACACCGTGGACGGCACCTCCCAGACGTCCGATGCCGCCGCAGAGGGTTTTCCTGCGGTCTTCTTCCTCACGCCGGGCATACATACCGTGCGTGCCGAAGGAGAAGTGGCGGGTTCCACCGAAGGGCTCCTTCAGGAATTTGAGCTCACAATCGTGGAAGCCCCCGACATGGATGCCAATGGCTTCCCCGACCAGCCCTTCACCGCCCTGCTTACCGATGGCGACAGCTGGACCGCAAAAACCCAGGCCGCCCGCATTCAGGGCGTGACCAGCATGGTCGCCTGGGAAGGCACCTGTGATACCGCTGCGACGGGCGAAGTCTCCCTCCGGGTACGCAATCCCGAAGCGACCAGCCAGTTGCTTACGGTCAGTGTGGACCGCGCCCTCCTCGCCTGTGGCGAACGGGGTGTACTCACCATTGCACTGGGTGAAGATATACGCACCATTCTGGAAGAAGCGGACGCCGCCAACGTGCCTGCCATACCGGAGGGCTTCGCCAGCGACGGCGTGCTCTTTGATATAAGCATCATCGTATCGGATGACGACGGCGCGACCTACCGGGCCATTCCGAGCAGCCGCCTCCTTGCCAACCCCGTGCGCTTTACCCTCAAGGGAATCACGCTCCCAACCGGAAGCACGCCCCGTTACATGCACTTCCCCACAGCAGTGACGGGCTCCGCCGACGGAAACTTCCGACTGACCGTCGGCTCCGGTGCCTGGACCGAGACGGCCATACAGAACGTGCAGGCCTCCGGCAATACCCTCTCGGGTGAAGCCATCAGCCTCTCCCTCTTTGCCCCCCTTACGGAAAAGGGTGACGACGGCACGGGCGGCGGCGGCACGCCCCCTGAGAAGGCACCTGGCGTCACCTGTGCCCCCGGACAGGGCAGCACGGGCTCCTACCTGGTGGATGGTGCCGTGCTACTCGCACTCCTGACCATACTCCTCGGGTGGCATCGCTACCAGGCCCCACGGGTGCGCTGATGCACCTGACAATCTGAACCAGCAAAACGACTCCCGCGCAGCTAACTGCGCGGGAGTTTTTTATTGCGTCTGTGTGCAGCTTCCAGGCATTCGTAAATACTTTCGCGAAGTAGCGTCCGACGCGATACCTACAATCGACGGCACTTGAAAGCTCGTCCAACTGAACGTGCCCCATGCTGGTATTTACGGCGTTTCGCGTTGTCTAATCGCACTTTCCTGGTCAATTCCAGTCGGGGACCTTGACTCCCCCATGCCCTTCTGCTTAAATCAATACGGCAACACCAATAACTACCAATGAGAGTCGGCATCTAAATTTCCGAACCCCTCACGTGAACACTCGGAAATGCCGTGGGTTGCGGGTTTGGACCCGCCCCGGACAGGCCGTCTCTCAGAACCGGGCCAAAGGAAATCCAAGAGCAATGAAAAGTAATCGCCAGTCCACCCGTCGGCAGTTCATGCGCAACACCATTGCATCCACGACCGCACTATCAATTCCTTTGATTACCCCCACGCAAGTCTTGGGGCAGAACGACAGCGTAGCACCTAGTGAAAAGATTACGCTGGGTGTCATCGGATGCGGACCGCGCTGCCGCTATGTCCTGGGCGGAATGCTCACCTTGCCCGATGTGCAGTGCGTAGCGCTGGCGGACGTCCAGAAAAGTCGTCGCGATGAGGGAAAGGCACTCATTGACGAGATCAACGGTAATAGCGATTGCGTGCTCTATACGGATTTCCGGGATTTGCTCGCGCGCGACGACATCGATGCCGTACTCATAGCGACGGGCGATCGCTGGCATGCCCAGGCCTCGATGATGGCGGCGGAAGCAGGCAAGGATGTTTATAGTGAGAAGCCCTGCGCCCTCACCATCGAACTTTGCCAGAAACTCGCGGATACCTTTAAGCGTACGGGCCGGATTTTTCAGGCGGGCACCCAGCGGCGCAGTGTTGCGAATTTCAGGCAGGCCGTGGAGATTGCCCAATCCGGAAAGCTGGGCAAGATTCAAACCCTCTACGCGTCCATATACCGACCGAGTTACCTTACCGAATGGTTGCCGGCCGAACCGACGCCCATTAAGGATGAGGTGGACTGGAACATGTGGCTGGGACCCGCGCCCTGGCGGCTCTACAACAGCACCTATGTCAGAGGTGGCTGGCGCGCACATTATGATTTTGAGGCGGGGACCCGGTTGCTGGATTGGGGTGCCCATACGGTCGATTTGTGCCAGTGGGCGATCAATGCCGATGACACGATGCCGGTGGAATATGTCCCTGGTGAAAAAAACATTACGGCCCGCTATGAGAATGGTGTCAAACTCGTGTTGGATTTCCTCGACACTCCCTTTGGCGAACGGACCGGGTGGATTCAAGATCTCGGGACTTGCCCCGTTCGTTTTGTGGGCGATGCCGGATGGGTGGAGACTGGGGACACCGGTGGCATCGAAGTGGGCCCGGAATCGCTCCAAAGCGAGCTCGCCGACCTTCCAAAACCCCGGACGAGCAAGGAGGTCAACGACCAGCCCGGTCTGGACGTGGTCGCCCATGCCCGAAACTTCATCGATTGCGTCAAGTCCCGGCAGCCCACGGTAACCAATCCCGAGGTCGTGAAGCATTCCCATATCGCGTGCCACGCGGCGTCCATGGCCTGGATGTTGAATCGCACACTCAAGTTCGACCCGAAGACCGAATCCTTTATCGATGATGACGAAGCCAACAGCCTCCGCTCCCGTCCTGAGCGTAATTGGAGCGCCTAGGCGCCTAAACGACACAACGGGAATGTATGAGTTTTTCCCTCCCTCGGAGGGCCTTATAAAAACACAAGAAGTCTTCAAGAACGCTTCCCACAGAACATCATCATAGCCGATGCACCCGTTTGGCGTGGGCAGGGATATGTGGGTACCACGGTCAAGCCCTCAGGGCTTGACCGTGGTACGCTCGGTGCTCAAAGAATGAGATGAAAGCGGTCTACCCCAGACCCAAGCTCCCCTTTATTTCGCCGAATACTCTATGCCTACTTCCCGTCCCTGCGTAAGCTTCCCTGTCAAGGGGACAGCTCTAAAGTAGAGTTTTCAGGAAGGATAACTTCTGTCCAATAGATCACGTACGCTTTTCAGCAAAATGCGTTCGGATATCGGTTTCGCCAGCCAGCCGCATCTACTTTCCGCAATTCTAGGAAGCGTCTCTAATACCGTTTCATTTCCTGAACAGATAATCACTGACGTTGCAGCGCCCGAATCGTGGACAGCATCGACCAGATCAATTCCTGTAACTTCTGGCATTGTGTAATCTACAAGCAAAAGATCATATTCATTCGGTCTCTCGTTAATGCGGGCCAGCGCTTCCACGGAATCTGTATAAACATCCACGTGGTAACCGTGCTTTTTTAGTAAACGTCCATGCAGGCGTGCAATAGCGAGCTCATCATCAACGACGAGAATGCGCTCACCACCACCCGATATGATATCGAGGGGTGCTATTAAATCCGATGGCGCGTTCTCCTCAAATAGCGGCAGAAAAATGCTAAACCGCGTTCCAACGCCAACATCACTTTCCAACGTCATTGCACCATTGTGTAGTCGCACAATTCCATGTGTCGTGGAGAGGCCGAGCCCAGTCCCCACTCCAGGCGATTTTGTGGTAAAAAAGGGATCGAATATTTGATCGCAAATACTCGATTCAATTCCGGTGCCATTATCATGAACGCAGATACGCACATATGCGCCCGTGGGTAGCGAGTTTGAAACGCCGATGATAGGACGGGTAGTCCTCTCGATGGTGACAGAAACCGTAATCGTACCTCTATCGTCAGGTAAAGCGTGGAACGCGTTGGTGCCCAGATTCATAATAGTCTGATGAATCTGGGTGGCATCCGCAAAGATCATGCATTCGTCTGTGCATTTGTGCTCGATGAGAGTCACGGTGGAGGGAAGCACACCCTTAAGCATTTGAACGGTTTCACCCACGATCGTTCTTACGTCAAGTTTCTTATGTTCGTCGGCTCCCGGCCGACTAAAAAGCAGAATTTGACGTACAAGATCCTTTGCCCGGGTCGATGCGTCAAGAACCACCGCAAGATCAGGTTTCTGGGGGCTTTCCGCTGGGAGGTCATCGTATACCAACTCGGTATAGCCAATAATCGAGGATAGGATATTGTTGAAATCGTGAGCAATTCCACCTGCCAATGTGCCAATGGATTCCATTTTCTGTGATTGGCGCAACTGTTGTTCCGTGATAGTGCGCTCTGTCGAGCTTCGGCCGACGATTAGTATTTGGGAACACTCATCATTTCCATCCACAATTGGCGACATTGTTAACTCGAGATCAAACGCCGAATCGTCTGCGCTTGAGCTTCGGGCCGCTCCAATCCACGAGCGCCCGATGGCCAACATCTCCTGGACAGAGGAAAGTGTTGACGATATGTTGGAATCCTCTGTAAAAAAACGATGGGGTTTTCCTATAATCTCCTCCAACATCTGTCCAGTTGTCGTTTCGAATGCTGGGTTGGCATATTGGACAACCCCCTCAGTATCCGTTATGAGTATCGGCTCCTTTGTATTTCTGACGACCGCCGCTAACTGCCTACGCTCCCGCTCTTCGAGTTTTCGATCGGTAATATCCATTCCACATCCAAGGATTCGCACGATGTTGTCCTTTTGATCTCGAATGGTCTTAATGGATGAGTTGATCCATCGATAGGTACCATCTCGATGAAGGAGCTGGAATTCGATGTTACTATTGGATCGATCGATCGCGAATTTTCCGCTGAGCATTTGCATCACGTCTTCACGATAATTGGCATGAAGACGACGAGCCCATTCTTCTAAACTGCCCGAGATTTCATCGTTTGCGTACCCGAGAATCTTTTTCCAGCGAGTCGACCAGTAGACAGAGTTTGTCAGCAAGTCGATGTCCCAAATACCTGCTTCTGCGGAATCAATTGCTAATTCGAGCCGCTCATTCGAAATCTGCAAGTCAATATTGGAGCGATTTCGCTCAATCGCATAGTGAATGGTGCGAACCAGGAAATCTTTCGTTACCAATTCTTTCGGAACATAGTCCATCGCTCCTGACCTAATGGATTCTTGCCCGACGACTTCATCATTGAGGCCCGTCAACACCACAATGGGCGTTATAGGATGTGATAAATGTAATCTCTTGACGCCATCAGTTCCAGAACTGTCCGGTAGACCAAGATCTTCCAAGATAACGTCGAAATGGGCGTCATCAAGCTCGCGTAGTCCATCCGCCATCGAACATGCTGACGTGATAGTAGTTTCACATGTTCCGAGCATTTCCTCAATGAAAACGACATCGTCTTCATTGTCTTCAATGAGTAGGATTTTCACGTATTCATTCCGTTCTAGGCGTTTTCGACGTAATCGTCCAGTACAGCCCAAACTGCGCTACAACGTCATTGAGCGCACCCAATCCGGCCGGTTTGGAAATGTACGACGCTGCCCCATCGGAAAACGCCTTTACGACGTCTTCTTCTCTACTGCTGGTCGTCAACATCACGACTGGAATAGGTTTCAATTCCGTATCGGCCTTCATCGCCTGCAAAACTTCAAAGCCATTCATTCTCGGCATGTTGATATCGAGGAGGACAATTCCCGGCTTGGCTACGTTTTCATAAGGGGGTCGTTTTTTGAGATAGTCCATTGCTTCGATACCATCTCTAACTACCTGAACGACATTCATAAGACGAATGCTGTGGAATCCTTCCTGGATGAGAACGGCATCATCCTCATTGTCTTCTACTAACAGTATCTCCAGCGGCTTCGCGTCCATAGAATCTCTCCCTTTAAGGTTGAGCCGTAGCGGATTCGCTACGATTCATTCGCTGATGGCTGTTCGAGCCACACTTAATCCCTCGCCGCGCCGAATGTGACGGTGAATACAGATCCGCCACCTTGGCGTGGAACAACCTTCACTGAGCCATCATGCTTATCAACGATTTGACGCACGATTGCCAATCCTGCACCCGTTCCTTCGACGGATCGAGCGACACCCCGTTGGAACAGCCCGAAAATCCGTTCGGACTGATTCTCAGGCACTCCAGTTCCGCGGTCCTTAATTGCAAGACCAGTCGCATTAGGTTCCGTCGCGACGCGATAGGCTTCGATCGTTATGTCTGGTGGTTCCCCGGGCTCCACGAACTTAAGCGCATTGGCGAGGAGATTTTGAATTATCTGTGTAGCCCACACCCGGTCAACGTACAGGGCAGGAAGCGTATCCATGATTTCAATTCGAGCATTCGTGGAGGAGATGCGACCCCTTAACGATTCGACGGCTTCGTCAATCAGAACTCTTGCGCCAACAAGCTTATTAGGTTTAATCATACGTCTTGCTCGCGATACCATAAGAATCTCCTCCATCAGTCGGTCCATGCGCTCGCCTGCGCGCACGATTCTGGTGAGAAAGTCGACTCCTTTTTCATCAAGTTTATCCGCATAACGATCAAGGACGAGACTTGAAAAATTCTGCATACTCCTCAACGGCTCGCGTAAATCATGGGATGCAACGTAGAGCATGGTTTCCAGATTGTTATTGGTTTCGGAGAGTTCCGTGGTACGTTTCTGAACCTCCAGCTCCAGCTGATTCTTACGTTGAAGCAATTCTGCTTCTGCCACTTTTCTCGCATCGACTTCTTCGTAGAGAGATTCCAGTACCAGGGCAAGAGCGGCTCGACCATCACGTTCATCCTTGAAAAGTGAAAAAGAACTTGAGAGCAGGGCGACGAGCACACAAATGTAACTTAGGGCTTTCAATGAATGTGCGATATCGAACATTATGTTGAAGAGCCCAAAGGAAGATGCCATGAAGAGCGATTGGCACGCGATCCCGATCAACAATGAAATCACTATCCAGTGCTCAAAGGAATTTGTTTTCCAGCGTCCATCCCTCAAAAAACCCACGAGCGCAATGAGGAGCAATATCCCCGCGATGTGTTCCTGGGGCCGACTCAAAAGAATCATGTCGCGAAAGTGTGCATTTGGAAGAGGAATTATTGTGAATAGCAGGAAGCAGAAAACGGCAACAATTCCCACGATAAGATAGATTATACGTTCGGGGGAACGGTTGACCTTCATAAGGTAGGAATCACGACGGTGTGGCCATGCGGCCATGCACAATAGAACTCCAAGAAAGCATCGTGAGGCATTCCAGCTCCAGGGAATCAACGCTTCCTGGGCCGAGGGCAGAATCCCCTCCATTGCTGAACTCGTAACAATCGCGTGGTAGCCATCGAGAAACGTGGTCGCCAGGAAACCAGAGGCCAAGAAGAGATAGAGATAGCTTTTATCGGAATAGAAACGTACGAAAGACAGCGCACTCACCACGGCGGCGATTGTTGCACTGAAAATCTCCATGCTCGTATGAATTTGGGAACTTCCTTGCCACGTCGAATTGATCGCAACCAGGAACAAGACAAAAAGTGACGAAACGATTAGTATGTAACCGGAAATTCTGAACGGAATCCTCTTACTATCACCGGTTATAGCTGGTGCAGCACTCATAGGAGCTTCCTTTCGTCCGAATTACGGCGTGCCATAATTCCTTCTGATGACAATGCATCGCGATTGGAGGCCAAGTTGGCGCGAGCCACATTCTATTCAGGAAGGATTGAGAACGCACTTGTGGTCGTAGCCATAGCGCTACTGAAGTTTGCCAGCAACCCATGACTGGTGCCTTTCGGACGTTGGTGGGTCGGCGTTGCCGGTCGAGGTCATCTTTCGGAGGTCGTACCCGGCGAGGCCTGTGGGATAAATGTAATTATACCGGCCGGAAACGCAATCCACGCAAAGCTTCGGCAAAGCTTTGGCAAAGCGACATTGCTAACCGTAGGAAAGAGCTCGTCGTTCGCACGTATTCGTAGTGGTTCCAGAATGTTCTTACTCGTGGGTATGGACGGAGTTACGGTGGCGAAGCCAACAGCCTCCGTTCCCGCCCTGAGCGTAATTGGAGCGCCTAGGAGTCAGACACCTGACCCCGCATACAACAACGACAGTTTGTGGTTTCTAAATACTTGTTCATGTAGGTATGGCAGGACTTGCTGTGGTGTTTTCCTCCGCATTGTCCGCCATGCCTTGGTGTCATCTCCTATTCGTTATTCGTCGCAAGACATCGCTCCCGGGCGACGTGACTGAGATCTGCGAACAGCGCCTGGCAAATCGTCGTCGTAAAGCGCAACGGCGGTGGCGGGGATAGGCACTACACCGTGATGAAATCCTATGCACTCCTAACGCGGTTGAGAATCCATTTTTCAACCGCTATGCTACAGCCGCAATCGTCACAACAAACATCCAATTTTCTTTACCTATAACTCCTTGTCCATCAGCGGCACTCATTCTCCAGGAAGAACGCCTGAGCTCAAAAAAGGATTTTCGTGAAACGACTCGCCATCCTGTTTCTGTTAAACCTTGCAGCGAACGAATTCGCGCATGCGGAGCTTCCTCAAGAAACCAAGATGAACGTCATACCCAGTTGGGGCGACATGACGCTGGTCTACGGGCCGGGAACGAATGCGGCGATGGATTCTCCGGCTGCCTTCGAGCACATGGTCAAGCACTGGAAAGGGAGAGGCTTCACCGGAGTCCACCTGCGCACCGATCTGTCTCAGATCGAGCCATTTATACGGCGAAACCCCTTATCCACAACGAACCCCACCCTCGCGGTCGCCTGGAGCTACATCGATGAGGTGATGGCGGGTTTTCCGGCAGACTTCCACCAAGTGGCACAGCAGATCGCCGACCGCCATGATTTTGAATTCTGGTCCTGGCATCCCCACATCTACAGTGACGGCGCGCCGCCTGACGTGGGTGTCCCTGGCGTGGGGAGAATGATTCCCTGGTCCTACGTGGCCAAATACACCGCCGAACATCCGGAAGTCATTTCGGTTGACCGCGCGGGCAATCGATTTTGGATGGTCCGCGAATACGCCTATGAAGGCGCGCGTGCCTCCAAAGTGGCCGAGTTTGTGTATATGGCGAAAGAGCTCGGCCTGAAGCGATTCGTCGCCTGCATGCGCAGCGAAGCGACCCAGGTGTTGCCCCCGCCCGACAAGGCCGACCAATATGGTTTCAACACACCTGTGGTGGAGGCTATGCAAGAGCGCTACGGGGTCGATATTCTGACCGATCCGCGCTTTGATGTTTATGGCGAGGGCTTCGATCTGCATGACCCCATGGTCGAAAACTGGCGCAGCCTCCGCGGAGGCTACGTCACTCAGTTGTACCGCGAACTACGGCAGGCACTTCAAGCCGTCGACCCCGACATTCGCCTTGCAGTGACCCTGAGCGGCGAGTATGTTGGACCTATACTGGGCAATTGGCGCATGGATTGGCGCACTTGGGTCGATGAGGGATTGGTGGACGAAATTATCTTGCCTGTCACCTTCGAAGCGACCCTCGATCTCGAGTTGGCGTCCAAAGGCTACCTTACCAGCGCGCGGCACGACCGAGGTACGGTCTCCCTGGATGTAGCGCGGGACTATATTGCGAAGAGCGCTCATCCAGATATTAAACTCATCAGTTCTGGGGCGCCAGCCTATTTCTATGAAACCATTCGGACCGGCTCCGATGGCTGGCGCTGTGATGTCTGGTATGACTCCTATCATCTCGCGTGGTACCAACGCTGGGGACAAATCATGCAGGATGTCGAGGACTTCGGCCACATCAAATTTCTGGATCAGAATTTCGATGATTTCCCGGTCCGGAGTCGTGGTCACGGCGGTGGCTGGGGCGTACTGCAATACGTCCCCGATCTCCGGGCAGCCCCCGGTTGCTGGTTCAAATTTGGCGAGGGAGACAATGCACAACCAGTTGTCCAGACCGAAACGCGTCGCGGCAATACGGGTAACGCAGTGCGGTTGACAAGCGCCGCCGATGGGAGCGGCAGTTTGTCTGGCTGGCACGCCAGTTCCCCGGATCGCAGCAAGTACACCGACAGCCTGGATGTGGCCATCGCCAATGGCACGTGCACCTACACGTACTGGCTTATGCGCGACAGTAAAGACAGTTGTGTGGCAGCCTATCTGCAGGGCAATATCGGTTACGAAACGGATGTAGCTTTACATATCGCCCCCGGGACGGGCCAGCTCTCCTATCGCGAGGGCGATCGATGGATCACCTCCGATTACAACGCACCCGTTGGCGAATGGCAGAAATACACCATCAACGTGAACCTGGATGAAGGAAGCTACACCGCATCCGCTGGTGCAGACGAGGACGTGGTCCTTTGCCGAGACGTCAACTATGCCCCCGCAGAGAAGCGCTTCGTCGTTCTACATGGTGTCAACACCCCTATCGAAGTGCCCAGCTATCGGATATTCAATTATGTGTCCTTTGTTCCCGAAGGCCCCGTCGACAGTGTCACCTATCTCGACGACCTCACGCTGAACTGGACCCCTACTCTGCACTTCACCAAACCAGGTAACGTCGAATGCCTCACCGACGACTTCGAAGCCCATGAAGTTGATGGGCCCATCGCGGGCCGGCAGTCATTAACCGGTAGTAGCTGGCGGGTCGATTCCAATGCCGAGGATCGCTATATCATCGAGAACGATACTTCCTATGGTCCGGGCGTAAAATGCCTACGCGCTTATGGCGGCGCGGAAATCCTATCGGAATTCCAAGTGCCCTTGGATGATGGCGGCACGATGACTCTTGATTTCGACCTGTTTATCCGATCGGACAAATCATACCCGTACATCATTCCCGACCCAAAAACGACATCGGAGCATCAGACTACGGTGAGCCTTGATGAGGCTGGTTCTGCCGCCCATGTTTTGGGTGTACGCGCGGGTAACGGCGTATGGAGCTATTGGGATCGCGACCACTACGTTGACAGCAACGTCCGCGTAACCTATGACGTTTGGAATCACGTACAACTGGCCCTGGACAGGTCGGACGGCAGCTATCGCGTTGTGGTGCAACCGGTAGGCGAACTTCCCACTGTCGTCGCCGAGGCCACCAGCGGACTCGCTGGCAATACCGATAACGGCGTAGGCTTTCGCATTCGCCCATCAGATACCGCGAAGCACACGAGTTGCTACGACAATATCGCTATCCGGTATGAGCCATCGAATAAATAGCGGCGCTACGGTTCCAGACCACGAGGCATCGTTGGCAGACAACAACATATCAAAGTTGCCTCTTGCTCGTTAATCGCACTCAAAACGTCGATAGTTTCCGTCGGACGCGTTTTCTGACTTGCATGTATTTATGGAACCCGCACTCCACGACGACCTCGTAACATCGCTACCAACATTCCAGCGAGGAACAAGAATAGCGTTGTGCACTGACCGGGTTGAGTTGAGACCGGCGGTCATAATCCTTTACGGTGAGGCACCCGAAAACTCGTCCTGAATGACAGGCAATAACGCACGAGAGTTGCTTCTTGCGTTGCAGTCGTTCATGTCCACACGATTGGGCAATTTACCCCCCTCATCAAACGTGGTTGTTTTGCCGCTTTGTCGGAACAGGATGCCAAAGGTCGAGCCAGCGGCCTGAATGGAAGACTGATCTTATCGTTGTAACACCAGAGGCGACGAACTACGGAATGTCGGCAAAGCTCGGCAGTTCAGTGGTAAATTCGTCCGTCCACCTGCCCCCGCTCCGATAGCGCTAAAATACATGCGCCAACGCCCAAACAATGGAGCTCACTTCACCGGAAGGACAGAGAGTCCATCGTCGCCCGCTGCAAAATGAAACAAGTAATAATTGGGCCATTGGGGCACAAAAAAAGAACCTACGACATTGTCGTAAGTCCTTGATTTACAAATGGTAGCGGGGGCCGGATTCGAACCGACGACCTTTGGGTTATGAGTTATTAAAGTCCCAAACCCGCAACACTAGCAATATCAAGTAATTGCGCATGATTGATGGAGTTACACGGTGTAACTCCTATCTCCCTTATAGCCCATTTAGACCATGCTTCGCAAACGATTGGGTACAACTTTTTGTACAGGATTGGCATTGGGGACCTAACCCCAAAGGTCATCAGCTAACTATTCGCTATAGTCTCGTAGATTCATCCAGAAATACGATTGTCGTGTAACTCAAGTTGTCTGTTGCTGCTTGAAAATATCCACTTTGGTCTCCAGGCACTTCCGCAAGGACAAGTCGTTCACCCCGATTTCAAACCAGCTATTGGGCTTCTGATAGAAGTCCAAACCACGTCCGATTTTGACTGTCCATCCGTTGTCTAGTCGAATTTCTCGGTCATGGAGATTGGGATCGAACGCGATCTCAAGGGCGATGTCGATCTCCAGGAGGCTCTGTTTAAGGTCTTCGAGCTTTGGGAGAACCTCGCCAATGGCTGTGGCTTCGTCGCATGCAGTCAGTACGTGAATCCTCTTGATGGTGGGGCGCTTCGCCAAGGTCTCACAAAACCGAACAAAATTCTGAATCTGGTGAGCCACGCGAATGTAAGGCTCCTCCACCCAGACCTCCTTCACAGCTTCGAGATAGTCACCCAGGATGGTCTCGTAGGTGTGGCCCATGTCGTCGTAGCGGATGGTGTAGTGGGCCTCCACGGGTTGCCGTGTTTCCGCTTCAGGCAAAGGCATCGCGACGGGCGTATTATCGACTACCGGTGCCACGACTGGCGGCAACTCCAGGGACTGCTCAGGCTCGTCGACTTCCAGTCGGAGCCGCGCTGGTTGTTGGGTGGCGATCGCTCCCTTCGATTCGGGGCATGTCACTTCCACTTCTGAGCCATCCGCCCGGAAATAGGAAAGGTTGATATTCGCAAACTCATCGTCCGGTTTGCGTTTGTTCATTTGCTCCTTGACGCGACGTCGGCTCTCCACGGCATACGCAACGTACTCCTCAAATTCTACATCACCAGGCTCGCCATCGGGGTGAAGTATCTTGAGCAGCGCAGAAACGGTCTTCTTAATACCCTTCTCGTCGCGCCCCTCGACCGAACGTCCCAGACGAATTCGTTTGGAGACTTCCTCGTAGCGGTTCGTCTGACTGAATTGATAATGAAAGGCCTCGGCAATAAAGTCGGTGATGAACCCGTAATCGTTGGTGAGGTATTCACTGCTGCTTTTGGGCATTTCCCAGCCGGGCAGGTAGCAGGCAAAACGATCCATCACCGCGAGGTCAAGTTCCTTCGGCAACGGCATGAACAAGTCATGTTCCGTTGAGTTTACGACCTGCTGTATAGAGTGGTCGATATTGCCCACGAAAGCCAGGCTCGCATCTGCGATGACTTCGACGCCGCGAGAGAAGCGTCCATTTGCCATAAAATCCTTCATAATCTGGATGGCGTCCTGGTCCTTAATCTTGATCCCGGCCACCTCGTCGAAGGCCACCACGTCCCAGAATCCAACCAAGCCAATCCGGTGACGTTGGTTGTTGTAGAACAAGGTCGCTTTCGTGGCCTGGCCACCACTGACCAGCGTCGAATAGGGCGAAAACTCGCTGAAGAAGTAGGACTTCCCTGTACCGCGTGGTCCGAGTTCAATGAAGTTAAAATTGGGCTCCACCAGCGGCGCCAGGCGGGTGATGAAGTGCATCTTGAGGCGCGGTGTCAGCTTGGACGGTTCCAGGCCGACTGCACGCAGAATCAGGTCCATCCATTCATCCCGCGTAAACTCTTTTCTGCCCGCCGCATAACGATCGAAGTCGAAGCGGCTTAACTGCACCGGTCGCAGATCTTCCACGTAGAAAGCGTAGTCATCGTCCTCAATTTCGTTGTACCCGATCGTGACTTCCGCCCAGATGCCGCCCTCGAGCAACCGCTTGTTGTCCCGATAGAACTTGTCTGCAATCGCGATGCGCTTGGAGTTGAAGTTTTCCAGCGCCGCCCAATGCCGCTTCTCTTTCTCCACGTAGTTGACGTGAATTTTGTCGATAAACTTGTGCTTCCCCTTCTGTGCCACCTTCGACTGGGCTGCATTGGCCTCATCCGGCCGGACGTAGTTCTCCTGGATTGTCCCCAGCACCGCGTCGAGGCCCGCCTGGATCTCCGCCTCATCGTCGCTCGCACAATACCGCGCCAGCAGAAATTCCAGCACGAAGGTCGGCACGTTGGTGCCTTTTTTGATGCGGTGCACCAGGTCCTTTCGCACCACCCGGCCCTCGTAGACAGACAACAGTTTTTCACTTAGCGTGTCCATGATTTACATCGAGTCCATATAGTCGGTTTCCAGTTTCAAGGTGCAGTATACCGTCAACGTCGCGGGATCCAACGCCTTCACCACAAACGTTCCTTCAAATTCCGGCACCATCTTCAGCGTCACTTGCGCCGCCTGTCCATGGTGCAGATTAATGGTCCCCGTCGCCGGGTCCACCACCCCCCCCGGTTTCGGTTCGCCCACCACGTTGCCCTTCTTGTCGTGGGCCTCCAACTGCACCGCCACCTCCTCCGATTGAGAAAAGAGGTCTTCTGTGCTCACCGAAACCTCGATAACCGGTAGGCGCGTCGTAATCCTTGTCGCGCCCCGACGGTAATTCAGCGACACCTGAAGCGGTTTCCGCGTTGCGTCTTTGGGGCCGTCCAGGAATACCTCAATCACCGGCACAATAAGTTCCTGCAACGACGCCCCCCCGTGGAAATACGGTGTGTTAGCCCGGTAGGCCACCAGTCCCTTCGGCCCCGCCACCTGCTCGAAGTCGCCCCGGATACCGAGGTCCGCAGCCGACAGCACGTAATTCGATGCGTCGCCCGAACCGCAGCCCAATAGACAACGTTCATGCAGGTTCGCCCAATTGCCCGACGGTTTCTGACACACGTCACCCGCTTCTGGACGGGGATTCAGGTGGAAGCCATGGTCCGTGGCAATCAACACATGGTCAAAGTCCAGGCTCTTGAGCCGGTGTACCGCCGCTCGGATTTTGCGCAACATCGTGATGACATGGCCCAAGGCCGTTTCCGGGTCCGACTCCATGTGGCTGTCCATGGTGTTGCTGCGCAGCACCAGGAATTCCGTGGTAGTGGCCAGCTTGGGCTTCTTCTTGGTGAAATTCTCCAGCGCCATTTCCTGGAAGCGCGCGCCATAAGCCTTCCGCAACACCTCCATCCGCTGGGCCACGTTGCCCAGCACCACCTCGCCCAACATCACCGCCACCCCGTCGCCTTTCGTCACCAGCCGCAGGTCCGTGCCCGCGCCGGGCAGCAGACTTGCCATCCCCACCGGCGTTACCGACGGCATCTGCCCGCAGCTAGGCTGCAACGCCACCCGACTATCCTCCGACAATTGCTTTTCCAGCGCGACACCCAATTCATAACGGAGCGCATCAATCAGGATGAGCGCCGTCTTCTTGCCCCCTTCCTGCAACCGTGGGGACACCAGCTTGTCGAAAACATCCGTATTGGCCAGACGCCCCGATAGTGGCCACCCCGAGATTTCCAGGTGCCGGATAAAGCACGCCTGCACCTCGGCGGCCAGCGCGCCGTAACGCTTACGCGCCAGCGCCACAGCCTCCTCCATCGTGTCGTCCATATCCAGGCAATTCACCACCGCCTGCTCAAACTCCCGGTGGAGCCGGTCCGCCTCCCGCAAATGACCCACGTAGAAATCCACCAGGGCCTCCTGGGTCTTCGTGTGGTCACCAAGCTGCCGACGGAGGTCGTCGCAGGTCTCAATCAACGAGAGCGACGCCTGGATCACCTGCCACTGGGCCTGGTTCTCCCCCTTGCCCGCCCACACCGATCCCGTGCGCCGCGCGATGATATCGCGGGCCTTGTCCAGGTCCTCCCGTTGCAGGGCGATGGCCGCCTGGGCCAGGAAAGACCGCTCCTCAAAGGGGAAGGTATCCCGCACGCCCAGGTCGACAATGCCCGCGCAGTGCCGGGGGAGTTCATAATCCACTTCAATCGCTTCCGCCCGCTCGATATACACGGGCTGATTCTGGTGGCTGTCCCGCAGGCGGGCACACAAATCCTCGATTACCGGCCGCGCTTCCGGCGGCCCCATGGGCACCAGGGTCAATGCATCCGGCAGGGCCACAGGCAGGTCATAGCTGAACTCACTGACCAGCACGAAACGCCACAGTTCATCGGCCACGCTCGACCATTTCTTCCCCTTCGTCTTGAGCGATAGGCCCAGGCAGGTCTGGAAGAGGGCCTTCGCCTCGGGCACCCACGCCTCCTGGCCGTTCAGCCAATCTTTTTGCGCCTCCGTAGGCACCAGCAGGGCCTCCAACAGTCCCCGGGCCGAATCCGTCCCCAGGAGCGACTGCAAGGTCGGCCAGCCGCCGCCCCCGCCAATGGCGTCAATCACCGAAAAGGCCGGGTTCGGGTCCGCCTCGAAGACCCGGCGAATTTCCGTCCCATGATCCGGCTTCGCCTTCAGGCACAAGCTCCGATACTCGTCTCCATCGCCCTCGGGGAACACCCCACCACACGCGCCATACACCGAGAACGGGTCCCGTTGCTTCTCTTCGTCATTCACCGGTGCCTTCGCTGGCACATAGACCAAGATGCCCTGGATCTTCGTGTTGGGCTTCCCAAAGGCCCGCAAGGCCTCCACCCCGTCCTCCCGGCTCTCAATACTCCCCGTGGAGGCATCGATGACGGGTAAGGTCGCCGTCTTCAGCCCCAGGCACAAGTCCCGATAGCGGCACGCGGGGTCGTAGACCACCAGCACGCCCGCCGATTTCAGGCGGGGCAGGAGAATTTCCTGGCTAATAAATGTAGCGATCTGAATCATGCGTTGCGATTAATCCTTACAGCAAAAAGCTTTTTGCGTATCGTAGCACCAGTGCGGTGCCATCGCTGAATGCGGCTTCTCAAGGTGAACGATTGCATCAAATCGCGCCACGGCGGGCGACGTAAACACTTCCGGCTCATGGAATATGTACCAGTCCCCAAAAATGGCGTCGCATTGAGGACACCCTTGAGAAAGGTACTCACGGCCCATGGTGCGACTATACCGATTTTTCCGTTCGCCCACTAGGAGACCGGCCCCTTCCGGCGACCGTTCGAAGGTTTCCACCTGCCCGAGAATTTCCGGATGGTGCTCCGGGCGCATACCCAGCGCTTCCTCGTACGTGGCGAGAGGCCATCCGTGCCTGGATTTCAAACCATCCAGGTTATTCGGCTCATGAAAAAACACGTGGCAAGGAGCCTTGCATTCCCAGCAAGAGTACGCAACGAATACCATAGGGATGGTTACGCGTGTCTCCGAAAGCGCGTGCTGGCAAAACGTGAAGCTTCCATCTAAGTATGCCCTGGCAAAATCGCGCGCCGATATGGTGATATTCGATTCACCGCCCATTCGTTGCGTCCGTTCGCCAAATATTTCCAGGTTGATTCGTGGCTGCCGGTCTTCCGTCATTTGCACCCAAAAGGCGGGTGTGGCAGCACCAGGTTCGAGTTCCCGAGGAAAGTTTCGAAACAACCACACACCGTGTACCCCCCCATCCGCATACCGCGCCTGACGGAACTCCGTCTCTTCCAGGCTCTGCTTCGACCATTGGACCTCGAAGGCTATCTCCGCCCCCTTTCTTCTAGCGAGCACATCCGCTCTCCAATCATCTCCGGCCACCTCCGTCTCGGCATCCCAGCCCGCGTCACGACATCCCAAGACAACCTCCGACTTGATGAGCAAGTGCTCCAGGGTCTCTGGCTTGGTCGTGCATGGTCCTTTTCGCTTGTGGGCAAAATGGCGCGTGCCCAACTTGCTAACGCGTGGAAAGCACGCCGAACCACAGCAGGGTATCTGCAGCGCAATTGTTCCCGTGCGTACATCTCGCCGTAATTCGTCCCACGTACCCTCGTCCATCAGAGGTGCAATGAGCGTCTTTGTATCTTGATATGCCTTGAGTGGCATCTCCACGCTCCTGTAGTCGGGCTTGCTCCCTGGCCTGCCTCAAACGAAGTCATTCCGAATCATCCTCTACGGTATCTTGCGCGGCCACCGCCGGTTCTTTGGTGTCTATTTCCTGCTCGATGATGCGCTTCTTCAATTCCCGGCTCAGGGCTTGGCACCGCTTCTTGTAGAATACGTCATAGTCATCTTCAAAGATTCCGGCCTTGCCCAGGTTGATGAGGTGACTCTTCATGCATACCGTCAGGTTTTCGTTCTCTTTCTGAAATTTTTTCATGTACTTCGAGGGGGCCTGATCACGTATGACGCTCTTGTTCAGCCAATCGTCCACAAAGGTAATATTGGCGATGTGGTTGATAAAGTACTCCTCTTCCTCGGTGTTCTTCTTCAAATAGGCCTTCGGGAAGAAGTGGTGGTAATTCTTGCTGTTTGCGCGCTGGAGCCAATCGTTGCTGATCCGCACCAACGACCCGTCCGTGAAGGACTTCGGCTGGTGATAGGCCAGGATGCACAACAGGGCCTTAATATACGACCGGCCCACGGCGAATCCACCATGTCTATCGATGAATTCCGATGATGTATCCACGGCCCATTCGTATTTCGGGGACTTTCCGGCGATTATCGCATCGATTTTCCGGATATCCTGTGCAACGCGACTTTCCACGCTCTGCGAGTATCGGCCGCCCAGGGCCGCCCGCCAGAAGAAATTCTCCATCAGCTTTTTCTGATCGCCTGTGGGCTTCTTACCGGCCTTGTGAAAATAATAGGCAAAAGGGACTATCAACGTGGGATAGGGAAGAAGTTTCGACACGGGGATGCGATAAGCATCTCGAAAGTGGTCTACTGCGTATTTGATCGCATTCGCGACCACAGGCCATGTTTCGATGACCTTCTTTCGCGGCAACTTGAGGATGTCTTTTTTCCTACATTCCTTCACCAGGAATATGGAAAGGGTTTGCAACACCACGGAATCAGAAATCGTCCCATAGTCCACCGTCTCCAATTTCGCCTGCAATTCGTCATACTTTTCTGAAAGGTCAAAGTTGGCCTTAGAGTCGAAGGTTTTGGCCACCATGATCTCGAAGACGGACAAGGGTTTCCCGCTTACGTTCAGGCGTGTGAAGATTTCCGTGGCCACATCCACTGGCGCCTCGCGGATGAGCACGCTGGAAAACTGATACGACTTGATGCGATCCCGGATCTCCTGAATCCGCTGCTGGTGAGGCTTGGCATAGCTGGTCAAAAGCTCGATATCGCCATCCAGCAAATCGTGGAGCTTAATCAGGGTGTGGTGGTCCGTGTCGGCGAGCTCCGTGAGCACGATGGGCTCGTCATCCGCCGCGTCGAGGTCCAGGTAAAACTCGGAATAGTCGTCCTTACGGTCCTCCCGCTCAATCGTCAGGCCCTTCAGCGCCGCAAAGAGAGACGTGAGCCGTTGCTGCCCGTCCAGCACATACTCCGTGTAGTCGCCCTGAGGTGTCTCGGGCAAATTTAATCCGCCAATATTGCGGACCGAGCGTAGCTCTTCCTTGGTCTTCCAGAGGATAAAGGTGCCGATGGGATAGCCCTTCACGATGCTATCGAGCAGCGCCGCCGACTTCTCCTTGCCCCATACGAAGTCGCGCTGAAACTGGGGGATTTTCGTGATTCCCTTTTCGATGTCGGCCATCAGGGAGGGGAAGGTGGTGGATTTGGGTTCGGGTAGGTTCATAGGTTTAAATCTCGTGATTTTGGATTGGGGCTTACGTTCCGCATCTTAGCAGCCC
>CAXBPH010000040.1:0-35666 GCA_963977445.1 uncultured bacterium | reverse complement strand
GTAGCCCAGCGGCGAGCGTAGCGAGTCCTGGGTTTTGGTCGACACACGCCAATACGAGTCCCAGCGGGGCGACATAGGGGGCGAATTGGGCCCCATCTCAGAAAACTCTATGTCGCCCCGCTGGGACTATCTGAAAGTTTCGTCCGGGATCCCAGGGCTTGCTTCGCATCGCCCTGGGCTACGTTATGCCACCCCTCCGGGGCTAAGAGCGCTTCGACCGCCCTACTCCTTCCGAGGCGTTGTAGACATTTGAAAGCGTACTTCGCCCCCATCGGCAATGGCCTCATGGGTGAAGGATGTTCCCGTGATGACGTCGCCATTCAACTGAACCGAATCGACGTAGATGGCGTCTGGACTGTAATTCTCCGCGATGATGAGAAGCGATTTGCCCGCGCCCAGATCGAGGCGCATTTCGGGGAAGAGGGGCGAACCAATTTCGTAACGGGTCGTGCCTGCTATGGGATAGAAGCCCATGGCGCTGAGCACATACCAGGCCGACAGGGTGCCGCCGTCATCGTTGCCATCCAACCCGGCGTAACTATCGTTGTATTTCGTGTCCATCAGGTGACGGACCCATTTTTGTGTGAGGTCGGGACGACCCGCCGCATTAAAGAGATAGGCGGCGTGGAAATAGGGTTCATTACCGTGCCAATAGTGAGAGCCGGGTGTCCATTCACCGGCGCCTTCATTGGCCTGTTTAAAATAGTCTTCCAGTTCACTTACGAAATAGGCGGGGCTGGGAAAGAGTGACACCAACCCGGCCGGGTCATAGGGAACACTCCACCGCCACATCATGGCGCTGCCTTCTACAAAATCTTCCGTGTACTTACGTCCCTTGTCGGTGTAGCTCAACACGAGGGGGTCAAAGAGATCGGTGAAGTTTCCCCCGGCGTCGCGGGGCACAAAAAAGAGACGCTCCGGGTCCCACAGGTTGCGATAAGACTGAGCGTGCTTCGCAAAAATCGCGGCATCCTCCCCCTGGCCCAGGACTCCGGCCAGCGACGCCAAGGCCGTATCGCACCAGGCGTATTCCAGATTGGCCGAAACGGCATCAGACATGGCATCGGAGGCACAGTAGCCCTTTTCCAGATAGGACGCGAGACCTTCTCGCCCGGCAAAGCGGGTGCCATCGGGTCTACCAACGAGGGCGGTCTGCCGCATCATGCCGTAGGCGGCATCTATGTCGAAGCCCCGTATTCCCTTGAGATAGGCTTCCGAGATGGCCACATCGGCGGGCGTGCCAAACATGCAATTGGTGTAGCCTACGCCGGAAGGCCAGCGGGGGAGGGCGCCACCGGCGTTCCCCATGGCCACCAGCGAATTCATCATGTCACTCTGTTCATCGCGGGCAATGAGATTGAAAAGGGGGTGAACCGTTCGAAAGGAATCCCACAGGGAAAAGTCCGTGTAGTAGGTGGTTCCCGGCGTGACAGTATGGGCGTCTTTGTCGAAGCCCCTATAGGTTCCGTTGACATCGTTGAAGGTGGTGGGCATCTGGAAGGTGCGAGAAAGGGCCGTGTAGAAAATACGGCGCTGTGTGTCTGTGCCGCCCGTCACTTCGATGCGCCCGAGGTGGGATTCCCAGTCATCTCGCGCAGTCTGGTAGACGTCCTCAAAGGTCTTATTGCGTGCTTCTCCATCGAGATTCTCGCGGGCGTTGGCGATACTCACATAGGACAAGGCCAGGCGCACTTCGATGGCCTGGGCCGCGTCGGTGGTGGCGAAGCCAAGATCGACACCGACCTTGTCACCCGCCGCATCCGTGGTGTTCTCACTGAATTGGTCACCGGTCCAGGTGCCAAAACGCTCAAAGGGTTTACTCCATTGGGCCACGAAATAGACATCCAGTCCATCATAGCGCCCTGAGAAGGAGCCAAATATACGGACGCTTCCCTCGACTTCAGACGTTTCGGGATGAATCGTCACGGTACCCTGTTCACTGCGCTTGTCCCCGAGGACACTGGAAACATCCAGGGTGAGGTGGGGGGTGACATGGGGCGGAAAGGTGTAGCGATGGACGCCCACCCGGGTGGATGCCGTCAACTCCACGAGGAGGTCGTCTTTTGGCAGGCGGACGCCGTAGTAGCCTGGGAAGGCCCGTTCTTCTGCGTGGGAGAACCGGGCAAAGCGCTCGTCACCCGGTGCGCCACCGGCCATGGGGCTGGTTGACGGGAAGATGCGGAATACGCCGCCCTCCTGCGCATCGGCCCCCACAAGGCGGGTGTGGCTGAACCCGATTATCTTATTGTCGCCATAAAAATAGCCCGAGCGGTTCAGGCCCCGAATATTTTGAATCAGCGACGCGGTGTCGGGGGCCAGTCGCACCATGCCAAAGGGCACCGTGGCGGCCGGGGAATCATGGCCACACATCCAGGGGACGCCACCCGTGGCGATAAAGGGGTCTACCTCAGCGCCCAGCGTTCCGGGTGGGACCGCAGATTCCAAGGTGCCGGGTCCGGCATCCACGACGTGGCGGTAGGTGCCCCACAGCACGAGTATTCCGAGGGCCGGAATGGCGAGCACCAACAGGAGAATGACCGACAACCACTTCAAAATGCGCTTAAGACGTTTCATCCTACACCTGTCTGCTTGTTGGGCCGGGCGAATTGCACCCGGCAAAAAAACAATACTGCGAAGTGAAAAGAGGCGGGCTCCAGCACACTATGTGTGAGACTGGAGCCCGCCCGCGTAGGATTCGATTTAATTAATCAGACGACCGCGCTGGTCGCGTGTGCAATGGCCTTATACGGTCCAGGGTGCACGATACTCGCGGGTGAGCCATTCCGATTCGCCGCCACGCCAGGCAAATTTCATACGTTTTGGCTTCCACTTGATGGACTCGTGATTGTAATAGGCCTGGTTCAAGAGGTGACAGCAAATGGCGCTGCGCCCACCAACTTGTTCATTGGTGATGGGCTTTTCGCGGGACTCCACGCAATTCAGGAAGTCTTTGATGTGGTGGTTGCTCCGATAGAGTTTAACCTTCGCGTTGTCCAGGTATTCTTTCTGCACGTGGACGATGGTAGAGGCCATGGAGCCACCCTTGCCGAGAATATTTTCACCGTTGCGCCAGAATTCGAATTTTCCACGGTTGACCTTAACTTCACCCTCGCTGCCGTAAAAGTGCACACCGAATCCATCCTTGTGGATGACTTCGACACCATTGCGATAGCGCAAGACGGCTCCGCTGACGGCGTTGGGATCTTCCGGGGGTGTGATGAGGCGGGGGCCACTATCATCCATCCCGAGGCCCCACTGGGCGATGTCGAGGTGGTGG
This sequence comes from uncultured bacterium, assembly GCA_963977445.1. GTDB lineage: Bacteria > Hydrogenedentota > Hydrogenedentia > Hydrogenedentales > JAEUWI01 > JAEUWI01. The sequence goes on along the minus strand of CAXBPH010000040.1, from coordinate 32,389 downwards.
GCACCCCAATCGCAAACCATGCCGCCGCCATATTCCTTATAGAGACGCCACATGGGGAAGTGGGTGTGGACGCCACGGGGGCTTAAGATGGAGTTATAGGGGCGCAGGGGGCCGGGGCCGCACCAGCGATCCCAATCGAGCCCGGGCTCCATATCCTCTTCCGGCAGGTCGCAGGGCACCCCGGGAGAGCCAAAGCTGCACTCGACATGGCTGATTTTACCGATGGCGTTATTTCGGACGAGTTCACAGGCGACGCGGAATTCTTCCATGGAGCGCTGCATGGATCCGGTCTGCAGTACGGCTTTGTTGGCCTTAACCTCATCCATGATTTCGATGGCTTCATGAATATTGTGGGTCAGGGGTTTTTCGCAATAGACGTCTTTACCTGCGCGGAGTGCCGCGATGACCGGAATGGCGTGCCAGTGGTCGGGCGTGGCAATACACACGGCATCGATATCTTTGCGATTGATGATATCCATGAAATCGTTATAGGCCTGACAGTCCGCCGAACCCATTTCCGGCTTGGCGGTGTAGAATTCATTGACCTTGTTCTGGGCGGCGGTGCGGCGCGTGGTGTCCACATCACAGACCGCCACAACGCGGCAGACCGGCTGCTGGAGGAAGCTGTTCATGAGGTGGTCGGCCTGCTTACCGGTCCCGATAAAGCCCATGGAAATCTGGCTGTTGGGTTGGACTTCGGCGGCCCATACTTTGGATGGGAGAATGAAGGGCACCGCCGAAAGGGCAGTGGCGGCCTTCAAAAATGTTCTGCGGTTGGTCTTCATAATACTCTCCTTTTCACTTCAAAAGATGGCTGATCGATAGAGCAGCATTCCACAAAGTGGTCTCGGATCACAAACGTACCCTTGTGACATGGCAAGGTAGTGGTCGGTTCGGAGACGTTGAATTGGAGAAAAATGGCTGCGGCCAGTTGGCGGAGACACAAAAAAAACGGGCCGAAGTAACTTCGGCCCGTCAGCGTAGGTAGTTTAATGGAGGCAGGGAATTTGTCCATTGCCCGTGGCATTCCGATATTCCTCGGCGACGGTCATGAGGGAACCAATAATCAGGTGATCGAGGGATACACCGAGTTCTGCCGCGTAGCGTTTCAGGGTGCATTCCAGTGCGGGCTGCGATTCGAGTACCGATTGTGCCGTAAGTTTTACATCTTCACTGACTGTAAGCTGAGCATTCATTGCGTTGGCCTTTCCTCGTTGTTCCTGCGTCTGAGTAACTTATCGACAGGGGAGGAAATTACTTTAGCCCTGGGAGTCAGCCTTTGCTATCGCGTAGGCCTCGGCAAAGCGCCGTGCCCGCATTTTGATGCCTTCAAAGTCTTCCGACACCAGCGATTCCCGTGATACGAGAGCTGTGCCTACCCCCACGGCAGCGACACCGGCGGCTACAAAGGTGTGGAGATTATCGACCGTAACGCCGCCCGTGGGCACGAGGGGTATGTTGGGCATGGGCGCCATGACGGCCTTGATATAGTCGAGCCCGCCGAGGGTCGCGGGAAATACTTTGATTAAGTCACCGCCCAACTCCCAGGCGTGAAAAATTTCGGTGGGCGTGAAGGCACCAGGCAGTACGGGGACGCCATAACGATGGCCCATCCGTATGGTTTCGCCAACGGTAACGGGACACACGAGGTATTCCGCACCCGACAGGATGGCCAGTCGTGCCGTCTCGCTATCCAGGACGCTGCCCACACCGAGCAGCACATTGGCGCCCTCGAATTCACGGGAGGCCTGTTCCAGACATTGGAGGGCACCCGGGGTGGTCATGGTCACTTCCACACAGCGAATACCCCCGTTAACCAGGGCCTCTATAGCGCGGATGAGGATGTCGCCACCCTGGTCTGCCCGAACAATGGCGATAATTCCGTGTTCTTTCAAAAACTGCGTTCGCTCGTTGCGATCCATGGTAGGTGGGTTTCCGTCTACGGGCCTTGCCGATATAAAAGGGGAATGTGTTATGCTCCATATTCATTCAATGGATACTCGGATTATGGCAAATCCTGTGAGAGGTACGCACCATGAAGTCCACTAAAAAAAGGCATTCAAGAATAATTCCCTTTGCTCTGCTACTCACGTGCTTGCTTGGCGCTCCGGCTTTCGCAGCCGAAGAGCCTCTCCCGCCGGGCTACACCGTGCCCGTGGTTGATCTTAGCGCAGAAACCGATCGTCAGGTCATTGTCGATCGTGAGGCGGGCCAATACCTGGGCCATCCCACCACGGTGCTGCTGGAAGACAACAAAACCATCATCGTGGTGTATCCGAAAGGCCACGGCCGGGGTGCCATCGTAATGAAGCGCAGCACCGACGGCGGCCTTAGCTGGAGCGACCGACTGGCCGTGCCGGAAAACTGGGCCACCTCCAAGGAAGTGCCGACCATTCATCGGGTCATCGATGCCGCAGGCGTCAAACGACTCATCATCTTTTCCGGCCTCTATCCAATCCGCATGGCCGTCTCCGAAGACGATGGGGCGACCTGGTCTCCCCTGAACGCTATCGGCGATTTTGGCGGCATCGTCGCCATGGGTGGTGTGGAACGGCTGAAAAACGGCGATTACATGGCCCTTTTTCACGATGATGGCCGTTTTATCGATGGTAGTGGAAAAAAAGAAGACCCTCCCGTGTTTCTGGTTTACAAGACCCTTTCTAAAGATGGCGGTCTCAGCTGGGGCGCCCCGGAAGTGATTGCGTCCCACCCTGAGGCCCATCTCTGCGAGCCCGGCATATTCCGCTCGCCCGATGGGAAGCAATTGGCCGTTCTACTGCGAGAAAACAGTCGAAAACTGAATTCCTTCCTTATCACTTCCGAAGACGAAGGTCTCACCTGGTCGGAACCCCGTCAGGTCCCCGCTTCCCTTACCGGTGATCGGCATACGGGTGCCTATGGGCCCGATGGTCGGCTGTTTATTTCATTTCGCGACACCACACGGGAAAGTCCAACCAAGGGGGACTGGGTTGGCTGGGTAGGCACCTATGATGATATCGTCAACGGACGAGAAGGTCAGTATCGTGTCCGGCTTATGGACAATAAAAAGGGTGCTGACTGTGCCTACCCCGGCGTCCTTGTGCTCCCCAACGGCACCTTCGTGACCACGACCTATGGTCACTGGCTGGCCGATGAAGAACCCTACGTCGTGAGTGTGCGGTTTACACTCGACGAACTCGACAAGCGCCTTCCCAAAGAGTAGTCGCCGTGCTTGATCGTCGTGACCCCCAAGGTGGTTTTACCATAATCCCGTCTCCAATGAATATACCAATGCAGGTGCTGAAATCATGATAATACGCAAGACAATCCTCCTGTCCATTCTTGGTATGTTGGCGCTGACCGTGCCGGCCCAGGAATTGGGTGAAGTGGCCTTTCGACAGGCCTTGCTCGATCTGCAGACCGACCTGCGCCTCATGTGCGTGGCGGCCCACCCAGACGATGAAGACGGCGCAACCCTCGCCTACTATCGCATGCTTCACGGCGTGGAAACCCATGCGGTTATCGCTACCCGGGGGGAAGGGGGGCAAAATGAACTCGGCTCGGAACTTTACAACGAACTGGGCGTCATACGGTCCCGTGAAATGGCCGCCGCCGCCAAGATCGAAGGGGCAACGCTCCATTTTCTGAATCTGCCGGAGTTTGGCTATTCCAAATCCATCGAAGAAACCTTTGATATCTGGGGGAAGGATGTTGCCATGGAGCGCATGGTACGGGTCATACGCGAGACCCGCCCCCATGTGATCATCACCAACCACGGGCGTATGCAGGATCACGGGCACCACCAGGCTATCGGCTTGATCGTTCAGGAAGCCTTTGATTTGGCCGGTGACCCGGAGAAGTTTCCGGAGCACCTCCGGGCGGGTCTCGAGCCCTGGCAGCCGTTGCGTCTCTATATTCGCGACTTTCGCGGCGGTGAAGGCACAACGCCCAACGATATCGCGACGCTGGAGCCCGTGCGCGGCATGACCATAGCGGAAATCGCCGCGAGCGCGCTGGAAGTGCACAAATCACAGGGGATGCGATTTTTCATCGACTTGTTGTTGTCCTCCCAGCCCATGACCTATTACCATCCTTTCAGTATCCGACGGGGAAAGTCGGGCACACCCCTTGTGACCAGGCGCGGTCCTCTTTTTGAAGGGTTGCCTTACGCCGAGAGCGCCGAGCGGCCGCAACTGCCCTCCCGCTGGATAACGCGCGCCGAGGCCAAAGAAATTCTGCTCCCCTGGCTGAAAGAACACGACTCGTTTCGCGAAGGAAGTTTTGAGGAAAAGAAGCGTTGGGCCACCGCCAATCGTGCTGCCCTTTTGGCGACAGAGCTGCGCATGCAGATTAAGTTAAGCGATGAAGTCGTTACGGCCGGGCAGGCCGTCGAAGTTACGGCCCAACTGGTAGACTTTGGGGATAGAGATTCCATCGAGGTCGAGCTGAAGTTGGAGGAACAACAGGGCCTGGGCGATATCGGTTCGCACCGTATTCAGGCACCCATGCATAAAACGGGCAGTGCCCTGGGAAACTTCAAGTTCAAGATTTCTCCCCAGTCGGTTGAGACCTTACCACTGGCCCCCCGCTTGTTTTCGCCCGACTTTCTTGTGCCACAGCTCGTGGTGGAGGCCAGCGTCAATTGTGGCGATGCCATATTGCAGATGGATGTGCCCGTATACGTTGACGTGGCGTCACCTCTGAGCATTACCTGTCCCGACGCGCCCTACCTGATTCAAAAAAATGACGTTGGCCCGATGGCCGTTCGCTTGCTGGTTACCAATAATTTTGCGGGCCCATTGGCAGAATACTTGAGCCTGAGTGTGCCTCCGGGTTGGGAATCTTCACCGGAGCGGTTGTCCGTGTCCCTCGACAGCGAGGGCGCTCAACGCTATGTTTCCTTCACGGTGACCCCGCCCGCTGAACTGGAACAAGGAGATGTGCAGGTTTTTGCGCAGGTAATCGGCCGAAAAAACAGTGAGGAAGTCACCCTGCGCGTGGCCGATCTTGTCGTCCCCGAAAACATTAACGTGGGCGTTATTCAAAGTTATGACGACACCTTTGCGCGGACGCTCGAAACGCTGTCGGTACCCTATGAACTTATTGAGCCCGATGACTTCCTTCCAGAACGTCTGGATGCGTTTACCTCGATTATTGTCGACATACGTGCCTATCAGTATCGCCCCGACCTTGTCGCGAACAACGTGACTGTACTCGACTATGTGGAGCGGGGCGGGACGCTTCTGGTCATGTATCAAAAGACTTTTGATTGGAACGTGGGCTACGCGCCCTATCCAATTAGCCTCTCCAGGAACCGGGTTACCCGTGAAGATGCCCCCATGGAAATTCTCGTTCCCGACCATCCGCTGTTTACAACACCCAATCGTATTGCGCAAGGGGATTGGGCCGACTGGATTCAGGAACGGGGATTGTATTTTCCCGAGACCTGGAACGAAGCCTATACGCCTTTGATCGCGACCACGGATCCCGGCGAAGAAATTCCACCAGGATCCTACCTTGTAGCCCAGCATGGAAAAGGTAATTACGTCTACACGGCGTTGGGTTGGTACCGGCAATTACGGGAGCTGCATCCTGGTGCACTTCGGTGTTTTGCCAACATGCTGGCGCTTGGCCATGAAACTAATTCGTGAGATTTGTAATGGAATGCCTGTGGTATAGTTAATCAGGTTTCGCCAGATTGACGTTAAGTCCATGCGATAATCGCACTTGTAGAAGGGATCGTGCCAGTGAAACATAATGTTCTCGTGGTAGATGATTCGCGGTCCAGTTTGCTTCTCCTGGAGCGTATTCTCGAAGATCTCGGGCATAATATTATCACTGCAGCCACCGGCGAGGAGGCCTTGGAGCTGTTGCAGGCGCACGATTTTTCTGTCGTATTGCTGGACGTTCGTCTCCCTGGTATCAGCGGCTATGAAGTGGCGCAGCGCATGCAACAATCGGACAGTGGCGAGGATATTCCTATAATTTTCGTCACGGCCTACGCGGATCAGGAATCGCAAGTATTCGATGGCTATAGTGCGGGTGGTGTGGATTATCTACTGAAGCCTGTGGACCCTGCGATCGTCCGTGCAAAAGTACAGATATTTTGTAAAATGCAGGAAAAAGAGAAGCAGATCGAAGCGCATCTTCATCGAATCGAGGACCAGAAGAAACAACTCGAGCGACAGTTGGATGACATGCGTGGATTGGAAGACGCTCGTATGGAGAGTGAAATTCGCTACCGCTCTCTCGTGACGCTGTCGCCCCAGGCGATAGTCGTCCAGGTAAACGACGCGTTGGTTTTTTACAATACTTCTGCGATTCAAATGCTGGGCTGCATCGGGGAAACTGCCATGCACGGCCGGCCCTTCCATACCTTTGTTTCCTTTGAAGACCGTGACCGTGTTGAAGAGTGGCTGGAGATGATAGCCCGTCGCGGTGGGCGCAGTGAACCCCTTGAGTGCACCCTGCAAACCTACGACGCGGAGCAAGTGACACGACACGTTGAGCTTCATGCCTGCTGCATACTTTATGACAATGATGTCGGCGTGCAGATGGCTATTCAGGATATTACAGAACACAAGGCCATGGAAGAAAAGCTGCTTCACCTTGCTCAGGTGGATGGCCTGACCGGTCTGTGGAACCGGCGGTACTTTGATGTGCAACTTGATAAGGAGTGGCGCCGAATCGGCCGCACGGAGGCGTCGCTTTCTTTGCTGATGATTGATTTGGACAAATTCAAGCCGTACAACGACACCTATGGGCACCTGATTGGGGATGCGTGCCTTCGGGCAGTCGCCACCGCCATGCCGTCAGTCTGCCACCGACCAGCCGACATAGTCGCCCGTTATGGAGGCGAAGAGTTTGTCGTAATATTGCCAAACACGGACGCGAAGGGGGCAAGATATCTCGGGTGCGGTCTCGTGGCCGCCATATACGACTTGAAAATACCCCATGAGGCCAATCCATCAATTGGATTTGTGACAATCAGCTGTGGCGTAGCCACCGTTACACCAATCGAAGGAACGGACCCCGGCAGCCTGATAGAAATGGCGGATAAAGCCTTGTATGTCGCAAAAAAAGCCGGTGGCAATGATGCCTATTGCGATGTAGATGGTGAATTTGTGCGTTGCGAAACTACAACGACGGCGTTACCCGAATAATTCGCCGACCGACGAAGGTTTGGCCAAAAACGTCCGTCGTTTCTACTTCGATTACATGATACCCCGCCTCCAGAGTTTCTGGCAAGAGGCCCGTCCAGAGGTGATCGGTCTCTCGCGGGCCGGGCATGCTCCGACCCACAATGGCCGCGTGCTTATTAAAGCGCCGTTTCAATTCTTCTGGACTTGGGTCGATAATTCCCTCCGCCTGGGCAATGATACGGGAAAGTTCAATTTCCCGCTCGGTGTTCGCAACCACATAGGGGGGAAGGCCTGATACCTGGGTCATGGGTGACCATGCTGAAGCGCCAACGACCCGCATCCTTGTGGTCGATTTTTCGGAGCCACTGAAGATATTGGCAATAACTTCCGTCGTGGCCGATGCCGTTGAATCGATTACTTCTGGCGCGGCAATATTCATCTGATACGACGCAGGCCGGCGAGACGCCTGATAGCGAACCCGGTAGTCTGTACCGTCAAAGGTAACCATGGCGTAACCGTTGGGGGTGCCGTCTGACATGGTGGTGTGGGGGATGCCCAGTTCATCAAAGCTACCCGTCCACCAGGCGCCGCATGCCGTCCCCTGGACGAGATGGTGATGGGCTTCGGCACCTGTCCAACCGGCATCGTTCCCGAGAAAGAAATGCCCCTGCCGATGCCAATGGGCCGCAATAGAAAAAGTATTTGGAAAGGGCTCGAGCAGGGCAAAGAGCTTATCTCTGTCTTCCACATCCTGAAGAGGAATGTGCATCAGGGGGACGATCAAGTGGTCTTTGGGTACGAGGGCCAGATCGGCTTCGATGAAGGCCAACTGGTCTGCACCAAATTCGCCGTGATACCGCTCCTTGTCGACTTCCCAGTAGATGTCGTTCAACACGAGAAAGTGTACTTTTCCGTAGTTAAAGCTGTAGTAAGGCGGCCCAAAGACCCGGGTATAGGTCTCCGCTTCGTGGGCATAGTCGGGTGTATCGAAATTTATGTCGTGGTTGCCAATCACGTGATGCCAGGGTAATCCCAGCACACCCACACTCTGCGCTATCTGGGGTAACATGTCGAGATTGTTGAAGGCCAGATCACCCAGGGTCAGGCCAAAGGCAGCATCCACGCCGATAAGTTCCTCCACAACATCGTGGGAAATGAAATCCACTTCTTCTTGATTGCGGGGCTGGGTGTCACCGAAACACACGACGTCAAAAGAGCCATGCTCCGGATGGGGGGTGAGGGGAAAATCTACCGAAGCCGGTAAGGGGCCCGTCGGGGACACCCCGGCAAATTTGGATTGGGGAGAGCCGTCCGGTCGGTGCACGTAGAAATGGCGGGGCAGTTTTGTCTTAGCTTCAAGGCCGACCTGCCAGTGGGAGGGCTTGATTACGAAAATGACCTCTTCCTCCTTCACCTCCAGCGTATAGCGGCCCTCTTCATCGGTCGTGACGACTGTCAGACCGTTAGAGACGCCAACGGCGGGGATGCCCGATTCTCCATCATCCCACTGGCCATTGCCGTTTACATCATTAAAGACCCCTCCGTTAAGGGTGGCTCCAACGCAAGGCAATGACAATAGGACCGCAAGTGCAGGAATAGCAGTGAGTAGACGACGCCCGTGGCGATGGTGCATGATAGGAACCTTCCCGATGGAATACAACGTACAGAATCAATGTTTATCCGTTGAACCTAGCTTATCAAGCGTGATAGGTTCAAGCTTGACACGATGCAAACAACCCGGTCGCGGGGGGCACCTGTTGCTGCTTCCGCGCCAACCCAGGAGAAATAAGACATGAGTGAACGCACCGGTGAACTTACTTTCAAAGGCGGTCCATTAACCTTGTTGGGGCAGCGGGTCGCCGTAGGTAGTGCCGCGCCCGAATTTAAATTACTTGCAAACGACCTGTCCCCCGTCGCCCTGGCAGACAGCGCCGGTAAGGTCCGCCTTATCAGTGTTGTTCCATCCCTTGATACCGGCGTTTGCGATGCGCAGACCCGTCGTTTCAATGAGGAAGCTGCCGGATTAGGAAAGAATGTTGTCGTACTGACGGTCAGTGCCGATCTTCCCTTCGCGCAGGCACGTTGGTGCGGTGCCGCAGGCGTTGATCAGGTCCAGACCGTGTCTGACCACTTCGACATGAACTTCGGCGATAGCTACGGGGTCCACATCAAGGAATTGCGTATCGATACCCGCGCAATCTTCGTTGTAGATGCGAGTGGAACCGTCGTATATGCCGAATATGTTCCCGAAATGACCGATCACCCCGACTACGATGCTGCTTTGGCAGCTGCGAAGGCCATTGCCTGAGCAAGTTCAGTACAATAAATGTATTCGGGCGGCATCGTAATCTGGCGTTGCCGCCCGAATCTGTTTTTGGCCCAATCGGCCCCGCCCCAATACGTTTCCGAGCCCACCAGCGACGAATCTATCACGAAAATCCGTCTTGATGTCCGCCAATCAGGCCCTCCAGGTCAGGTCCGTAAACGGCGTTGGAACGTTCGGGTTGACGACACCCTAGTGAACAGGGCATTATAAGGGCACTGGTAAACTGGAGTGAAAAGTCTGGATGAATAGCGAATTTCAGGGCGAGGAACACCATCCCGAGAAGCTTGATGCGGATGCCGTATGCATACAATGTGGCACGGTAAATTCCGAAGGCACCCTTCTCTGCAAGATTTGTGGCAACAATCTGCGTGATCAGCGCCTCCAGCGCATGAATGCCGATCAAGCCCTTGATACGGACAATGCTGGTGGTAAACAGCGGGTTTGGGCATCTCCATTGCTGTTTGTCCTTGCCGTCGGTATCATCATCTACACTGTTTACAATCAGGATGCGATTGTAGAATCAATTATGGGCTCCCAAATAGCTCCGCAGGCGACCGCGGAAGATCTCTGGCAGGGTGCAACTGGTCGCACCATCGATACGCTGCTTTCTGATTTGGATGCCCAGTTACCCACAGAAGAGATTGCCATTGATGCGTACACAAACCGCGCCGATGGGGAGTCCCTCAGTGGAATTTACGTATTATTCGCCGACAATATTTTTATCGGTTCAGCCAACGTGCTTGTCGAGGATGATACCCTGTATTTTGGTGCGCGCCTGGAATCGGGCGAGGAAATACGCGGTCAGGCCGAGTCGAAGGGCGATTTCTACTTGATGAAACACGAATCGGGTGGGATGGAAATCCGAAATCGACTCTATACGGTCCAGGGGGTCGCTTCTCCTCAAGGGAATGGTGCCATCGAATGCGTCGGCGACGATGGCCGAGAACACTTCACATGTATGGCCTACCGATTGGCCAGTTGAGCGGTTATTAACCGTTTTTGCTGAGATTCTCCCGCATTACGTTGGGGCGCACCGCATAAAATAGATACCCCTAGCCGGGAGGCGGCCCTGCTGTCCTCTCAGGAGTCACACTATCCATGTCAAAAACCGGATTCATGAACCGGCTTAAAAGTAAGCTGGAAAAAACCCGTACCAATCTCGTCGGCAACGTTAAACGCGTTCTCGGGCGACCCCATATTGATGAGGCAGCCTTTGCCGAGCTCGAAGAAATACTGATACGCGCCGATTTTGGCGTCAGCACGACCCTGCAGATAATCGAAGAGATGCGCAAAGCGGTCGTCGAGAAGAAGCTGCAGGATTCCGAGGCCCTCATTGCCCTGCTGAAGTCGGAACTCAAAGCGTTGCTTGCACCGGGGGATCACCATCTCAATTGGACCGCCCCGTCGGGCCCCCATGTCACCCTGGTTGCCGGGGTCAATGGCTCCGGAAAAACCACCACAACCGGCAAGCTGGCGGCTAAACTTACCGCCCAGGGCCGCACCGTGCTGTTGGGTGCGGCCGATACTTTCCGCGCCGCGGCCGGAGAGCAACTGGCTATCTGGAGCGAACGAAGTGGGGCCGACATCGTCCGGAACGCTGACGGTTCTGATCCGGCCTCTGTGGCGTATGATGCCGCCGATGCTGCTGTTGCACGGTCGGTGGACAACCTGCTCATCGATACGGCAGGTCGGCTGCACAACAAAGTGAACCTGATGGAAGAGTTGAAGAAGATCCAACGGGTCATTAAGCGGCGAATTCCTGATGCGCCCCATGAGATCCTGTTGGTTCTCGATGCGACTACGGGACAGAATGGCTTGGAGCAGGCCCGGCAATTTACCCAGACCCTTGCGGTTTCCGGTATTATCCTCACCAAACTTGATGGAACCGCCAAAGGGGGAATGGTCGTGGCCATCCAGCGGGAATTGGGCATCCCCATTAAGATGATTGGTATCGGAGAAGGGGTCGATGATCTCGACGATTTCGATGCCGATGAGTTCGTTGAAGCCCTGTTTTCATAGATTCTACCGCTTTACTTGTCATCGCATTTTTCCTCCGATACCTCTACCATTTATACCCCTCGCAGGTCCGCATTTCCGTGTTGGCCCGTGAGGAGCCCTCCCTTTCGGGCAATTACCGTGTCTACCCGATTGTTTGCATCCCAGGGTGGTCGCGGGTAGAATATCGACCGCTACCCCCCAGAATTACGTCCGTTTCCGTGCCAGGAAGGAGTTGAATCCATGGCCCTGTCTTTCTATGACACCCTTTCCAGAAAAAAAGAGGAATTCAAACCGATTGTGCCGGGAAAAGTTGGCCTATATACCTGCGGACCAACGATTTACAACTATGCGCACATCGGGAACTTCCGGGCCTATATGTTCGAAGATCTCCTCAGCCGTTACCTCACGTTTCGGGGATATGACGTTAAACACATCATGAATCTCACGGATGTGGAAGATAAGCTGATTCGAACCTGTCGCGAAAATGGTGAGTCCCTCAAAGACGTCACCGAACGCTACGCCAACGCTTTTTTCGAAGATCTCGACACCCTGGGTATTCAGCGGGCCGCCGCCTACCCGGCCGCCACCGACCACATCGAAGAGATGGTGGACATGATTAAGACCCTTCGCGAAAAAGGGCATACCTACGAGAACGACGGCAGTATCTATTTTCGTCTGAGTACCTACGCGGACTACGGCAAGCTGAGCCACATGGATCTCGAAGAACTCCGTGCGGGTGCCAGCGGTCGTGTCGACAATGACGAATATGAGGCCGATGACGCCCGGGACTTCGTGTTGTGGAAGGCCTATGTAGAAGAAGATGGGGATGTCTATTGGGAGACCGAGTTGGGTAAGGGACGTCCCGGCTGGCACATCGAGTGCTCCGCCATGAGCGTCAAATACCTCGGCGACCATTTCGATATTCATTGTGGCGGCGTGGACAATATTTTTCCCCACCACGAAAATGAGATTGCCCAATCCTGCTGCGCTACGGGCGCCCAGTTTGTGAATTATTGGCTCCATTGCGCCCATCTGGTGGTGGATGGGAAGAAGATGTCCAAGTCGTTGGGTAACTTCTACACCCTCCGCGACCTGACGGAAAAAGGCATCGATCCCGTGGCAATCCGCTGGGTGCTTTTGGCCAGCCACTATCGCCAACCCAATAATTTCGCCTTTGATGCCGTTGAAGGCGCGAAGCAATCCCTGCAACGCATCCGTGATTTTCGACTTCGCCTTTCCGAAGTACAGGGGGACGGGGACACCGTCGACGGGCTGTGCGAGCAGTGCGAAGGAGCCTTTATCAAGGCAATGGATGATGATCTCAATATCTCCGGTGCTTTGGGCGCGGTGTTTGAGTTCATCCGGAGCGTAAATAAGGCGCTTGATGAAGGTACGGTAGGTGCCGAGGGAGCCGCCCGCGCCCTGAGTCTGTTGGATCGGCTGGACAGCATAACCGGTATTTTCGGAGATGCCGCCGACGCCGAAGATGCTTCCGACGAGATTCTGGCCCTCGTAAATCAGCGTCAGCAGGCCCGGCGCGATAAGAATTTTGCCCTGGCAGACGAAATTCGCGATACCCTGGCCGCAGACGGCTGGGTAATCGAAGATACCCCGGATGGAGCCCGCGTCAAGCGGATTTGAGGGCATTGATCCCTCTCTGGGTCATGCGACGGGGTGTATCGCGGCCGTAACGTGCGGTTACGCGGGAACTTTTTCTCCCGCTTCGGGTTGAAGCAGGGGACAACGAGGTTCGCCCGATATGAGCGAGATGGAAGATTGGGCGCTTGTTGAGCGCGCGCAGGCAGGCGACTTGGACGCCTTTGCCCAGTTGATGTCGCGCTATCAACGTCCCGTGATCCATTTTTGTTATCGGATGCTGTACTCGGAACAAGATGCGGAAGATATTGCCCAGGAGGTCTTCATTCGGTTGCACCGCTATCTGGCGCGGCTTACGCCCCAGGCAAAATTTTCGACCATGCTATTCGGAATTTCACGGAACCTGTGCCTGAACCACATTCGTGATATGAAGCGGCGTGGGCGCGGAATGGGTCAATCGCTGGATTCACAACCAGAATTGGTATCAACCGGTAGTATTCCGTCTCACGAAGCCCAGTTGAAAGAATTGGAAGGCCGGATTGCCGATGCTATGGCGACCCTGTCCGCAGAGCACCGTATGGTGTTACATCTCCGGGAGATTGAAGGACTGGACTACGAGGCCATCTCCGAGATTATGAAATGCCGTAAGGGCACCGTCAAGAGCAGACTGGCCCGGGCGCGAGAACAATTGCGTCAATTGTTAATTAACCAGGGAGACGACCTGTTATGAGTGCCATGCACGTTACTGACCAACTCTCCGCCTATATTGACGGCGAATGCGACGCGCCCCATAAGATTGCCCGTCATTTGCAGTCCTGCCCCGACTGTGCCCGTCGCCACATGGAGCTCCTTAAACTTTCCAACCACCTGAGCGCATTGCAGGGTCCGGAACCGGAGAGCGACTTTTCACAGCAGGTGCTCGCCCGGCTACAGGAAAAAGAACAGCGGGGCCCCGCCATTTTGCTTTTCATGCGCCGCCCGGCCCTTGCCCTGGCCCTGGCAGCCACCTTCAGCATTGTCAGTGCGGGTGTGGTCTTTCTTGCGAAGCAAAGCGCCCAAACGACACAGCAGGCTGCCCAGGTCAATGAAGCCTGGCTGGACGATGAAGCCGTGATTCTTGCCTTTGGTGACTTACTGGACGCCGGCGTCTGGGTCGATCCTTTCGTTTCAGATGTCATGGAAGATGAGGAAGGTATCGGGGACGAACTCCCCAGTGTCGACACGCTGGTTGAGTCATTGGCGACGTTTACCCTGGATGATGATGCCATAGCATGGTATGAGGAAGAGGACTTGATTGCCGTGATGGATTTGCTCGCGGGCGAAGATGCCCAGATGTTGAGCGAATTGGCAACGACGCACTGGGACGAGGTCTGATAGATGAAGCACGTTTTAACCTGTATGGCCTGCCTGTTGTTGATGTTGCCCCTCCTTGGAGCGACGGCTGATGACAGCAAGGAAAGTCCTTCCGACACCGAGACCCGTAGCGCAGACAGTCGAAAGCTCCTTGAAGACGTGCTGATGGCCCGGCTCACACGGGAGTTGGCCCTGGATGAAGCCCAGGCGGTATTGATGATGCGCCATATGGCTGAATACCGCGACCGACTGATGACCTTGCGAAAAGAGCGTTCGGAAAAATTACGTGCCTTGCGCCAGGCTGTCCGCGAAAGCAAGGACGAAGCGCAAATCGCCGCGTGCATGAAAGACGTGAAAGAGGCCAACGCAAAGAACATGATGGCACGGGATGAGGTCTTTGATGCGGAGGGCCTCGAACTGACTACCTGGCAACAGGCCCGGCTCATGATTTTCCTCAACGACTTCGAAGGGGACATGCGGCGTCTCCTGAAGCGGGCACAGGAACGCCACGCTCAGGAACAAAAAGGTCGACCCCGGGGGACAGCAGCCGAGGCTTCCGAAGGTGCTTCCCGATCGGGCCGGGAGCCTGAGGCAAAGAAAAAAATACAAAAAGACGGGGCAGGAACAAAAGAGCCAGCGCCAGCAGGTTGAGCCAGGCAGCCGCATCTGTGATACGATGGGGCCGGAGAGTTTCTTTGCTTTTTTGAGGAGTTTTCGGTGGACTATATCAATGTGATTTTGTTGGCGGTGGTGGAAGGTATTACGGAATTTCTGCCCGTCAGTAGTACCGGGCACCTCATTCTTGCCGAGTCGTTTCTGAAACTTGGTGAGGATCGGGCCTTTATCGACGCCTTTATTGTCATCATTCAGTTGCCCGCTATCCTCTCCGTTTGCCTCTATTTCTGGGCGGATCTCTGGCCCATTAAAGCCGGAAAGATCGACGGGAAGATCGTGAATCTCTGGGTTAAGGTCGTGGCGGCCTTCGTGCCCGCCGTGGTACTTGGTCTGCTGCTGGATGACTGGCTCGAATCGTTGTTCAACGATGCCGTCGTCGCCTATGCACTCATCATCGGCGGCATCATAATTCTCCTGGTAGAGCGACGAAATCACGAAGGCGGGACGAGCTCGATACATGACTTGTCCTTCAAGCAGGCCATCGCAATCGGATTTTGCCAGTGTCTCGCCATGATTCCGGGGACGTCGCGCTCCGGGGCGACCATCGTCGGTGGACTGTTGCTTGGGGCGAACCGCTCCGTTGCTGCGGAATTTTCGTTTTTCTTAGCGATCCCCACCATGGTCGGTGCCACCGCATTTAAAATGATGAAATCAGGTTTGTCTTTCACGAACCACCAATGGATATTGATTCTGTTGGGTTCGGTCGTATCCTTCATCGTTGCCTATGTGGTCGTCGCCTTCCTGATGTCGTATATAAAGAAACACTCCTTCAACGCATTTGGGGTCTACCGAATTATTGTTGGTGTGCTGGTCTTGTTAGTCCTTAGATATTTCTAGTAAACAATGCCCGAGGAGCCTGACATGTCCAACGAAGAACAACCCCAACAGAATGTGGCGACACTGCAGGTGATCTGCGGTGCCATTCTGGTCATGCCCCTGGTTTACATGGGTGGCGCCATTGCAATGCGTTTTGCCGGTGCCGTGCCGGAAACCGGCTTTGCCGATCTGGACGACCAAACCAGCCTGATTCTTACCGCGGCTTTTCTTGTCGCGGGGATTAGCACCGCTGTCTTCTCGTCGAAAATTAAACAGATGATCCTCAATGCCCCAGGTATTGGATCGGTTACACCAGAGACGCGATTTAAGGCGGTCATGGTTGCGATGGCCCTATCGGAGTCGGGTGCGGTCATGGGTTTTCTGGTAATTTTATTGGCCGGTAACGTCGTCTATGGTGCCGTGCTCTGTGGACTTTCCTTTGCAATGACGTGTTTCCATTTTCCAAGTCGCTCGTGGCTCGAACGTGGAGAGTGACCGAATATAGGACAATCGGTTATACTACGGGTCAGAAATCGCTTAGGGGCGTCAGGTAAATTCTTGACAAGATCTCCCCAAGCGCGCTAAGGTATGCGAAGGAACGCACTATTAGCTCCTTTCAACGTTCTGTTTCGTGCGCCTCCAGAAACACACAGTCCCAACTTTCCTGGGAGACAAAAAAGCTCAGTATGTCCATTCACCACACCGTTTTGGGAATATAGAACCTTGGGTCCGACGTCCAGACGCCATGAATTACTCAACGTTGCAACGCGAATCGCACTCGATTTGTGTTGTATTGCTGGTGTTTTTGCCTTTACCGTGTGGTTGCTCAAACCCGCTGAAGCGGAATGGCTGGCACACGCGCAGCGCCAGTCTCCCTATTGGGCAGCCATGACCCTGGTCTGGTTTTTCGTGGCCGCCGATCAACGTCTGTTTCTCTCCCGACGGAGTGAAGCCTTGGTTTCCCTGCTTTTTTCCGTGGCAAAGACCTTTTTTACGGCCTTTCTCTTTATCGTGTTCATCCTCGCGCTGTTCCTCCAGGATGATCTCAGCCGTATGTTTCTCTTTGTCTATGGTCTTCTGGTCTTGGGCGGGTTACTTTTATTTCGCCTTACCCTGGGGCTCAGTTTGTGGAATTTGCGCCGTCGTGGTTTCAATTCCCGTCGCATTCTTATTATCGGTAGCAATGAGCGCACCCAGAAGCTGGTGGGAATACTGCAGGCCAATGAACAATACGGCTATCATATTGAAGGCTTTCTGGAACACGACGACGACCGCACGCACCATCTTGAAGACTGTGGGATTCCCTTTCTGGGCGATATCTCCCTGCTTGACCAGATTCTCATTACGCGGGTCATTGACGCGGTCTACATCTCCTTACCGGTGCGTTCTCACTATGAAATGATACAGAGCGCCGCCCATTTATGTGAAGGTGTTGGTGTTCCTGTTCGCTTCATGGCCGACCTGTTTCCCCTCCAAATGGCCACGAGCGAACTTTCCCGTGTGGGTGATGTGCCCCTGTTGACCCTGTCTACCGAGCGCGATGTGGAGCCGCCCTTCGCATTGCATCGCGCCGTCGACATGAGCGTTTCTCTGCTGTTGCTCATGGTTCTATCGCCCATTTGTGCGATCGTCAGTATTGCCATAAAATGTGATTCTCGCGGCCCCATTCTGGCGCGCCGACTGCGGCGGGGAGCCGGAGGAATAGAGTTTCAGGATTTTGTGTTTCGGACGACCCACCGGGCATTATTAGAGGATGGGGTGGAGAGCCCGACCCGTGTGGGGAAACTACTTCGTCGGTATGGAATCGATGAGTTGCCCCAGTTGCTCAGCGTCTTGTCCGGGGCCATAAGCCTGGCGGGTCCGTCTGTGGGTCGTGGTCAGGGCACCAAAGTCGATAGTCCGGTATGATGGACTGAGATTCTGGTCGGTGCGTTAATTGATGTTATTTTATCGACGTCCCCGGGGGGACGCGAAGGTGTGAAAAAGGCAGGTTTATAGTCGTGAGTAGACCAAGAAAACGGGTGGTGCCGCCCAGTGTGTTGGCCTTCCTGGATACCTGTTGTATCGTCGCTGCGTATGCCACGGCTATCCACTGGTCTACGCCGCTCACCGAACCCTTGCTGCCAAATTTTGGTGCCAACCTGCTCTATCTGCTTGTCGTTGTTCTGGTGTGGTATGGTGCCGCCGTTGAACGGCATCTTTGGAGTCCCACGCGCCGACAGGATGTGGTGCACTATCTTGCCGCAGTCACCAAAGCCGTGGGCGATGCGTCCGTATTCTGCGTTTTCGTCATGGTCTTGTTTACGCGCGGCGGTCTGAATCACACGTTTCTCGTTGTTTTTTGTGCGGGAACCCTGGTTTACCTTCTCGTATTTCGACTGATACTTCGCGTCGCGATTCGCGAGTTGAGAAATATGGGGGTTAACAACCACCGCGTGGTGATCGTTGGGGCCAATGAGCGGACTTCCCACCTTATCGACGTACTCCAGCTTCAGGGCGGATTGGGGTACAATATCGATGGTATTCTCGACAACGATCCCGAGCGTGGTGCGGCGACAGAGCGTCCGGAAGTGCCCTATCAAGGGGCTATTGCAACCCTGCAGGAGCGCGTCGTACGGGGTGATGTAGACGAGGTCTACGTGAGCTTGCCGGTTCGTTCTCGCTATGAAGAGATTCAGGAGATTGCTCACCTCTGTGAAGGGGCCGGCGTCTCGGTGCATCTGGTTGCCGATCTGTTTCCAATGCGGGTCGCCACAAGCCGATTGATGCACCTTGAAGACATACCACTCCTGAACCTGTCGACCATTCCGGAAGCCCACGGCAAAGTTTTCATGAAACGGACGATCGATTTTGTCGGTTCATCTTGTCTGATCGGACTTTTTTCACCCATGTTGGTGACCCTTTCCATATTGGTCAAGCTGGACTCCAAAGGGCCTATTTTATTCGCCCAGGAACGGGTAGGACAGAATCAACGTCGATTCAGGATGCTCAAGTATCGTTCCATGATAGTCAACGCCGAAGCGATACAGGCGTCCCTGTTGGATCAGAATGAAATGGACGGTCCGGTATTCAAGATAAAGATCCCCGTATTACCCGATTGGGACGTTTTATCCGGAAGTACAGCCTCGACGAGTTTCCCCAGTTGTTCAATGTATGGCGTGGCGAAATGAGCCTGGTTGGCCCCCGTCCGCCCATACCCTCGGAAGTCGAAAAGTACACGTGGAGTCAACGGCGCCGCCTCAGCATAAAACCCGGCATGACGGGGCTGTGGCAGGTAAGCGGAAGAAATGAAGTTGGCTTTGAAGAATGGGTCGAAATGGACCTCGACTATATCGATTCCTGGTCTATCGGTCTCGACATCATGATTCTCTTGAAAACGTTTCGCGCCGTGGTGGCAGGTCGTGGCGCATCGTAGGGAGCCATCGGGGATCCGGAATTCAAGGGTGATGGTGCACACGCTGCCAACGGCCGATTCTCGAACACAGGTGCCGCCTGGTAGAAACTGATGTCGTGTGCCCCAATCTCTTGTAAACATCGCAACAGATTGTGCTATGGTTTTGGCGCACAGCAGGAGGGCATCTTTGTACCAAATTACGGCAAAAACGGGAAACTCCAAGGGGACTTCCTGGGTCGTCACCTATGCTCCCCTGGTATTTGGTCGGGATATCAACTGCGATATTAAGGTCAGTGATCCCCTGGTCTCCCGTCGGCACTGCGAAGTTTCCCTGCAGGATGACCGGGTACTCATTCGAGATTTGGGCAGCAGCAACGCCACCTTCGTAAATGGCGATCCCGTCAATGCCGCGCAGTTGACTGCCGGTGACGAAGTGGCCGTCGGAAGTGCCATTTTCCTCGTGACCCGTGTCCGAGACCTTGGTGCTCAGACGCCGCCCCCGTCGCAGGGGAATTCTCCTACATCCTCCCTGGTTATCGGCGAGCCCCTTTATATGAAGGGCGACAGTGAAGCGCTCTTTTCCCAGGCGCGACCGCGGACGGCGGAAGACCTGGCCGACCTCTTTACCCTGAGTCGGGCACTCAGCGAAGCCAGCACTACGTCGGGACTTATAACCGCCCTCATACAACGGGTGTCGGAACGTTTCGAGCCGGAGGCTATATGCGTGGCCTTGCTCGGACCCGGCGACGGAGCCCAGTCCTTCTACCCACCTGGAAATGAAAATCTTTTCACGTCCAAACGTACGCCGCAGGAGATCGTGAGCCAGATTGCTATCGAACAGCGGGGGATACTGATTCCCGAGAGTTGCCGCCATGAAGGCGAGGCTGGCATGCGCACGACCGCGGCCAGTCCCATCAGTCTCGGCAAGGATGTTATCGGCGCGCTCCTGATTCAGGCGGGGTCGCCGAAGCGGATCTACGACGAATCCGACCTGGAATTCCTACTCGCGCAGGCCCTGGTAACGGCCCCCTATTTTCGGGCCATCGAGCGTCTTGAACTTCTCGAACGGGAAAATCGACGCCTGGTTTCGGGGGCGGCCGAGGGCGTCGCCATTATCGGGAAAAGCGATGCCATGAGTCGCGTGCGTGCCGTGGCGAAAGATTGTGCCCGATCAGGCCTCAATGCAGTGGTCCTTGGAGAGACGGGCACCGGAAAAGAACTTGTCGTTCGAATGATTCATCGGCTTTCGGAACGTTCCGAGAAAAAACTGACCATAGTCAATTGCGCAGCCATACCTGCGGAGCTGTTGGAAAGCGAACTCTTCGGCTATGAGCGTGGGGCATTCACGGGAGCCCATGGCCAGAAACAGGGCCTCTTCGAAGAGTGCGACGGCGGCACCATGTTCCTCGATGAGCTTTGTGATCTCAGCCTGCCCAACCAGGCGCGCCTGTTGCGGGTTATCGAAACGGGTGTATTTCGTCGCCTGGGAGCCAAGGCGGATATTGCCGTCAATGTGCGCGTAATTGCGGCGACCAATAAACACATTATTGACGAAGTCGAAGCGGGGCGTTTCCGGCGTGATTTGTATCACCGGTTGAATACTTTCGAAATAATAATCCCTCCCTTGCGGGACCGCCAATCTGATATTCCTTTTCTCGCCGAACACTTCCATCGCATTGCTCAGGATCGCTTAGGATATAGAACCATCGGATTCTCGCCCGAGGCGATTGAATACCTGGGAAAGCAGCCGTGGCTTGGCAATGTTCGTGAGCTGCGCAATGTCGTAGAGCGGGCCATGGTCGTGGCCCCCCACGATGCAATCCGTCCGGAGGACCTGCAGCGCGATGTGGTCTACCGCTCGGAGGTGGCCCCGAAGGCAGAGCCCTTTCTCAGTCTCGCGGATCTAGAAAAACGCCAGATTCTGGAGGCCTTGCGCCGTAGCGACGGCAATGTAAAGGCCGCTGCCGAACTTCTCGACATTGGCCGCAGCACACTCTATCGCAAGATCACCGAGTACGGATTGCCCAGTTGATGGGCCTGATAGGATAGCTTTGGGTGATTGGGGGGGGGCTCGGGTGCCTGTGGGAGCTATTATTGATTTCCGCTGGCCATTTTCTCATATTGGGATATTTGGTGTCCCAATATGAGTGTTCTGGGACGCCTGTGGGGCAGCAGCTGTCGATTAATCCCGTAATACTCCTCTTTTCAGCGTCGAAAAGGTTGGCGCGCTACTTGCATGCTCCAGTTGGCTCATCACCATTGAATGAGTCGCAGTAGTCGGGAGTACAAGGGTAGTCAGTATGTTTGTAGTAGACAGCAACATAGCGAGCGATGCCTACACCACGTCGCGCATGAAGAAGTGGTTTATGGTCCAATTCAAGGGGTATGAGGTGGTCGACGAGCGAGAAGTCCCTCGGGTTACCTCACAGGGTCGGCTTACCTACGAGTGTCGCTGGTATCTGCGGTCACAGGCCGACGAACAAAAGTAACGGACGCTCAGATACGGTAACTCCCTACTCAAGATGGTTCGCCACACTGCAATGCCGTACCGGACTCAGAGGTGCCCTCTCGCGAGGTCCTTAATCGTCTACTTATCCAGTATCCGGTCCGTGCCCATCTTCTTGAGTCGGATATTCTCCTGCTCCAACTCCTTCAGTCGCCTGGCGTTCTGCGCCTCTATGACACCGTGCTGATTTCGCCGGCGTACAGATAATTTGAAATGGCGTGAAACGTTTCCGCTTTTTATGTGCCACGCTGCCCGGCTGAAATGGCTGGCTTGGCGCTCCTATTTTATGGACCAGACAACGGGGGTATGCCCCAGATTTATTTCGTTGATTTATGCGTTTCAATCTAGTAGTGCAAGAATGCCATATGTTTGGATGCTCTTGGAGTTAGTTCAATAGTTTCCAAGTAATTTTGTTAGGTTTAGAACAGGGGAGAAATATGAGTCGATTTATTTTTTTTACACTGATTCTGGCATTATTTTCAGCCGCTGCTGAGGCCGATCAAATACGGGTTGGCGGTGTGTTATATAGAGAAGTGTATATAAAAAAAGACAATGGGTACTACTATATCCACCACCCGACCGAGGGGCGTGTGGAAAAAGTAAGTCGTAAACGTCGGGATGTGGAAGAGCTTGCGATAGACGAGGATGAAGGTGAACGGGAAAAAATCCTTAAGGCGTTCAATGCCAGTAAGCAGAAGAGAGCATTGGAGCGAAATTCTACCGCAGTAGCAAAGCCATTGGATAGTGCCGAGTTTTTGGAGCGTCAGGCGCTGAGGACGTTGGCTCTATTTGAAACGCAGCTAAACCACTGGTATGGGCTTTCACCCGTTGAGCGTGAGCAGATCCTTGTGTCATTACGTACTTCGGTAGATCAAAATATCGAAAGGAGAACGGACGCGAGTCGCGACGTTCAGAGTAAGCTGGGGAGCTTACATACTGAAAAAGATAAATACGAGAGCAAAGTGCAAACTTCGCAATCGAAACGTGATAGAGCCGTGGGAGACGCGGATAGAGAAAGTGCATCCGATATATTTATGGAGGAATATGAAAAGTCCATCGTCCGCAATAATATTAGAGGCGGTAGATTTTATGGAGATCATTGGCGCGAGGCGGCGGAGACGGAGTCGGTAATTCAAAATCGTAAGCGCGACTCGGCGAACAGGATATACAATAAAGAGATTCAAGAACATGAACGTAGCCTGAATCATGTCGATAGTGCGATTACTGCGCAAGAGCTAGAGTTGGGATCGATTAAGTCCAAATTGAGCGATGCTCTCAGACGAGCTAGCTCGTTTCAAGCTCGGATAGATGAACTACTGCTTGCTGAAAAGCAGGGCTATGAATCACAGCTACGTGCGACGTCAGTAGTATCTTTGGATTCGGATAAGAGTCAGCGTTCCCAGGTTTTTGAAGTGCCTGGAGGGCTGTGGCGTATCGAGTGTCTCCGCGAAGATAGAGGTGTAGCGGACGGCTTTGCGATTGTGATAGTAGACGAAAAAGGAGACAGCCCGTTCACTAGAATCGGAGACCTCGACTTTTTACGCATGCGCGCACGAGTCTTCGACCGACCTGGGAAATACTATATTGAGGTCGAGCAAGGTTCGAGCGGCGTGCCATATGAAATATCTATTCAATCGCTTTCGAAAGGGTAGTTTTCTTAGTCGGGTTCCCGAGATCCGATCTGGTAAAATTAAGGGTGACTTTGGGGTTAAAGGGACAATAGCAAAACTGGTTGCCTGCGGTGTTGAGTCCAACGCGTGTCGATTGCTGCCAATTTGGACCTTGCGGACACGTAGTGTGTACGATTGCTTCATGTCTCCGTGGGGCCCATGGCGCATTCAGGGGAGTACTGCAGTCGGCAGTCCATCTCGCTCATTTTCCAGCAACGTCCGCGTTGCCCCGTCTATTTCTTCCCGTGCCAACAGCGCGTCATAGGCTTTCCGTGCTTCGTCCATTCGCTTCAATTCGCTGAGCGTCCGTGCCATGGCCCATTGGAGTTCAAACTGGCCAGGGGCCTTGGACAGGGCTTCCTCCAGGAGCGGCAATGCTTCCGCGCCCCGCCCCGTGCGCATCAGGGTATCGGACCAGTGAATGGCGGCCAGGGGGTTCTGCGCTTCGTCGAGACATTCGAGGGCGTGCTTGAACAAACCATCGGCGACACCAAATTCTTGTATCGTGGCCGAAACGATGCCAAGATTCAATGCGGTTTCGCAGGGGGCCGATCCGTCATTCTCCAGGCTTCGGTAGTGATCCAATAACATACGGGCCGCCCAACCAAAGATTTCGTTGGAACGAGCGGTCTGCGTTGGCTCCTGGGATCGGACCGTCGCCAGCAGGAGGCGGCTGATATCGTCCAGACTGGCGTCGTTGTCGACCAACAGGGCGTTTACTATCGCGACCTGTGGCAAGGGGGGCGTGCCGGCCGCTTCGAGTGCTGCGCACGATGTCTTGATGGTCTCCTCAAGGAGGGGCAGCTCTCTGTGCTCGTAGGCAAATCCTGCGAAACGGCTCCACGCGTCAGGGCGAAGGGGGCCATGGAGTACGGCACTCCGATACGCATCCAAGGCGCTGGTGGCGTCATTGAAGCCATTTTGCTGGACCGAGGCAAGCCAGTCAAAGGCAACGGAGAGCCGTGCTTCCTGGGGAGTATTCTCCTCGCGCAGCAGGGTCCCGATGTGGCGATAGAGGGCGTCACGGATACCCGAAAAGTCATTCTGTTGTCGGGCCAGGGAGAAATAGAGTGCCCAGGTCGAATTGTCGTCTTCCTGTCCTGCCTGGATGGCCCGGACGAGGGCCTGTTCTGCGCCGTCGGGATTATTCAGACCGATTTCAACTCGCATCAACATGCGATACAATTCACCCGGGTTTGCGGCACCATTGCCGATAGCGGCTTCCAGGTGTTGACGTGCCGCCATCCAGTGGGCTTGTTCGGAGGAAGTATCTGGTTCAGCGGCGCGATCCCGTTCGACGAGGGCGGCAATGGACTCAACCCGCCCCAGAATTTCATCCGCCGCAGAAAAGTTCGGGGACATCGCCAGAACTGCATTCGCGTGGCGTGTTGCGTCGTCCAGATAGCCGAGTGCAGCGACGCGGGCCGCTTCTCCGGGCGTTGTCAGCGCCTGCTGGGCGAGCATCAAACCCGCCCGTGCCATGGGCAGGTGGACGAGTAGATAGTGGGGGTTTTTCTCCAGGGCCCGTTCGAACCAGGGGCCTGCTTCCGTCGGATGGCCTTCATCCAGCAGGGTCATCCCGATACGTCGCGGCGCATGCCAGTCCCAGGGAGCCGCCGCTTCTGCTTTTGCGTAGGCCTCACGGGCCGTTACCAGCTGCCCGTCGGCATGGGCCTGCACCCCCTGGTAAAAGTAATATTGGCCCACGAAGGCCTGGGTCTCTTGCCGGGTGCTGAGCAGCAAGAGGAAAAGAAACGCCAATCGGGCCGCTCGGTGGACCCAGATCTTTTTTCCCACGGCAGGCGTGGGTGTCGCATCGGCCCAAATTCCATCCAGCAAGCCCATCAGCAAAAAGAAAAAGGCTGCGGTCACGGGAACGCGAAGATTGAATCCGAACAACCCATCGATGGCGAAGGCAGCGAAGAGGGCGGCAAAGAGCAGGCCCATAGTGCGTTGGTCCGCCGTGGTCCCCCGTGCCTTCAACAGGAGTCCATAGCACATGCCGAGCAACAGCATGGCGAGATAGAGCCCCGCGGCGGCGAGGCCACCGTCGATCGCGAGTTCCAGGAGGTCATTGTGTACATGGGCATTCATTCGCAATTCCTGGGCGAACCAGTCTTGCTCAAAGGGCGTCCAATAGGGAGCATAGGCCAGGCCATACACGGCGGGACCGTGTCCCAAGACCGGGGCATCGAGCAACATGTTGGTGGCGCTCACATAGGACTGATAGCGGAGGAGGAGCGAGAGATCCAGGGGGAAGGGGTTGCCC
Organism: uncultured bacterium; assembly: GCA_963977445.1. Taxonomy (GTDB): domain Bacteria; phylum Hydrogenedentota; class Hydrogenedentia; order Hydrogenedentales; family JAEUWI01; genus JAEUWI01. Next base: position 6,665 of record CAXBPH010000040.1, on the reverse strand, counting down.
GTTCGGCTGTAGTTCCAGTAGAGGGCGGCCCCCAATGCCCCCGTGCCCAGCAGGGCCACCAGGGAGATACACGCAAGCACCGAAGCCGCCGGCCGTTTGGGGCGTCGGAGGATAAGCAAGGCCACCAGGATAAGAACAAGTGCCCCGGCCAGCGCAATCAAACCCGCACGCTGGTGGGTTCGATACAGGTGAAAGAGAAACAAGGGAAGAAACAAGGCGGGCCAGCGATGGCCCAGGCGGTAGAGGAAGGGAATTGCGATAATGACCAGGATCAGTGCGTGGGCGGCGTAGTTGGGATTGCCGAAGGTGCCGGGCAGATTGGTGTAGGTGTCGCTGGTCGTTTCCTCCCAGGGGAAGGGGTCCAGGCCTGTTGCCTGCGTGAGGGCATAGAGGGAAGACACAAAGACAGCGACACAAAAAACGCGCAGGAGTTGGGTGACCTGGGTCGTATTTTGAAAGACCTGACTTGCCAGCCAGTAGAGGGCAAACATGCCAAAGAAGCGCCCCGTTTCCAGGAGACTTACGGCCCGGAATTCGGAAAACAGGGAACTCACCAGAAAGAAGGCAAGAAAACAGAGGATAACTTCCCGGAAGATCGGGGGACGCCGAAGGGGGATACGTGCCACCCATGTGATCACAAGATAGCTGCCGGCGAGGATCGCAGCCGCCCAAGAGGTTAGGAGTGTCTTAACGTGGGTCGTGGGATCGTCCGTGCCCCAATACATGACCAATACCAGGGTAAACAGGTAGGCACAAAGAGCCACACGGTAGGAAGCCGCAAGTATATTTTGCCGTTGATTCAAAAAACTCTCCAGTAAGGCAGATTCAGGGGGCACCGCGCCGGGGACTCGCCCGAAAAGGGCGAAATTGAGGTAAGGACGGGCGACCGTGGACGAATGCTAGCACTGCCCACGGTATTATCGCAAAGATCATGGGGTATTGGGCACCGTCTACCACGATTTCGGGCCTTTCTGTTACCATACCGGGCAAGAAACAGAAGTTACGTACGTACTCCGATTCGGCGCGTAGACTAACTAAGCGAAGATTCATCTCGGACATTTTCCAAGACAATCGGCTGCCAGCCTGCGCTCCCAATTGTCAAAGGCAGCCTTAAACGATAGTGGCCCAGCTGCCGCTGCGTTGACCTTTTGTAGACACGTGCGTACATAGCCTAAACTAACGAGCTGGATTTGATCGAGGTCTACCTTCGCTTATTTAGTTCAAATAAATCTCAGGAAATATTTTCCATGACCCAAAGTAATGTCGATATACCCGTGGAGCTGTCTCCGGGCGTCCCCGGAGGGAGTCATGTGTTGTTTCTGGGACTCTGTGGGATTGCGTTCCTCGCGATGGCCGCCAGTCTGGTGGGTTATGGCATCTTCGGTGAACGAATTACCGTTGGTCTGAGCGAGGCCTGCGCCGAAGCGGCCCTTGATAGTGGTCAAAAGCTGGAGGCCCTGGGCAACACCCCCCAGGCGTTGCAAAAGTACTGTCAGGCCTTGAAAGGCAATCTCGCCGACGAAAGGGCCCGGTTCCAATGTGGCCTGGCGATTGGCGACATTTTGTTTCGCGATCAGCGCTACAGCGAAGCCCTGGTTGCCTATCGTGCCTTGCCGGAAAGCGGATTTGTGACGGCCGGTGCCTTTGCCGGTTACGTGGGAACCCTGTGGAACGTGGGCGACAAGGAGGAGGCCCTCCGGCTGACGTTGACCTGGCTCGCATTGGCCGAGGAAGAAGGTAATATTGAGCAGGAAGTCTGGGCCCGGCGTAAATTGGCCCAGGTTGCCGAAGAGGCGGGTGATGAAGCGGCGTCGTTGACCCATTACCGGCGTATTGCGGAAATCGCGCCCACCGACGGTATGGTAATCCAGATGGCCCGGGTGTTGGCCCGGCAAGGCGACGTGGCGGGTGCGCAGCAGGTCTTGGAGGATTTTCTGAATCGGACGGAAAACCCGGCCCACAAGAAGACCGCCCGGGAACTACGGGCAACCCTATCGCCGGAATCCAATCGTGTCGCGGGATCCTGATGCCGAAATACAGACCGCATCCGACGATTCATCGGCGGCGTCCCCTCGGCCTATACGAATAGCCTTTTGCCACTATACCTCCGATGTCTGCGGTGGTTCCGACCGCTCCCTTTTCGACCTGGTTACCCACCTCGACCCCAGTGCCTTTCAGACGTTTTTGCTATTAAGGCGGGGCGACCCCCTGGCACCCGCGTACCGTGAAGCGGGATGTACGGTCGCGGAAATTCCTTTTGTCGCACCCCGGCGGGCACTGGAGTGGGGCAAGTTATTCCGTTTTTTCTTTTGGTTCTGGCCCCATGTTGTTTATGCGGCGTGGTTATTTCGTCGCTGGAATGTGGACATGGTTCACGTGAACACGCTCAATAATCTCCAGGGGCCTTTCGGGGCCACCCTGTCGCGCAAGCCCCTCATCTGGCATGTTCGCGAACTCGTACCCGATTCCCGTGCCGATCGTCTGATGCGCGGGTTGGTCGCTCGATTGGCAACCCGTGCCGTGGCCAATTCCCCGGCTGTCGCCGCTACGCTCAGCGGGGTTGGTCCCCGACTGCACACCATACTGAATGGCATCGACCTCTCGGAATATCCCGAAACCACGCCTGCCGACCTGTCGCGGTTTCAGGGGGAACCCCTCGTGCTTTGTATCGGCCGCCAGGAGCCCTGGAAAGGCCAGCATGTCCTGGTGGAAGCGCTGCCGGCGGTGCTGAAAGCCCACCCAATGGCCCGGGTCTGGTTCGTCGGTGGTCCGGCCGTCAACAAACCGGACTATGCGCCGGCCCTGGTCACCCGTTGCGCCGAACTGGGAATTTCGGATCGCGTTAACTTTACCGGTATACGCACGGATATCCCCGAACTCCTGGGCCAGGCTGCCGTCCTCGTGCTTCCATCGGTGACGGCCGAGCCCTTTGGGCGGACCCTGGTCGAAGGTATGGCGGCGGGGTGTGCGGTTGTCGCTACGGCGGCCGGAGGTCCGTTGGATATCGTGGTCGACGGAGAAACGGGTCTGTTGGTGGGGCAAGACAAGCCCGAGGCCCTGAGCACGGCGCTGATTACCTTATTGGACGATCCCGAGCGTGCGCAACGCCTTGGTATACAGGGATACGCACGGGCCCACCGACATTTTTCGCTGACGCGCCTGGTGGCCGAAATGGCGACGCTATTTACGGATGTGTATACTAACGCACCTCCGAGAAATACCTGACGAGTTCCCGGATTGCTGGATTTACATTCATCGCATATCATCGTCCAGCCCGAACAAACGTAGTATCAGGAGCAATCCATGAGTAAAATTCTAGTCACCGGTGGCGCCGGTTTTATTGGTTCCCACGTGGTGGATGCCTATGTGGCGGCGGGTCATACGGTCTCAATTATTGACGATTTGAGCACCGGTATGACGGGCAATATCAATCCGGCAGCGACCTTCTACGCGTTGGATATTCGTTCTCCAGAGGTGGCGAAGGTTTTTGAGACCGAAAAGCCCGATGTGGTGAATCACCTCGCGGCCCACATAGACGTGCGTCGGAGCGTGGAAGAGCCCATGCACGATGCAGGCATTAACATCCTTGGTGGACTCAATATCCTTGAAAGCTGCGTAAAGCACGGGGTGAAAAAAGTCATCTTTGCCTCGACTGGCGGTGCTATCTATGGCGTGCAAAAAGTACTGCCGGCCTCCGAATCGTCAAATCCCGAGCCGGAGTGCCACTACGCCACGAGCAAACTCAGTTTTGAGCACTATCTTGCCCTCTACAAGCGTCTCTACACGCTGGACTTTACCGTTTTGCGGTTTCCGAATGTTTATGGGCCCCGTCAGCGTCCAGACGGTGAAGCGGGCGTGTGCGCCATCCTGGCGGGCCTGATGCTGGATGGCAAAACGCCGACTCTTTTCGGCCATGGCACGCCGTTGCGCGACTATGTTTATGTGGGCGACATTGCCCGGGGTTGTTTGCTGGCCCTCGATAAAGGGGCGGGACAAATCCTGAATCTGGGTTCCGGTACGGGGACCTCTGTCCTGGAGCTTTTCGAAAGCCTGAAAAAAGCCCTCGACTTTGCGGGTGATCCCATCATGGCCGATTTGCGCCCCGGCGAAGTTCAGGAAAGCTATATTACCGGTGATCTTGCTCGGGAAGTCCTGGGTTGGGCCCCGGAAATGCCGCTGGAAACGGGCCTGAAAGAGGTGGCCGAATACATCCGCAAGCAGCGCGGCTGAGGTCTCGGGGGCGCAGGCAGATACCCGCACATGGGGATGCTGATTTAATGTGTGGAGTACGAATGCCTGTATTCAGAACCCACAACGTCATTCCCGCGCAGGCGAGAATCCAGAGGGTATTATCCGTTTCTGTGTCCGCGTTACTGGAGCTCCGCGTTTCCACCACGGCGGATCTACGACGCGGAGATGACGGCAGAGCGCTTTCATTCCCTGCGGTAGACGGCGTTGAGTAAATCAACAGCCCCATAGTTCGGGGCGGGTCCCATTTCCCTGTATGCGCCTCGACCTGGTATTCCGGGCTTCGCGCAAATCTATCAATATTCTTACTGACGCGATTGCGGGCCGAAATGGCAGCGCTATTTGTGGACGTGTATACTACCTCACTTCCGAGAAAAACCTGAAGAGTTCCCAGCATGCACGTTTCACGAAAGATGTCGAGTCCAGCACGATGAAAGAAGAATCGATCCATAAAGGCGAAGAGCGGGCCATTGCGGTGCTCTGTCATCTGACAGATTTAATGTGCCTCTGGCTCGCGCTGAATCTGGCGTCATTGACACGGCTGGTGACGCTGGTGCGTATCGATTACGCGGATTTACAGCGTGATCGCGTCCTGGTGTTTGTTATTTTCTCGTGTTCCATGGTGCTTTCCGGGGCCTACCGGAGCAGTCGCCTGACAGATCGTTTTGATACCATCTACTATGCGGGCATCGCCATTTTCAGCACGCTGGTAACCCTCTTTCTTGTGGTTGCCTTTTTACCTCACGAGACCCTGGTTATTTCCCGGCGGGAATTGCTGATAGCGCCCGTGCTGGGCCTCCTATTGATCATCTGCTGGCGCGAATTGGCTATCCGCATTTTCAAACGCTTTCCCTCCTTTCAGCGCGTGTTCCTCATCTACGGCGACCCGACCGAGGGGGAGCGTCTGGCAACGGAACTCAATCGTTCCGAAGTTGGCGGCGTTGAAGGTCACTACGTGGGTCGGGACCCCGACGAAGCCATGGAAAATAAACTGGAATCCCTGGAGCAACGGGCCGGGGCCGGTCACGCGGAAGCCATTATCTGTGGGGACAATACCGATATGGTGGCCTTGACGGCCCTGGCGGATTTTTGTGGTCCCCGATATCGCCGCACATTTCTTTATCCAAGTCTCCATGAAACCCTCTTGTTTCAGCATAGCGCGGTGGCGGCCGTGGCTGGTGTGCCGCTCATCGAATTGGCCAATCGCCTCCAGCTGGGTGCGTATTATCATGTGAAGCGGGCCCTCGATCGGGCGGCGGCCGTGGTGGGGCTGATTGTACTCTCTCCCATCGCGGCGGTGGCGGCCGTGGCGGTGAAGATGACGTCGCCCGGCGGCGTAATCTACCGCCAGGAACGGGTGGGCCTTAATGGAAAATCCTTCCACATCTATAAATTCAGAACCATGCGCAACGATGTGGAGAAGTTGTCGGGGCCGCAGTGGGCAACAGAAAATGATGATCGGGTGACTTCTGTCGGTGGGTTTCTCCGGCGTCACCGGATTGACGAAATTCCCCAGCTCTGGAATGTTTTGCGCGGCGACATGAGTCTCGTCGGCCCCCGCCCCGAACGTCCTCATTTCGTTGAAGAATTCTCCAAGACCCTACCCTTGTTTACCCGTCGTCTGGTCGTAAAACCGGGCTTAACCAGTTTGTCTCATGTGAAGGGGTCCTACGGCTCTGAGCCATCCGACCGCTTACGCTATGACTTAGTCTATATTGGCAACTTGTCCTTCCTCACGGATTTGCGCATCATCTTTTCTACCGTGCGTATTGTGCTGAGTGCGAAGGGGGCCCGCTAGTGAAGGCTATGTACACGGTGGCGGAGGCCCGCAATTTATTGATTCGATGGGGCCTTTCGCTGATCCTGTTGCTCGTGTTGACTGCGGTGGGAAATGTTTACTTTTCCCACTATCTGGTGGAGCAGCGCGAGGGAGACCCCGACACCCACCTGGATCGGGCGGAGTCTCTGATGGCGACCCTCGATTTTACGGGTGCTCTGGTCTCGGTCGAAAATGCATTAGACCGGGTCCCGGCCTATCCCCGAGGTTACAAGGTGTGGGGGGACATCCTCCTGAAGCAGGAAAAATGGCACGATGCCGAATTGGCCTATAAGAGTTGTCTTGATTACGGCGGCCATTATCCCGGCGTACAGAACAATGTGTTGTGGGCGCTGATACAGCAGGGGTCCTACGATGAGGTTGTCTTGTTGGGCACGAAATTCATGCAGCAACGAGAGCACTCCCGACTGGTGCCCCGCTACGTGGCCGATGCCTGTGTGCGGGCCGAGCGGTGGACCGAGGCCGTGGAGTATTTGAAGGTGGCCCTGTCGGCCAACCCCAAGGACATGTATTTACTCGGCCAATTACGTCTTTCGTACAGCAAACTGAATATGAAAGAAGAAGAGGACCGGGTTCTGGC
>CAXBPH010000039.1:0-35842 GCA_963977445.1 uncultured bacterium | reverse complement strand
CCGTATTGGCCATGGAGCCCGATGTGCTCTTGCTAGATGAGCCCACGGCGGGACTGGATGAGCGGACCGAAAAACGCTTGACCGAGATACTCCGCGAAACCAGGCAGGACATGATCCTCGTTTCCCACAACCGCTTGTTCGTGGATCAGCTGGCAACCCGAAGCGTGTCTATCGGCAATCAGGACACCGTCCATAAATAAACACTTCGTGGTCTTCCATGACAAAGCCTGTGGGGACCAACTGCTCCAGATCGCCTGGGCATCCGTCCATCTCAAACATGCGCCCGCAACCGCGGCAGCTGAAGTGATGATGGTGGTCTTTTCCAGCGAGTTCATAGCGTTGGGGCTCACCGGGCACGTCAACCACCATGACCGTTCCACCTTCGGTGAGGCTCTTCAGGGCGCGGTAGACCGTCGCCAGTCCCATCTGGGGGACGGTGGATTGCGCGCCCGCGAGCACTTCCTGGGGGGTAAGGGGGCGGTTTTCTCTGCTGAATACCCGTCGAATGGCCCGCCGTTGTGCCGTGTCACGTTGCACCGTGTGGATTTTCCTTGTGTTCATTAATGAGATCTTGTTATCATTATGGGCTGGTTGCCTCTGTCGTGCACCACTATAGCAAAGCGCTCTCGTTGCCATAAAGGCAGAACCGGCTTCATTCGCCGGCATTGAGGTCTACAATTTCCATGGTTTGGGTGTACTCACGTTTCACGGCATACTCTGGCCCCCTCGCGGCCCTATTGCTTCTCTGCAGTTGTATGGCGGTCGGCTGTCAGCAGCAGAAGGTGCCCGAAGCGGATTACATGGTGACCTTACCGCCCTTGAAGCTAATCCTGGAGCCCCTTTTGCAGGATAGAAAGACCGTTGCCAGTCTGCTCCCGCCCGGCGTATCGCCCCACACCTATGCGTTGCGCCCCTCCAGCGCCCGCGCTCTGGCCAATGCCAAGGCCGTTTTCCATGTAGACGCCACGCTCGACGGGTGGGCGGCAGCAATGGGTGGTGGTCTAGTCTATTCCCTGCTGGATTACATCCCGGTTGGGCTTCAACTTCCTTATGACACCGATCACAGTCACAGTGAAGACGGCCATGGAGTCGCGACCGCCGGCCAAGATATCAATCCCCATTTCTGGTCTGATCCCCAGGTTGTCGCCGCATTGGTCCCCAAGATTGTTGAAATACTTATCGAGCTCGACCCCGACGGGCGCTCGGTCTACGAAGCGAATCGTGAAAAATTTCTGGACGAACTGGGGCGTCTCGATCAGGAACTTGCGACCACCATGGCGACAGTATCACCCCCCGAAGTCGTAGCGTTTCATCCCTCGTGGAGTTACTTCTTCAAACGTTATGGTATCCGGGTTGCAGCCTATGTAGAACCTATTCCGGGCAAGGAATTGACCCCACAGGCCATCTTGGCCCTTCGCAAGCAGCTCGCGGATGCGGACCGGGTGGTAATTCTTTCGGAAGTGCAATTGTCCCGTAAATCCGCCGATGCACTGGCCGAAGCGCTTTCCGCAACGGTCTGTACAATGGACCCCCTCGGTGGGGATGCGTTGCTCAACACCTATACGAAACTCATCCAATTCAACGCCACCCGTCTACGAGACGCTTTCTCATGACGGTCACTGCAATTGAAGCCCATGACATTACGGTCGGGTTTGGCGAAGTGACCGCACTGCAGGGCGTGAGTTTTTCCATATCCGAAGGGTCTTTTACCGCAATAATCGGCCCCAACGGTGCGGGAAAAAGTACCCTGTTGAAAGTGCTCCTCGGGTTGCTTCCTCCCGATAGGGGGGCGGTGTCTATGTTGGGGAAGCATGCCGAAGCGTTGGCCCGGGGCGTGGTGGCCTATGTACCCCAGAAGAAAACGTTCGCAGGTCAATTTCCCGCGACGGTGCTGGAACTGGTTGTCAGCGGTATTATCGGCGCGTGGCCATGGCGTATACCGGCGCTCCACCGAAAGCGGGCCATGGACGTGATGGAGCGCACGGGCGTTTCCCGATTGGCCGATCAGTCGATTCAATCCCTCTCCGGCGGCGAGCTACAGCGTGTGTTTCTGGCCCGCAGCCTCGTAAACACTCCGAGGATTTTACTGCTTGATGAGCCTGCGGCGGGAATGGATATTCGGGGTGAAGCGGCCATGTATCACATCCTCTGCGATTATCAGGAGGAAAGTGGGGCAACCGTCATGATGATTACCCACGACTGGGAAGGGGCACGCTGCCACGCCGACCAGGTGCTACTGCTGGATCGTTCCGTGGTCGCCTTTGGTCCGGCCCAATCGGTCGCATCGGAAGAGCGGCTCCTTGCACTATTCGGCCATCGGGGTCACGTCCACGAAACGCACCGGGAGGCCAAGGCATGATCGAGTTCATCAGTCTGCCCCTTATGCAGCGGGCCTTTCTTGGCGGGCTTATCATCGCGATTATGGCCAGTTTTTACGGCCCCTTTATCGTGCAGCGACGTCTGGCTTTCCTGGGGAGTGGTCTGGCCCACGCTGCATTTGGTGGCGTCGCCCTGGGTATGTTTCTCGGCAAAGATCCCCTCTTGATTGCTATTCCGTTTACCGTGATCGTGGCCCTGTGTATCGCGTGGGTGCGGTCCCATACCGATCTCGAGGCGGATACGGCTATCGGGGTGTTTTTTTCCTTGTCTATGGCGCTGGGGGTCCTGTTTCTTTTTCTTCGTGAGCACAATGCGAGCGATGCGACCATGTACCTCTTTGGATCCATTCTCGCCTTGAACAAGAATGACCTCTATTTGTCATTTGCGGCGCTCCTGGGATGTATCGCCAGCCTGCCGCTATGGGGTCGATGGGCCTATGCGACCTTCGACGAAACACTCGCACGGGTAGATCGCCATCCGGTGATTCGGGATGAGTACCTGTTGCTTGTTTCGGTGTCGGTATTGGTGGTTATTTCGGTGAAGATCGTAGGCATACTACTGGTGTCCGCATTTCTGGTCATACCCGCTGCCTGCGCCCGCCTGCTATCACGACGCTTTATTCACATGATGGGGTGGACCCTGCTGATTAATATCGGTGGTGTTGTCTGCGGATTGGGTGCGTCCTACCTGGCCGATGTGCCGAGTGGTCCCGCGATTGTGCTCGTTCAGTCGGCAGCATTCGGCCTCGCCTTCGTGAAACACCGACTTGCCCCTATCCAGTAGGTTGTGGTTCGATCAGGAGGAAGACTTCGCCTCATCGAGGATGCGCCGAATATGCTCTGCAATGGCCTTGGGTGAGGCGGGCTTAAGCAGGAATTCACGTATCCCTGCAGTCTTCGCAATCTGTTCATTTACCGTGTCGCTGAAGCCGGTGGCGAGGATGACGGGTAAATCGGCCCGAATGGCGATCGCCTGTCGGGCCAAATCGAGTCCCGTAAGTTGTGGCATGGTCTGGTCGGTAATGAGTAAATCGCAATCGTGGGGGGCTTCCGTAATCACGGCCAACGCGTCATTTCCATTGTCGAATCCCCGGACCTGATACCCGAAGTTTTCCAGGCCACGTTTGAGCATGGCGACGATGGCTGCTTCGTCGTCGACTACAATAATACGCTCCGTACCTCGCCAGTGAGGTCCCTCGGCCTTCGTGTCACATTCCTGAATAGCTTCGGGAGGGGCAATCGGGAGGTAGATCGTAAATGTTGTGCCTTTTTGTAGCACCGAATCCACTACGATTTTTCCGCGATGGGCCTGAATGATTCCATGTACTGTGGCCAGTCCCAGACCCGTGCCTTCACCGACTTTCTTTGTCGTAAAATAGGGCTCAAATATACGGTCAATCGTCTCGCCATCCATGCCATGTCCCGTATCGGATACGCGTAATTCGATATAGTCTCCCTGGGGAATATCCATGAACAGATCCGCATTTTCGTTGCCGACGACCGCTTTTCGCATCGCTACGGAGAGTGTTCCACCGTTTTCGCGCATGGCATGGTAGGCGTTGGTGCACAGATTCATGACAACCTGATGTATCTGTGTGGGATCCGCCAACACGGGTGCACAGTTTGCGATATCCTGATGTATGTAGATGGTGGACGGGAGCGAACCCCGGAGTAGCCGAAGCGCCTCCTTGAGGATGATCGAAACACGTACGGGTTTTTGTTCCTGATCGGAGCGCCTTCCAAAAGCCAGAATCTGCTGCACCAACTCCGAGGCCCTACGGCCGGCACTGGAGATTTCGCTCAGGCTGAAATAGAGTTCACTGTCGGGGTCCACCTCAGACATAGCCAGCTCTGCGTAACCCAGAATCGGGCTGAGCATGTTGTTGAAGTCGTGGGCGATACCACCGGCGAGCGTGCCGATGGCCTCCATCTTTTGCGCCTGTCGCAGCTGGTGCTCCAGTTCCACTTCGTGGGTCACATCACGGGCGACGGAGACGAAATTTATGGTCTTACCACGACTATCTCGAATGGCCGAAATCGTGGCTTCCTCTTCGCGAAGTTGATCATTTTTTGTCTTGTTGATGAAGCGCCCTGTCCAGAGGCCGCTGTCTCGAAGCGTGGACCAAAGGTTATGATAAAACGCGTCGTCATGTTTGCCACTCTTCAGAATTCGCGGCGTAAAGCCTATCGCTTCTGACCGCGTATACCCGGTCAACCGTTCAAACGCCGGGTTTACATACTGAATTGTACCTTCCGGGTCGGTAATCATGATGGACTCGGCAGCACATTCTACCGCCGCCGCCAACCGGGAGCGGGCCTCCTCAGCCCGCTTGCGTTCCGATATGTCGCGGGAGACGCCAAGAAGCCCGGTTGGTTTTCCTGCGTCGTCCCAGAGGACCGTGAATCCCGTTTCGGTCGCGAGTGCCTGGCGCGATTTCTGCAGCAATTCCAATTCCAAGTTCGCAGGCGGGTTCAATGAAAAGGACGTGGGAGAACTCTTGATACGCGCCAGTAGATTTCGAACTGCGGCAGCAGACTCTTCGGCCATGCGTGCTTCGAGAGACTGGCCCATGGCTTCTTCCACGGTATATTCGCATATTTCCCGCACCGAGGGGCTGACATAGGTCGGGGTACCATCCATATCGATGGTCCAGATGATATCGGCAACATTATCGGCCAGCAGCCGATAGCGCTGTTCACCGGCGGCTACGGCTTCGGCCGCCTCCGTACCTCGTAGAATTTCGGAACATACGGAAGACAACAGAGAACTCAAATCGCAATCCTGCGCGGAAAAGGGCTTGTCGAGGGCCCGGTACAATACGATGGTGCCCACAATCGAGTCCGCTTCGCCGAAGAGGGGCAGCATCAAGATAGATTCCGTGCCATTGCCTTGCATGGAATCAGGCTGAAATTCTGTGTCTTGCCCAAAGACCAGTGGCTTTCTTCGGCCCAATAGTTCCGCGAGTGCATACGCGTCGATCTCCGCCTCGTGCCCGTCGTCTGCCGTGCTGTGGGTTTCGACCATTAGACCGTTGCGATACATGAAGAGGCCGCCCCGGTCTGCGCCGATGTCATGGATTACTTCATGGAGTAAGAGGGGCAACAAGTGATCCAAGTCTCCGGTGGCGGTAAGTCGCTTCACAGACTCGACGATATTTCGTAGCCGAACCGTGAGTGCTTCCAGCTCCCGGTTACGAATACTCAGCTGGCTCTCCGCGTCATCCTTATCCTCGGTCAGCAGAATTTTCTCAAAGCATCGTTCGAGCGTCGCGAGCAGATCGGTGCCGTCTACCGGCTTGCGCAGGTAGTTGTAGGCACCCTGCTGCAGGGCCTGGATTGCCGTTTCGAGGGCGGCGTGCCCCGTCATCATGACGCAGAGAATGCCCTCGCGAACGCATTGCAATTCACTGATGAGTTCAATGCCACTATCTCTGCCCAAGCGGATGTCGAGTAGGGCAACATGGGCGTCGTAGTCCGATGCGAGGGCAACGGCATCCACCGCATTGTGTGCCATCTGGACCTCGTAACCCTCGGAGTCCAGAATTTCCCCGATGGCAGCCGAGAAATCACGATCATCATCCACAATGAGAACGCGCTTTTTTGAATTGCTCGGGCTTATAGTATTCATGCGTATCGAATCACTTTCCCGTGGGGATCAGCTGTCACATCGGCCTATCAGTTCCGATACGGAATGTAGTAGTTCCGCCGGATCAAAGGGCTTGACCAATATGCCCGTGACGGACATGGAACGAAAGGAATCCAGGGTTTCTGATTCCTCTATCGCATAGCCGGTGACGATAATTGTGGGCAGTAGTCGGTCCCGTCGTTTCAGCTCCATGTAGACCCCCAGGCCGTCGAGTACGGGCATGCGCAGGTCGAGTATAAGTAAGTCAATCGACTCTTCTTCAATCCGCGTAAGGGCTTCAGAGCCATTTTTTGCGAGCTGTACAGAAAAGCCCCGATCCTCTAAGTGTTCCTTAAGCGAACGACTGAAATCGGGATCGTCATCGGCAATCAAGACGACTCCCGCTGGCAAGACACCCTCAATTAAGGCAAGGACCTTGGTCATCTCGAGGGGTTTGTGCATGATGGCAAAAGCACCATTGTCCACGGCCTGTTGCAGCAGTTGCTCTACACTGAAACCTGTCATCATCACGACTTTGGCTTCCGGACGCAGCTTTTTTATTTCGAGGAAGCTTTCGACGCCATTCTTTTTGGGGAGTTTTACATCGATAAAGGAAACGTCATACTCGTTCTGCCTGAAACGCTCGATTGCATCTTCCCCGGTGTAACATGAGTCTACGTCGTGTCCTTCCGATTCCAACACATCGGTTAAGGCCTCCGCGAAGTCCCTGTCATCATCCACCACCAGAACTCTTAAAGATTTCATACTACGCTCCCTTCTTCAATAGCATATCCCTTTTGGTATCAATAACCAAGTAGAGGTTCTCACCGTCTTTTATACAGGAAATCCCTATACGATTTCAGCACCCGCTATGGGGGAGGGGGGAGCAGGTATCTGATGCCCTGCGAATGCTCCGCACTCATGGAAATGCCGACACGAAATGGCATCTAATTGGAGTATGGAAATTCGGGTAGTCTTCCACGAATGTAACGCCAGGAAAGTGGCCACCGAAAGCGCAGCGGGTGTCAAGTGAAATAGCTGCGGCGGAACAATCTGTGCCAGAAATACACTGTGTAGTGGTGCCATTGCGTTACGAGGTCTCGTTGATCCACTCGCCACACTATTGTGCCTGGCAACGTTTTGGCAACAAAAAACGACCTACGCGATGTGCGTAAGTCGTTGTAAATATTGGTGGGCCCTGAAGGACTTGAACCTTCGACCAAGTGATTATGAGACCCATAATAGCCCTTTTTCAGCACCAAACTGCACCAGACTACAACAGTAAAAGCCTTATTTTATGGGGGTTTTATAAATGGTGTTTAATGTGGCTTGATGTGGTTTTGCTTTTCGAGTGCATCATTTTTGCATCATTTTTACTGCATCACAGATAACTGCCCTGACTCGGTCCTTACTTGCCAGGGTGTCGTATGCCAACGCCACCGCCCAACCTCTTTAAGCTTTATCTATTGGTTTGAATCAGCCCAAAGGGTCATTATTCAAAGCGAGGCGTGCTCGCCCGACTTTTTCGATAATCTTCTCCCCCGTTGCGGTCCAGTCAAAGGGTTTCGGATCCTGGTTGTGTGCAACGATGTAAGCAGCGATGGCCTTTTTGAGTTCGGCTACGCTCATCGGTTGAGGGACGCTCCGTTTTCTAATTCCTTCTTCACTGTATCTCCGCGACTTCCTCGCTCAGGATCGATCTCCTGGCCTATATCATGGATCCCGGATTTGAAAAGCACTTGCCGTGCCGCTACGCCGTACCAACTACGCAATACCGACGGGGGTAACTCGTCAGCAATTGTGACTTCGTAGTATCGAGTAGTGATACCTGAACGCGGATCGGACAGGAATGCTGGCCAGCATTGGGAAATACCAGAACATCCGCGAATTGGGGCGCGGTGGTATGGGCGTGCTGTATCTGGCCGAAGACTTACGTCTGCGACGCCAGATTGCACTCAAGGTGCTGCACCCTGCATTGATGCTCGATACAGAGTTTGTTGACCGTTTTGCCAGTGAAGCTCAGGCCATCGCGGCCCTGACGCATCCGGGCATCGTGCGGGTTCAGGCCTTCGAAGAAATCACGGGCAGCAATCTCATCGATATGGAGTATTTCGAAGACCAATCTCTTGATCGTGTTATTTCGCGAAGTGCTTGGTGGACGCCATGGACGCAATAGACATGAAGGCCCGCGCCATGGAAGCCTTGACCGCTTGCCATTCCCGGGGCATGGTTCATAGCGATATCAAACCCTCGAACATCATTATCGCTTATGACGGGCGGGTGCTCCTATCGGACTTTGGCCTGGCTATGTCGTTCGAATTGGCCTCGCTATCCGCTGCCAACTCTTCCTGTTTTATTGGTACGCCGAAATACACCCCGCCGGAATTCTGGGACTAGGGAAAGCCAACGCTGGCCGGGGATGTGTACAGCGCAGGGCTGGTACTCCTGGAGCTGCTCGCGGGCAAGACACCCTTCGATGGAGACTCTCCGCTCGAAATCATGGGCAAGATGGTTACCGGCAGGCCTATGCCCGTGCAGGAGTTTTTACCAGATGCTTCAGACGCGCTCGCCGCATTGCTGGAATACATGTTGAATGCCATTCCGCCGAAGCGTCCGGCGGATACTGGGTTGGCATTAGCACGTCTACGTGAAACCGAGGAGTTTTCCGAAGTTTCCGCCAACGATGCACAGACCATACGTATTACCCCACCTGTGCTCCAGGGAGCCCAGCAATCGGTCCCATTCCGACGGCTAGGCGGGCGCGCCGTATTGGTTATCGTTCTTCTTCTTGGTAACGGGCTGCTTTGGCCCATCCAAGAGGCCCCTAAAGGCATATCGCCCCCAGAAGAAGTCCACGCAGAAGGTACCGCTGATTCGCTCGAAGAAACGGATCCCATACACCCGCGTCGCGTGGTGTCCCCGAATGTGGATCAAATTGCGGTGGTGGGGGACTATGCCGTTTTCGCAGCCAGATTGGGCAGTTGGCGCACCCTTTGGAGTTGCGGCGTACCCGTCCCGCTCTGGCCGGAAATATCCCTGGGACCGGAAGACACAATTTTCAAAGATGGTGCGTGGCCCGTGGACGGGGCATTGTGGGTGTCGTACGGATGCAACGGGACGGAATCCGTCTGTTCCGAACCGACGGAACGCCCGAGGCCACCCCGGTCTTGGCTTTCGCCGGCAGCTTGGGATGCCATTCGTCGGGATATTGCCGGGCTTACCGGCCGCAACGTGGTTCTCCATGAATTCGCACACCAACTGGACCAGTCCGATGGTGCGTCCGACGGTTGGCCCACCCCGATGGCACCGGAAGTGGAAGCGATGTGGTTGGAAATCATGGCACCCGCGTTCAAGACGCATGTAGCCTCCGCGGAAAAAGGGAAGCACACGACCATACCCGCATACGGTGCCAAAAAGCCCGCGGAATTCTATGCCGTTTTCACGGAGCTGTTCTTCGAGCAGCCACAGTCTTTGTTTAACGACCATCGGAAAATATACGAAGTTCTATCAGCGTACTACTGCCAAGACCCCCGATCCCGTGTGCATGCCACAGGCGCCCGTCATTGGAGATATATCCCGACGGCGGCTATTCAAACGTTGTGGTGTGAGTGCCCTATACCCACTATAGTTCATGTCTATTTCCTGACCAAACACAGGTACACATGAGCCATCGACGAGATGGCGGAGCACGTTGATTCCGTAGAGGGCCCAATCATCTCGCCAACATGGACTCCGCGCCGACTCCAGCGATCCGTTAAATACACCGCATAGTTGTGTCCACATTCAGGACACCCGATCGCGAGTTTACTTTCGCCATCAGCGCGCTATACTATTCCCGGCGGGAGCGGCTGTGCACAACGGAGGTAGCGCGGTGTTTATTGTTCTTCAGAATGCCAATGGCAACGAATCAAGCTGGCAACTAACGCACCTTCCCCTCGTTATTGGCCGGAGCGTGGGCTGTGATATCCGCATACACGACTCGACGCTCTCTCGTCGCCACACCAAAGTCTGGCTGGATGGCGACACCGTGCGCTTCGAGGATTTGGGCTCCATCAACGCCACATTGGTAAACGGCTGTCCCGCCGATACCGGCATCCTGCAGGTGGGGGACACCCTCGGCGCGGGCGCGACGCTGTTCCGTATCGTGGGCCATGGCAAGCCAAAACCCGAGCGGGCGGGTGGCGTAAATTCCACGCCAATCACCCTGTCCGCCAGCCTTACAACCTACATGCAAAACACGGACGAAACACCCTTCGAGTTGCCATTTCACCGCACGGTGCAGGAGCTCCACGACTTGTTTCACCTCGGCCGTTCCCTCGGTGCCGTGGAATCGGTGCGCGACCTGGTCGCCTTGCTGGAGCGTACCCTGCGCGAGCACTTTGAGCCCCACACCCTCTGGCTCGCCTGGCGCTATGCCGACGATCAGCCGCTCATTCTCCAAGTGCTCGACGGATCAGATACCGGGGAAAAGCCGCCCCTCGAGTTGCTCCGGCGCGCGCTGGATTCCCGGGAGGGCGTCATCAAACCCTCCGCACACCAGGGTGCCGAAAAGCGCCATCCCCAAACCCTCATGGCCGTGCCCTTCGTTCACGCGGACAACGTCCTCGGTGGTTTTGCACTTTGCGGGCGCGCGCCGGGTCGCCTTTACGCGGAAGACGACCTACATTACGCCCTCGGTGTGGCCGCCATCGCCGCACCCCACATTCGCGCCGTACGCTATGCGGAGCAGCTCCGACGCGACAACGAAGCCCTCCTCGCCCGCGCCGGAAGCGGGGTCCGACTCCTGGGGGAAAGCCCGGCCATCATATCCTCCCGCAACCAGCTTACCCGTGCCGGCAACAGCAACTTGCCCGTGCTGGTGCTCGGCGAAACCGGCACCGGCAAAGAAATCGCCGCGCGCATGCTCCACGACGCCAGCCCCCGCAACGAAGGCCCCTATGTGGTGGTCAACTGCGCCGCCATCCCCGACAATCTCTTCGAAAGTGAATTCTTCGGCCACGAGAAGGGGGCCTTCACCGGGGCCACCCAACACCGCGTCGGCCGCTTTGAGGAGGCCCACGGCGGTACACTTTTTCTCGACGAAGTGGGTGATCTCTCCCTGGACAACCAGGCCCGCATCCTCCGTGCTATCGAAACGAACACCTTTCACCGGGTCGGCGGGCAAAAACCGATTACGGTCGATGTGCGCATCGTCGCCGCCACCAACAAGACCCTCCAGGAGCCCACCTTCCGCCTCGACCTCCTCCACCGCCTCAACGGCGTCACCATCCAGATGCCGCCCCTCCGCGACCGCCCCATGGACCTCCCTGCCCTCGTCACGCACTTCATCCGCCTCAGCAGCAGCCACGGTACCCAGCGCGTCACCGGCCTTCAGCCCGACACACTCGCCGGCCTCCAGCGGCATCCCTGGCCCGGCAATGTCCGCGAACTCAAAGCGCGTATCGACCGCGCCATCCTCTTCGCCCAGGGGGCCGAACTCACCCCGAAAGACCTGGAACTCACTACGGTGCCACACACCCTTGAGCCCGCCCGTGTAAGCTCAGCTTACACCCACAGCGTAAGCACTGTAAGCCAGGCTGACACCTCGTCCATCCTCACGCTAGCCGAAATCGAGCGCGAGCATATCCAGTACGTGCTCGAAGCGTGTGAAGGCAACATCGCTAAAGCGGCGCGAACGCTGGGGATTAACCGTGTTACGTTGTACAAGCGTATCGCGGAATATAGCGCGGAATAGGGGAGCCAATAGCCCGTATTCGACGCGAAGGCTATGAATTACGGTTCAGGTTCCTTGTTTCCTGAATGGCGCTGCAACGCCTGCTCGAATCGCCGTTTCCAGGTGCGTAGTTGGGCACTGAACCCAGGCGCTTCGAAATACACGTACTCGCCTTCTCGCAGCCATGCCTTCCCGGCGTTCTCCAGGATGTACGCGAAACTACGGGCGCGATATCCGATCAGGTTCGCGGCTGTAAGCCTGTTCAAATCGACGCGCGACCGTGCAGATCCCCGAGATGGCCGCAATGAGCGTTGCGTAGAACGTGAATGTCCAACTTCGTTCTACTTCGCCTCCATCCGCGTCGAATGCGAACCTGGCAGCCTTAGACTCGGCCCCGAAATCAGACTCACACGATTCCATCGGTGTATAGCAAGCAAACACCGGCAGTGTTTGCGGTGTATGCAAAACAAACACTTTGCACGATCAATCCGTTGTCGAAATTTGACGCGATCCGATGCGGCGCGTTCAACAATGAAGCGAGGGGACCTCTCGAAGCAGGCTCGCAGCGCTGCGAACAATGGGATTGCACGGCAAGGGTGAAAAGGGAAACTTGGTGCCAGCCCCAGAGTTTTCTACTTATACCTCATCCGCTTACATTGGCACATACCTTGCGTAGCTCATAAAAAGAGCTAATCCGTTCAGGTAACCACGTTGCGTCTGCGCACAGGAGACAGAGCTTTGAATACGAAGCGAAAAAAAAGAAATGCAAAGATTGGTGCGCGAATAACTTTTTGCCCCCTTCTCTGCGTATTACTTTCAATTGGACTCTTCAGTGGGTCACTGGCGCTCGCCCAACCGAACGAATTTCAGCCGCCCGCCGCGCCTGTCGTCTGGGGTGATGTTACGCGAGACAATACCGTGGATCTCGCCGATCTCGTACAGTTGGGGCAGAGCTGGGGCAGCGAAGAAAATGAATTCGGATGGGAAAACGCAAGTGTGTTAGAGCACATGCAAAACCACTGGCGAGAGACTGTTCCTGCTACGGTATCGCAGATTGGATGGGAAAACCGTCCAACTAGCGCGACAATCACAGGGTTTGTGGCCAAGGCGGCCAAAGTAGTAGGCGCAGACTACACGAAGCAGATAATAGAAAACCCCGAACTGCCGATTGCTGTCGGATTCGGAGTAACTTTTCCAACGAAGCAGGGGGGGCCAATAATTGGCCTGCCTGTCTACTCTACCCCGCAGGGCCTGAAGCCCGTGAGGCAGCAATTCCGTCAATTGGAGGGCGCATACAACGATTCCAGCGCCTTCTACGATTTTCCGATAGAAGCATCTGAATCACAACTTCAGTATACGCGCTCCTATGAAGAGGAGCAGGAATTTCGTGGCGTCGATTTGTCTGTAGAGGCGCGGTACTCTATCTATAGCGCAAGTCTTGCAAATAGCAATAAACGCGAACAATATCGTGAAGGTCGAAGCCACAAGCTCCTGTATAAGCAAACGAAGTCATTCGGCTGGGCATTCCTGCCACCAGAATCTAGAGTCATTAGCCCCAAATTTATTACCGAAAGAGAAGCTGGCGGAAATGGTGTGCTCGAAAAATATGGAACTCATTATGTGTATGCCGAGCATCGAGTCGGCTCACTTTTCATAGAACTTGATTTTACGACGTCTAATGAACGAGATCGCAACGAAACCAATACCACTATTAAAGGCGCCGTAGCCGCGCCAACATTTGCACTCAACATTAAAGCCGCGATCTCAGCAGTGAAGCAAAAGGTCAAAAACGTTACAGCCGTTCACGTTCGTATTGTCAAACGCGGTGGAAGCCCGAATCTAATGTTGAGTGATGGCAGATCATGGGACGCCGTTGCAAATAATCTTGATGCGGACAGCGAGAATCTTCAGGACGAAGTGAGCAAACTCATCGCTGCTTGGAATGCCGATCTGACTTTTGGAAACGCCAATGTTGATAATTTCTATTGTAGGCCGATAACAGATTTCTATAGCACTACGCCCGTGCTTCCCTGGGACAAAGGCAAGAATCTTCGTGACTGGTACAAACGATACGCGGAACTCCACGATGCTTCCCTGGATCTATTTGGAATTCTGAACCCCGCAGGAACGGACTATTCCTTTGCGTTCGAACACTACAAACTCGCGCGCCCCGAAAATGATAATCCCGTTCCGGACGGTAGTGCAACGTGGCTCGAATACATGAAGGCGAAGCGCGATACCCTGAAAATACTCCGAGACGAAATGCTGATCATTGGGCGAAAACTCTATAACTCGAAAGAAACCGATACATCGATAGGATTCGATCCATTGGATCCCAATTTTCAGGTTCCCGAAATTAGGTTTCCCAGGTTTCAACCAATTTTCGACTTTTCCGATACCTCAACACAACTGCCATGTCGGAACGCGAGCGGATTTTCATTCGCCTTCGTGAACGGCCGAATTAAAGGTCAGGATTTTCCGGATAGCGGGGCAAAATACCAATGGCAAGCTATTAAGGTCAAGGACCCGTTTTTTTGCCAGAGTGCGAGCGGAGTTCAGTTTAATAATCCTATTAATCTTCAACTGAACTTTGAAGACCCCTCATTAACAAAATTCTCTTTCCAAACACGCTTCAATAGTGCGAATGGGGATTGCTGTTCAAAACTTGAGGAATGGCAGTCCGGTAAAGGCGAAGGGTTTGCGATAGCAATAATACGCATCGATACGAAACCTGACCGGATAATCGGATATGGATGCGGGACTAATCTGTGCGACGACCTGCCCCTGGATGGCTTCACTGTCGGAGAGAAACCGGGCTTCATTCAATAGGCTATTCAGGATGCTAACTTAAATTATAGTGAAAGTTTCACCGTGAAAGGTGCTCCAATGCAGATCCAATTACCAAGATTTCCGGCTAGTCACTGCCTCATTTCAATGCTGATTTGGCTCATCCTTGCAGGTGTAGGCAACGCGCAGCAGATTAGCCTGATTCCCGTAAAGACCCAGGCTTCGGTGGGGGAGTCTGTATTGATCAATGTGGTCATAAATATATCAAAAGATTCAGCATCTGGCGTTTCAGCGGCGATTGGAATTCCTACAGGACTGGCTATCGTCGGTAGCCCAAGTAAGTCGTGGTATCTTCCGCTGTGGCGTGACGTATCGATAGAGCCCCGTATAGAGAACAACGTCCTTTATCTAGCTGCAGCACTCAAAGGCACGAGCGCGCCCTGTAGTGGTGAATGCATCGTGGCGCGGTTCGAGGTAACATCTGCAACAGAAGCGTCGTACACTGTGCCGTTCTCGGCATCGAAGACGTTCGCGATGAATTCCAATAAGACGGAGGTCCCGTTTCTAGAGTTTACATCCGCGAGCATCATGTTTGGGAAGAGCACAGGACTAGACTCTGACGGTGACGGGATTCCCGACTCAATGGAAGAATTGCTTGGTCTGGATGCAAATTCCAGTGACTCGGACGACAACGGGGTAGCGGACGGCGACGAGGACTTCGACGGGGACGGGATTACAAACGCTCAAGAAGTCGCCCAGGGAAAGAACCCGGCGGTGTTCAAGGGTGATGTTGACGGGGACAAGGAACTAACTCTGGACGACGCATCTGCGATCATCCTGCGCGTTTTCAACAGACTTACGGCGCAGCAAGTTGCAGACAGTATAGCCGACGTCGATGGTGATCCGGGTCTGACTCTCGACGATGCGACGGCCGTTATTCTTCGCGTATTCAACAGGATTGGGCACCTAGGATGACGTAAACCTAAGGCCGTTTGTGTGGATAAAGGTGTAGGGTTCGAGATTGCACTCTAAAGGAGTTCCAAAATGAGTTTTGCGTTCATCAGTAATATGACCCGTAGTGTGGTAGTGTCAATGTGCTGCGTATTTATTTCAAGTACAGCCATGGCCGCGACGGGGGACCTCCTGCTTACAGGCGTGCCGGCGAGCGCGGCAAAAGGAAGTACGTTCGTCGCGACGTTCACTCTGGACGCCGGTGCCCAAGTCTTGGGAAATTACAAAGTTGACTTGACATTCGACTCGACGGTGTTGAAAGTCACCATGATCGCAGGGGGTACGTCAACGGGTTTCACTGCCGCACCAATTCTCGATTCCACGACACCACTTGATCCCCCGGGCAACCGAATAAACTTTGGGCAAGTAAATGCGTCGGGGAATACCACGGAACCCAGTGGCGTTGTGGTACTCGCGAACATCACATTCGAGGTTATCGGTGACTCGGGGGGCACCAGTGCCATCGGTATAACACCGGAGCGAATCCGTGATATAAGCTTTCCGTCACAAGCTATTGCGACGAACACGTTTCAGGGTCTGAATTTCTCTGTCGGTACGGGGACGGTTGCTCGAAGAAGTCTGACGCTTACCATCGATCCGGTGGGAAGTGGTGTCGTTGCGGCGGATCCATTGCCGGGCACCGACGGCAAGTACGCGGGCGGCGCGGTTGTGACCCTGACAGCGTCGGCTGGTACCGGCTTCGACTTTGAAAGCTGGACAGGAGACGCTTCCGGCACCACAGCTACGACGCAGGTAACGATGAGCGCGGACCGCTCGGTCACCGCGAACTTCGTGGACGACCCAGCCTGCACGCTAATCGTATCCGGCGGCAGCACCAGCCTCCCGGCGACTGCCAGCACGACGGCGGCATTCAGCGTGGATGTTACAGCAGACACGTGCGCTTGGACCGTGGCGACTTCCGTTGGCACCACCTCCGTTTCGGGTGATATTGGCGACGGAACGTTTACGGTGACGGTTCCGGCAAATACGGGCACAACCGCGCGTACGATAACGGTCACCGTAACGCCAGGCGGTAATTCCAGCGGCGCGATGGAGACGAGCATTACCCAAGCTGGTGCCCCCAGTTCATGTGAAGTGTCTGTTACGGGCGGCAGCCCCAGTATTCCTGCAGCGGGCGGCACAACGGCAGAATACATGGTGGATGTTACCGCGGACACGTGCGCTTGGACCGTGGCGACTTCCGTGGGTACCACCTCCGTTTCGGGTGATACCGGCGACGGAACGTTTACGGTGACGGTACCCGCGAATACAGGTATGTCTACGAGGATTATAACGGTTGTCGTTACCCCTGTGGGAAATGAGGCGATGGCAAAATCTAGGACGTTTACGCAAAGTGCTGAGGTCGGTGAAGGTGAATGTGAGATTCTGAATTGGTACGGCGGGAGCTATTCTATTCCATCCTCGGAGTTTACGGAAGAGTTGTGGGTTGATATGAGTAGCGAGGAATGCGAATGGGAATTCGATTCGGATACTCCTGGGGTTGAATTTTTCCCTGCATCGGGGACTGGCGATGCAACAGTGGACGTAATTGTGCCGGCGAACTTCGGTCTGGATCGCGTAATACTTATCACTATCAAATCTATTGAGAACGAAGAATCGAACTTCTTCTCGAATTATATCCAGGACGGTAGTGGGAGCGAAGGACCGGGTGAAGTCGAGATTGGTTGCGGTTGCCCGCCTAGCAAGGCGGCAATAGTAGAGAGCCTGCAAAAAATGTGGGGAGACTTGTTCCTCGTTGGCATGGCCATTGTAACGCTCGTGGCCTTCCGGACCAAAAGACGATAGTCTCAAAAGGAGTGCCCTCCGGCCCGAAGTATTTCAGGCCGGAGGGCGTTTTATTTTCACCTCGTGACTAGGGTCCTCGTAGCCACTGCCCTGCCGCTTCCGCAGCAATATTCCGATTAAGCAAAATGGTAGGCCCAATACATCCCTGGGACTTCCCAGCCACCGTATGACCGGCGCATCAGGAGCTTGGGCCAGCCTGCCTTGGGCATTCACGGCTTCCGCTGCTGGTAAAGGTTTTCGGCTACCTGCCGGAGGGTGTTGGCCTACTTTTCGTTGCCGACAGTTGCCTGGGCAATCTTGGCAGGCGTGTAATCTGGCCGTTACTCACGGTCATCCCCGCGTGACGCGCCAAGAGGTCTCGCGCGACCTCATTGGAGAGGGCACCCGCCTTGGGGACGGCGCGTAGCCAGGATTCATTGCCCGCGCGAATTCGGAGCTGCCCTTCGGGGCTCATCTCAGCGGCAAACCGGGGGGCGTATTTGTTTTCCGGCTCGCTCAGGGTGATAGCCAGGGGCGCACCGAGGGGCAGGCCACTGTAGGCATCGACCACCAGGGCCTGAGATTCGGTCCAGAGCACGGCAATGCCCGCGTCGGGCAGGGCAATCGAGCCACTCAAAGCTTCGCAGGGAAAGGTCCAGCGGGGCAGGCGGGTGCGAAGGGAGAGGGCCTGGGCAAATTTCCCTTTCACATCAAAGAGTAAGGTGTCGTTGTCGCTCCAGGACACTTGTGAAATCTCCGCCATGGGCGGAATGGCATCGGCATCGCCTTCGGTCGGACCGTGGGGCAGGGCCTGAATGCGGTCGCTGAGTGTGAGTTTGGCCTCTTCCTCATCAATCAGGTAGATCCAGATGGAACCGTCGGGCGTGGCCACGGCGAGGCGCTTGCCGGTGGGGTCCATGGACACCTGGGGCGCTTTCGGCCCCCAGCCCAGGGGCTGATCCGATGGAGTGAACTCGCGCAGGTCTGCGGCGCGCACAACGTGGAGCCACGGGTCGCCCGCGAGACGGATGCTGCCGAAGAAAAAGAAGCGTCCATCGGGACTGGCACCAATGAAACCGGGGGCATCCCCCCGGAAGTATCCACTCCAGGAAATAACCGGTTTTCCCTCGATGATCCGGTAGATAAAGTGCTCAAGATTCATACCGCCGCTGTCCCGGGTGAGGAGATAGTAGTCCTTGCTGTCGCGGGCCACGAGGAGATGCTTTGGGCCATTGTCGAGATAGTTCCTTACGAAACTGAGGGTTTCCTCGTCCAGATCCTTGCGGCGGTTGGTGAGCTCTCGCCCGGGGCCATCATCATAGCCCAAATTGAAGATTTCCATGGCGGGCGGGTTGCCGGGGGGCAGGTCAGCGGGGTCTGCCACAGCCAGATCACGCAGGGCGTCCAAGAGGGTCTCGCTATAACGAATCTCCCGTACGACGGGCCGATCTGGCGCAGCCTCGCGGGTCCATTGCGTTTCAACCCCACGATAGGCGGGAAACTGGAGGGGCCTCGGAGGCTTGCTCTGGTCGGCAAGTTCCAAGGCTTGCCAGCCATCGGACGTGCTGTCTCTTGGCGTCTTTTCCCACTGCTCGGGGTCTTCCAACGTGATGCGCAACTGATACGAATCGTCTGCCAGGACATCTCGGGCTTCGTTAATCGTCGAACTCAGGAATCCCATGGCGATTTCGGCTAGTGTCCCCGTCCTTAGATTGTAGGCCAGCACGGTGGGCGAGGCACCGTTGGAGAATTCATCGATTGTGCTCACCAGCACGAGATCGGGGAATGCCGTCGCGGAAATGGCGAGAATACGTTCCTGCAGCTCGACCCGGCGGGTGACCGTAACGGCGTTCAGATCCCGCTGGACCAGCGTATTGCTCCCTTCTGTGGTGAGGAGTACATTCGCCGCTTTGGCAGCATAGCACCGCGTGATGCCCGTGGCGTCGAGGAGGGCGAGACGGTCATCGATACGCAGGTAGAATTGTTCCCGCCAGGGGAAGACTTCCACATCGTCCGGGCCTATGAGCAGTTCCTCCAGGGGCACCAGGGCATCCATCAGCCGTGTCAGTGAGGGTGAGGGCTTTCCAGCGACCGGCGCGCAGGCTTTGGCCAGCGCCGCGAGATCCGGGCTGCTGTTAAAAGCGAAGGGCTCCGCAGTACCAACACAGGTTGCGCCTACGGCCAACACAGCACCGAGTACCAGAAATCGAAATCGGACCATAAAAGAAGACTCCTGCCGCCCGTGCGCGGCGATCATTGGTGACGATAAAAACGAGTATACCTACAGGACGAGGCAACAGCACTTTTATTGTGTGTGTCCTTGGGGATTTGAACAAAGCAACTATCGCGCCACATCTGTCCGCGCGTTCCACGTTCGTGGAGCTCAAGCAGGGGGGACCCTATGGATCCGTGGTAGGGCGTAGCAGTGCAAGGCGCTCAGGTACTCAGACAGGCTCAGGCCCAAGGCCTCAGCGGTTGCCTGCATCTCGGCTTTCTCCGTGGGTGTTACACGGATATCCACCCGCGCCGACTTTCGGACAAGGGAGTCCAGTCGTTCGGGTTCTACATCCGCCAGGGCGAGGGCCAGATCGTCAAGGCGCTTCTTTCTGATATCGTTCATCCCGCTACCTTTGAAATCTTGTGAAGGGTGGACAAGGACCATGCTGTCTTGCCCTTCCGGTTTTCAATGCCACGGGCTTGTAGTTCCGCCCGGATACTTGCCAGGGTCATGCCGTCCTTGTGTAGCTGGTGGACCAGGGCCACAATGCGTTGCTCGCTCTCGTTGGCTTCCAGGGTGGAACCATCTTTGGCCGTACGGTAACCATAGGGGATGGTCCCCACGCGCTGGCCCTTGGCCTTCATGTGCTGCAATGCCGCCGTGGTGCGCTCGGATACAAGATCCCGTTCAAACTCTGCCAAAACAGCCAGCATACGAAATACCATCTTACCCGCTGCTGTGGTGGTGTCTATCTTCTCGGATAGGCTCACAAGGTCCGCTCCGGCCTTGTCCAGTCGCTCGGAAATGATTAGCGCGTCTTTTGTGGAACGGGCCAGACGGGAAAGGGAATACACAACAAGGGCTGCGTTTTGGTTACAGGCGGCATCCAGTGCCTCTTGAAGGCCAGGGCGCTTTGCCATCCCGGAACCGGAAATACCCGCATCGTTGAAAACGGCAACAAGTTCGTAATCGTTCGCGGTGGCCCAGGCTTCGATCTTTGCCCGCTGTGCCTCCAGGCTTACGCCTTCCACGGCTTGGCCTTCCACGGCTTGGCCTTCCGTGCTGACTCTGAGGTATCCGATGGCATTCATGGCGATTCTCCCTATGTCGTATCCATGACCCTATTGTACACACAAGGAGTGTGTGCAGCAAGCGCTATTTTCGTCAACCGGTCGGTTAACGAAAACGGGGATACGCCGAAACCACTGAAAATCCGGGCTGGGTCAGTTAACCCATTTTATGGCGCGGTCGCCATGGCGCTATTCGGAAACCTGAAGAAAGTGAATGGAATTACCCCCGTCTCGTCTAACAACCTCAACATAAGGAAAATACTTACAATGGCACTATTACCACCACAGACAGAAACAGAAAGTAAACTGGAATATGGCGAGCCATCGAGTGACCCCGCGCTTACAACGGTGACAATAAATTCTCCAACAAGAGAACTTTGGTATATGGATCACCCGAACCCAGCCTTCCCCCGCCTTCAACATCAAATTTGGGAAAGTACAGGCGAAGGCGAACCCAAACACTTTGAGCTTGTGGAGCATGATGGGTCGAAGGCCGCGCTAACTAAGATCGATGCCGCCAGAAGACGCGATGAGAATCATATTCATGTGATAGTGGTTTCGGTCCGTAGAAAATAGACATGAAGGGTCCGCCATGAAACGGTCATGTGAAGATCCCGGCGACGTTCCTTGCCCGAGTGTTTTCAAGGCGCTTCCACGCTCTTGCGCCTACTGAATGTTGCGGAAAACAAGGCGCTAAGTAAAGGCCCCTTTCTAGGAGCATTTATCTTGGGCCGGTACCCGCGTTCTGTATTCTAGTTTGCCCTTTTCCTATTTGCATATCTGGTCAGATCCTTCTAATTTAAATTCTCGCATTGCATCGATCACCAACCTGGTCTTGGTAGTTTTCGATTTCTTGGTCGATTTTCTCCACTTCATCTCAGATCGACTTAGGTTTGTTGGGCAGTAGCGGTTCCACCCCTCCGGCTCCGGTTGTTTAGAGTCATCCCCCGAAGGCTTCACTATTGCAGGTTCTCAATAATAAATTTGACTGAGTGCCTACTGTGTTGCGACAGATATCACGGGTTGTCGCAATATAGTCTCAACCGCTGGATAGTCGACAAGTCGAGACTGAATGGCTCGGATCGCAAACTCTCGGGGAAGTATGTCTGAAAACTTGAGACCATCCATAGCATCTGAATCGACTACTGGCCTGAGTCCACTTGCCGAAAGACCGGATACCTTTTCTATGGCCGCCTCTGCCTCAAACCGGGTGCAATGATCAGGAAAAACGATCCTCAGATCATCGGACTTTATCCGGCTGGCAATTACCTCCTGGAGACCTGAGCAAATCGACGCGTTTGCCGTGGCCCCCGCGAACGTCCACCATTCTGTTCTCTTATTGGCGATCGCGTATGATTCCCCCATTCCACCGAGCCAGGGATATTCATCCGAAATTGAGGCAAGTCTCTGTTTCGCTCGCTCCGAGAAACATCGATAGTTGTCTCGAAAAATCAGGGTTTCCTTCATTGCCTGACAAACAGCGAAGCTAAGGCCAGATGAGTCGCCCATCCACCTAGCGCCACCTTCGGCTTCGATAGGCTCAACATATGCTCGATGTCGTCGCCAATCAATATGCTTTACCGCCCAAGCCCTGCCTCCGAGCAAGATGATTCTTGTATCGCCCCTGTCTCTATGCATGAAAGATCGCTCATCCATATACCCAATCTCTTCAATTCCACATAAAATGATAAAGAATGGTGGCGATAAAAATACAGACAGGATCTCAAGATAGTTTCGTCGTCCGTATAAGTCCTCGCCTTTACCCCCGATACTTAAGATGCCCTGCTCTTCGAAGAGGACCTCGTTGTTAAGCATCCACGTGACAATAGAACGGATCTCGCTCTCATCCATCGCTGAAAACGCAGGGACATCTCGTATCCAATCAAACCAATTTCGTACTCCTATACCCGATTCCTGCAGGCAAATGGCAAGTATCTGTTGGGCAAGTATGTGAAACGGTTCACTCGGAGGTTGAATCGGCTCTACATATCCCTTTTCAAACAACCGAACAATAGCCGCCGCGCGTATTAGAGAATCGTCCCGTGTGGCTAGGAATAAACAGTTTCGTGTCGTGCCCCTGCGACGACCCGTTCGGCCCATGCGCTGCAGAAAGGAGGAAACCGTTCTCGGGGCATCGATCTGAATCACTCGGTCCAGATCGCCTACATCGACGCCAACTTCAAGAACGCTCGTTGCGACGATCACACAGTTCTCTTCCGTCTGAAAAGCACTCTCCGCACGACTGCGTTCATCTTTACTCAAGGAGCTGTGGGTTATAAACGTGCGAACATCCAGTCTGTGAAGCGCATTGGCAAGCTGCTCTGCCCGAGCTCTACTATCGACAAAAACCAATCGCTTTTCGCCTCGATGCATTCGCGATATGACTGTCGCCGCGTTTTCCAGTGACCCTACATAATCGATTTGAATGTCCGAATCTACGGTCTGTATCTCTTCGGGAGCGAGTACGCGAGTGTCTAGCACGCAGCCGCACGTAAGCCATTTGGCGAGAGAATCTGGGTTGCCCACGGTCGCGGACAAACCTATTCGTTGAAACTCGTGGCCAGCGATTCTTTTTAATCTGGAAAGCAATGCCAATAGATGCCAGCCACGGTCGTCCCCTGCGAATAGATGAATCTCGTCTATGATTACAGCCTTGAGATTTGCGAAAAACACCTTCTCGTTAGACCTCGTTGAGACTAAGATCGCCTCAAGTGACTCTGGAGTCGTAAGAAGTAGGTCCGGCGGATCCTGCAAAATTCGGTCCCGTGGTCCGCGGCCAATATCGCCGTGCCATACCGCCGCTCGTCTACCAACTAGGGTGAAATATCTATCCAGTCGCACACCGAGGTCGTTTATCAGTGCTTTCATTGGGCATATGTAGAGAACACTTAGGCCATTCCAGGGTTTTTCGAGAATCTGGGAAAGAATTGGGAGCACCGCCGATTCAGTTTTTCCACCTGCAGTGGGTGCGATAATTATTGCGTGGTTTCCACTCAATACGTGGGTGATTGCTTCATCCTGAAATGGCCTGAGCTCTTTCCAGCCAAGGCTATTGACTATATGATACTTGATGGCGGGGTGTAGTGATTCAAAATTACTCACACATCCAGCTCGATATCGTTGATGTCATCGGCAGCGACCGCTTGACGCTCTACGAGGCTTAGTTCGGCATCGTTCAGGGTTAAGGAATAGTGCTCGCGAGGATTGAAGTCGTCAAATTGGTCGATTCTGTCCAGGATTTCAGCTACGAGCTTCTTAAGAAAAATTCGTGGAGCTATTCCTGTTTTTCCTCCAAGTTTTCCAGCGACAGCTTTCGCCAGCGTGGCAATATAGTCGTCACCACAACACTCGTCGATACGTTGTGGTTGACTAGAGTAGTCTCGATAGATATCACGTACTCTAGAACCCACCTCGCTCAATCGTTCCAGGACGAATGGCGAGAGCCGTATCTGAACCGCGCGGGGGTTGTCGAATCTTGCGTCGGTCACGAAGTCCACATGCAGACGTTGGGCCAAGGGTTCGAGTCGTTTTACGCCCTGTGGACCTTCAAAAAAAGCCGTTGTTCCCGTTATCAGCAGGTATAGCCCTGGAAATCTTCCTGAATCGACTTCATCAATGAGTTGACGCAGGGCATTGAGGCTTTTCTCTCGCACATCCGTGCGCATACGCTGGATAGTTTCAACCTCATCCAAGACGACCAACAATCCGCCATGACCGGCATCGCGAATGAGGTACAGAAGCCCTTGGAGAAAGCCCAAGGCACCGAAATGATCCAAATCGCCCTTGATACCTGCATAGCGCTTGGCCGATGCAGCTACATTGGGTTGCCCGCCAAGCCACGCTAAGAGGGCCTCGGCTATATCCTGCTTGTTTTCCCCTTGCGCACTTCGATAACCACGAAGTGCCGCACTGAAGGATGGAGCTTGGTCGCTTATTTTCCTGAGCCGCTTCTCCACCAACTCATTGGTCCGTTCAAGAAGGAGTTTGGTATCTCGTTCATCGATAGACCCTTCCGCCAATACATCTTCCTCCAGGGTAAAAAACCAACTGTCGACCAGGTTGCGGAGGGCGCCGGTTTCGGAATCCGTCTTGGATAGGTTTTCTGTAAGTCTCCGATACACAGTTTCCACACGGTGGAGCGGTGTTTCCGTCTCGGAGATCTGGACCTCCGTGGTCACGAATCCCTTCTTTCGTGCGCGGTCGCAGAGCCATCTTGCGAAGAAGGTCTTTCCGCAACCGTATTCGCCCCGGACAGCCTTAAAGACACTGGAGCCCGATCGAACGCGGGTCAACTCTTCACTGATTGCTTCTTCAAACGGTTCAAGACCAACGGCGAGTGCGTCCAGGCTACTACGTGGCACAGTCCCCCGTCTCAGGGCATCAATAAGCTCTTGTCGGCGTTTTGGGCTTATGTTCATGTGTTTCTCATGAGAGTTCAAACTGTTTTCGGAGAAGTTCAATGTCCAAAACTATGGCGTCGGATTCGGTATCGCGACTCAGTACTTCGTACCCGTCCAGATTTAGGACTTTTTGCATAACGGCCAGTAGACCACGCAGCCGCAATGGCGGATAGTCTATGTTGCTCGAAAGGGCGGCGGGAGTCATCGTATATCCGCCGTGGTCAAGTGCGCTCAATACATCAATGAGTGCCTGCTCGCTCTTTGGATATGAACGACCAGCAAGCAATTTTTGTTCGGCATATACGGGGGAAGAGATAAGGGTCCTTATCCAATCCAGCGTCGCGGGGCCCGCGTGCGTCTGTATTTCGACGACAGGGTCTTCTCTCCAATCGAGTAGTGAATCGGGGAAGCCATTCGCTGACTTGACGGGCTCCGCCTTAACCGCCGTCTCTTCCGTTGGAATAGATGTTGCACTCCACCAATCCGGCTTGGTCCAATTCGTCTCGACCCAACCCTCAATAGTTGGATTGCCCGGGAAAAGAACCGCTATCGGCGCGACTATTTCCTGCGGCGTTATCCCGCCATGATACCCGCCCTTCTTGCTGGCATAGCGTACTGTTTCGGTCCATGGAACGATAACCCTGCCGCTGTCCGTCAGAACGCGCTCGCCTTCAAAAATTAATTCTGAGTCGCTTGGGGAGTCTTTCGCCTCTCGCCATCGGTCGCCGCCATCGCCCGCGCGGAAATCAGTGGACAGTTCAAGGATGTGCCCATGGTCGCTGGTGATGACGACAGCGCGATTTGCGTGATTCGCCTCATGCAATAGCGTCGGAAGTGCCTTGATATCGTCTAGTTTCCAACGGACGTCTATTTGCTCTCCCTTCAGGAGATAGTCATCAATGGCATTGATCACGACCCCGACAACACGGTGATCCGCGGATGCCACCTTCGCCCGAATTTCC
Organism: uncultured bacterium; assembly: GCA_963977445.1. Classification (GTDB taxonomy): domain Bacteria; phylum Hydrogenedentota; class Hydrogenedentia; order Hydrogenedentales; family JAEUWI01; genus JAEUWI01. The sequence goes on along the minus strand of CAXBPH010000039.1, from coordinate 9,893 downwards.
GGCGAGAGGCCGCCGTCTTCCTGATCATTCAGGGCGGACTTGTGGAAGAGCAGGGGGGGCTTACCAGCCTTCGCGGTAGCAGCCAGAGCCGGATGCTTTGGAAACTCCGTCTTCTCAAGTGCGGACGTTCCCGCCACCAGCCTTCCGCAAAGCAGGCTGGTCCGCGAATACTCGGTGACCGATGGAATGGTAGCAATAGCTGCGTGTGTCATGGTCCGGTTCGCCTGCCGAATAAAGGCCCAGTGTCGCCCAACGACTTCGTCAATAAGCTGGTTAAAGACGGCAACGCTCATGCCGTCCATTACGATTAGAAGGACGGGGGAAGATTCACTCAGGGGCCCAACAATTGAAGTCAATACCTCCTCCACAGGCAGAATATCGGAGGATTTGGAGCCGGCATTGGTCCAGTCACGAAGGAGGTCGGCGAAGATTTTGGATTGCTTCTCCTGAAATACAGCACTTTTCTTCGAAAGCGCCATAAAGGCCTCCGACAGCGCCGCGATGACGTCGCCATGGCGAAGGGCCAGGCGTGCTGTATCCACGAATGATCCGCCGGTCAAGTAATTGTCGACTGCCTCCGCGAAGGAGTTTGGCGATGAAATTACGCCTTTAATCGTTTGAAGCCAGCGCAGCAGGCGCATTGCCATTTCCACCCGCTCAATTCGCCGACTATCGATCCTAGCCAGGTGGTGCCGTATGAAATCTTTGTAACGAAAATCGAGATCCTGCGATATTCCATGATGGATCGCGTCCTTTAGTGCAATACCGAGCTGTTCCAGACGCTGGTCGAAGCCTATTAAGGACACGTCGCTCAAATAGGCGAAGGTATCTGCCTGAACATCCTTAAGAATCCCATCGGCCTGCTTGAGAACCGGGTCCTGCGGCGTGGTATCTGCAAGCTGCAGCCGAACAACCTCACGCGCGGCAATGCCCCATCGCCGCATCTGATTTCTGTCAGAACTTTGGCCGCCCAGATAGCGTTCTTCTATACGACCCACGGCTTTGTCGAGCTTTCCTTCCGCCTGGGCATGAAATACAACATGGGCGGCAAGACCGATGGCGAGTGCGTCAAGCTGCTTTGAGCGCTGGATGCTTCTCAAGACTACTTCGGTGGCCGGCTCGGTAAATTGTGCGAGCCACACTATTGCGGCTTCCCGAAACTGTGGATCGGCGCCCCGAAAGGTCGCCACATTGGTCTCGTTCAACGACCACTTTAAAATCAAGGGGAGGTCAGGTCGGGCTACGCCGATGCCCAGGCCGCGCTCGAGCAGGTAGGCCCAGGCGGTTTCGAGATCCAGGAATCCGCCGGGCGCCGCGGGGCAGTCATCTACCGCCGCAAACTTCAACAATTGCTCCGCCATCCAGGCCTGTTGGGTCACGCGTGTATCCACGGCATGGGCCTGAAAGAGGGTCCGAATCACCTGCCAGCTGTCCATGTGATGCAGTTTACGCCGAGCCAGCCGTATCCGAATGTCGTCGGACAAATCCATTTCATCCAGCTCGGTGAGGATTATCTGAATAGCGCCCCGTGGCCGAACGCGCCGCAGGGCCAGCCGGATTTCCAGCGGGGAATCACACTGGTCGATGAAATACCGGGTTTCTCCATCCTGAAGTTCCTTTTCGCCCGTCCATCGTCCAGGTGAATGGATGCCGATGATATTCGCATCGGCAGTTTTTTTCCTGATCGTGCCGACCTGGGCCTTAATTTGGCCGAATGTGGGAGTTATCACCATGGTGATTACGCGCCTTCTTCTTCAATTACCCATTGTATATTAACGCGGATGTCGCGGCCCGGGGCACTTTTCTCCCTCAGATTGTCCAGAATCGTTTTAAGTCCGGCCACGTCCACGTTCTCCTTGCCATCCTGTTCCACAATCCGCTTGCCTGTCGGTTTCGGCGAAGGGGAGGGGGGGGGCGGAGTAACGGGAATTACCGGAGGTTGGGGCGGCGGAGTAGTCTTGAGCAGGAGCCGCGTCGCTATAGATTGGGCCTCCTCGATGCGGGCACCCAGCGGAATCGCGTGCTCGTCGGACTTGAGCGCCTCTTCCACCAGTTGGACCACCCGCCGGGCTTCATCCCGCCGTTCATCGGTCAACTTGCTCATGCCCTGCACGATATCCCAATTGGCGGCCTCCAAGGTGCCGCGAAGCGCGCTGGCTTTGCTGAAGCAACCGCCCATGGCTTCTTCGCTGGTGGCGACCACTGCCTCGGCCAGGGCCTCTGTCATGGCGTCGGGAGCCGCGGCCTGTAGCGTGGCCAGCAGCGACGCAGTGGCCTCGGCCGTGTTGAGCCGATCACTTTCCCCAAGCGCGATGCCCGCCTGCTTCAGGCGTGCGCTGAGCTTTTGCGCATAGACCTGGCAGTTCCCTTCACGTTCTCGAGCGGCTGTACTAAGATCGGCTCCCAATTTTTGTACATTCAGGGCATTCAAAAGTGGGGATGCAGCAATTCCAAAAATACTGCCAGCCCGGTGAACGGCGATGTCCCAGGCAGCCTGTGTGGGGAGCCGCTGCTCCCGGAGTTCGCAGTCCTCAGGCACATCGGTGAGCGAAGCGCCATAGGGCCCGCCATGGAGAAAGAAAGAGCGATTGGTCTGGTCCGCGAAGGTCAGGATAAGCAGGTTCTGGACTTCCCGGGGGAGCCCCATGGGCCGGGGTTCGTCGATCCAGCCCCGCAGCTGGCCCACCGTAATAGCACCGCCCGCCGCGCTCGATTTCTTCGTGAGGTGGTTTTTCCAATGCTGCCCCAGGACAAAGTGGGTGGCGTCGTAGCCCATTTCACCCAACTGCAGGGGATTCACGATCTGGCGCAGGAGCAGTCGTTTATTCTGCTCCACCAGCACCCGACCATCGTCTGCGCGGGCCGCCCGGTGCACCTCTTCATAGACTTTTTTAATCGTGTTGGGGCGCACTTCCGCCTCGAACTCGGGCGCGCCCGGAAACTCGTGGGCAAGTGCCTGGCTCAAGAACTCGACCATCGCCGAGCCCAACTTGGCCGCAGCCGGGGGCTGGGGATCGAAGCCGGGACGGAGGGAGACAAAACGATCGATCGCCTCCAGGTCGTGGGACGTATCCAGCGAGTTACTCTCCAGCCCATCCAGCCCATAAGCCGCCTCCAGGTGATTTTTCACCCGATGCTGCAGGACGCTCCGCTGGTTCTCCAGCAACGACTTCGCAGCCTGGCGGTCCGTCTGCGAGAGGTGGTTGGCATACTGCACAAAGCGTTCGCCGCTCAGGATGTGCTGAAGGATCACCAGCATCCCCAGATCCTTCATAGCACCATCGCTGAAGAAGGCGGGCACCCAGCAAAGGGTCTTGGCCCCATCGGGGTGGCTACCGCTAAAGGCCTGCAACTTGCTCAGGTCATCCTTTGGCCCGTGGCCCGGCTCGTCAAAGGGCCAGTCAATCACGAGTTTCCACGACTCACCATCATTCGCCAGGGAGGCATCTGGCAACTCCCGGATATTCTTGAACAGTAATTCGCAACGTCGCCGCGTGTTCTTCCAAAGGAACTCGTGATTTGTGAAGAAATCCCCCGATTCCTCGATTTCCAGTTCCTGGAAGAGCATGGATCGCACCAGGCGGATGCGATTGCCCTGGTTGTCTTCCTTCCGCGCCTGCTCGATGATCCCGTCCGTATCCACGCCCGACAGTTGGAGTGAAATGGTCGGGTTTGTCTCTTCCCCGATGCGTAGCTCGCCCACCGACGCCGCCCAACTCCGGCAGCGGCGAAGGGCTTCCGAGGCTTCTTTGCCGGGAATCGGTGTACGGATGGTTCCGTGGTTCAGGGCGGCCAGTTTCTCGGCATTCAGGGCCTTGAGGGATTCCACCTGGGGCACCAGCGCCGCCAGCAGCAGGGTCTTCACCAGGCGCTGGTCATTGCGGAAGGCAGCGCGCTTCGGATCGTCCAGGGGCAGCTTTTCCATATCCTCCAGACGCCCGTGTTGTTGCTCCAATACGGGCAGCAATTTCTGGTGATACAGTCGCTTTGCATTATCAAAATGCAGCGCCATTTCCTGGCTGAACGCTTCGTCCCCATGGGCTATCACGTCGAAGAGATCCCCCACGGGCACAAGATCGCCCACCTGCAGGGCATCCCGGCCATCCACCAGCAACTGCATCATCACCTTCAGGGCCGTCCGCTCCCGCTGGAGCACGCTCGACACCGCGATCAGGGTTTGCACCAGCGCCGGACTAAAGGGATAGACCTTCCGGAACATGGCCCGGTCGCCATCGCTCGTCAGCAGCACGCTCATCACCTGCTCCCGGATTTTCGCCGTCTGCTCGAAGGCCGCGTCCAGCTCTTTTCGGGCGCTCTCGTCGTGGCAGCGGAGCACACGCCGCTCGGCGATGGCCGGCAGATTTCGGTCTTCCAAGGTGATGGTGTGAAAGCGACCCTCCTGCCAGCCCAATGCATCCGCAAAATTCAGTTGATCCGCCCCGGGGACCGCCGATCCAATCAGTTCCCGAAGATCCCGCTGACGGGCCACGAAGCTGATGATGGGCACCGGCCGGTCGGGCGTCTGGGCCTCCACCAGCTTGGCCACCTTCTGGCATTCCTGGTGCACAAATTTGAGGTCCGCCGCATGGCTCGCCAGCCACAGGATCAATTCATCCAGAAAGAGGATAAGTCCGTCGTAGCCCTGTTCCTTCGCATGTCGACTGATGACCGAAAGGCCCTTGTCGAGGGAGAGGTAGGCCTCACCATGGCCCGCCTGGATGTTGTAGGTCTTGAAGAAAGTATCCACCAGTGCGCCCACGAGCCGCGAACGGTCCTCGGATCCGGGCGCGGCTGCCGCGGCTGCCGCGTAACGATCGGCATCCCATTCCGACTCCAGCGCGCCCCAGCCGCCGCCGCCACCACCGGCATTCTCGTTCAACTTCCCAAAGAACTTGGCGTCGCCCAGGGTCTCGCGCAGGCCATCTGCGTCCCGAAACAGGCCCTCCGCCCGATACACGCCGGGAATGGTGGCCTTGGGGTGCACTTTGCGGACAAAATCGGCATAGCCCCCCAGCACGCCCTCTTCCATCGTGTGGGAGCCAATCATGTGGTAGGGCACAAGCAGAAACTTTTTCCCCTGCAGCCAGTCATTGTGCTTCGAAATGACCCCCGCCAATTCAGGGATGCTTCGGGCCGCCGTGTTCCCCCGTAAGATAAGGTTCAGCACCGCCATGAAGTGACTTTTACCGCTACCGAAACTCCCGTGGAGATAGCTCGCCTTGCTGGTCTTCCCCAGGAGCGCCCCCTTGATGAAACTCAACGCGTCGTCGAAACACCCCACCAATTGCTCGGTTACCACATAGCTCTTGAGGGTCGCCTCGGGGTCTTCAACACCCTCCGCCAACCGCAGGACAAAGGAGCCCTTGTCCACGTATTCGGGGATGTCGATGAGTTCTCGCAGCAGGGTCATTGAAAATGTTCCATTCTGGTATATTCTTGCACGGTTTCTCTTTCTGTTTTTGCTTATAGTTTGCTTATAGTTTGCTTATAGTTTCAATATCGTGTCAATTTAGCATAAGATGTTTATATACAAAGGCTTACGTGATTATATTGTCCTCGGGACCTTGCGGATGTTGCTAAAAGTTGTTAAAAGCTGTTAAAAGCCAAATTCAACGTAACTTTCTTTCACCAAATACCTTACAGCTATTTCACATCGAGGCCAATCTGCAATAGATTCGTGAAAGATCTACGCAGAATCGGAGTCATTAACTTCGCACTTACGCAAGAAATACCGCCTACTGGACGTATTCCCTTCCCAACGCAGAAAACCATCGTCGCCCGACCATTCCTTCAAGTACCTGGAAATCGCCGATTTTGCCGTTCGTGACTCGCCAAACCCGAGAAGCTCTCGACAGTCCTTCGGCGTAATAGATCCGTGATCCATAATGAACTGCCGGACCAGTTCCCTATAGCGAATAGAGTCAATTCCTTTGGTCCGGGTGTAGGCCGCCTTACCCAACATGTCCCCGGCGACCGCCTTGTTTAAATGGTACGTCGCCGCCTTCGTCCGGCCGCGTCGCTCCAGAAAGCCGCTCTTTGGCAACGCATGCTGGTCCAGCGTGCTACGCGCCTGCTCGCGCGAAAGCTGTAGCAGGTCCGCCGCCGCGCCCGTATCGATAAACGCATTTTCCCGCAGATAGGCCAAAATCAGCAGGGTGTCCAGGTCCACGTCCCGACCATCGCCGCGCCATTTCGCCACCAGCAGGGCCATGGCTTCATCGAAGGCCCCATCATACACCCGCAAGGTCACCCGCGTGCCATCGGTCTCGTACACAGGAATCCGTTTTCCGTAAGAAAGGGGCGGCATGAAAATCCGCTGCCGCCCGATTCCCGCCCGCTCGACCAGGCCCAGCTTCTGCAGTGCTTCGGCCAGGGCCCGGTTGCGCGCCATGGGCTCCTGCCGGAGAATATTTCGGGGCGTGATATTTCCCAGAAATCCGCCGGGATTGGTAATCGCAATCTCCTGCCGCTTGTGGCGCAGCAGCACCTCCCCGGGGTCCGCGTAATTCCGGTGGGTCACCGCGTTCAACACGGCCTCGCGCACCACCTCGATGGAGAACGCCGGGATGCGCAGCTTAAAGAGGCCGGTCGTGACCTCCTGCTCCGGATTCGACGGGCCGGTAAAGGCCTGCTCGATGCGATCCAGAATTTGCAGCAGGCCGGATTGGTACGAATCGTTGCGCAGAATCTTGTTGTTGTCCCCTTCATAGACATAATGCACCTGGTGCTGGGGACATTCCTCCTGCAACACTTCTTCCCGTCCGAACAGCAGTAATCCCGCCCGGGTGACCTCTCCCTTGCGCAAGGCCCCGAGCGCCTGAAGGAATTCGGCGTCGTTAAGCTGCGAAAGCTCGGAGGACGGACGGAGCCGTTTAACGATATTACGGCCCCGAGCAATCTCCACGAGGTCCAAGTCGTCCAGTGCGATGCCTTCCGCCGCCTGTCCGCTCCAGTCGATGGCGCCCGTTGCCACCTGCGACCGCGCAAAGCCCTGGGAGTCCATGGGCATGCAGTTCTTGCCGACGCGCTGGGTGAAGTAGCCCTTGGCCGTGCCGTAGGGAGGATTCGGCCCTTTGGGAATGCGTACGACCAAGAGCTTGCCCGAACCCTCGGGCACCGCAATCTCTTCAATGTCCACCGAAAGATTCGGACGGGTCGCATCAAAGATACCGCGCTTCCAAACGTCGATATCACAATTGCCAATGCCCCCGATAGCCGCCTCACGGCCACGCACCTGGTCGGCGACGCCAAACACCACCACGCCACCGCCCGCGTTCGCAAAACACACCGCATACTCCACCGCCACGCGCATGGACTCCTTGGCACCTTCCCAGGGCTTAAAATCCAGCCACTGCGATTCCAGGTCGTCCGCGATGCACGTATCGAGTTGGTCGAGCAAGTCGCGTATGTCTTCGTTTTGCGGTATGGTCACGTATTCACCATTCGTTCCCTTTTACTCGTCATTCTTCTAAATTCCCTATTCGCGCCTTTGCGTGCCCTATAGTTCACGTCGAGGCACCACGCCACGATGAAAACCGTGCGAAGCGGAGCTCCGGAACGAGTGAATCCGTGTTATAAATGCGCTGCCATCCTATCGCGGGTAGTAAGCGGTGTTTCGCCCCGCGCCCTCTTTTCGTAAGAATCCGTCCCTACCGGAGCATCGCTTCAGAAATATAGACGTTTGTGTCTTCGCGGAAGCGGTATCTCCAAATTTCAATAGTGCTCTGCACTGGGCAGGCGTAATCGACCCGTGCGTTGATACATAGTGCTGCACCTGCTCCTCGAGTTCGCCGGTGGGCAGTGATTTTCCTTGTTTGGCTGCTTTCCTGCGCGCCGGGCCCGCACCTTTTGAGGCGTTGCAGGGGCCGCAGAGCAGCGCTGCGTTGTCCAGCTTCGTTTTTCCCCCCTTACTATAAGGGGTCACGTGATCCACTTGAAAGTTTGTCCAGTCCAGACGCACGCCACAGGAATCGCATTTCTTGTGCTGGTCACTGTTCCACAACAAGCGCCGCTGCTCCACGCTGAAGATCCGGCGTTCGTCTTTCGCCTCAAAAAGCCCCTCCAACAGGCCCCGGACAATATCCATCCGCCGTTTGCGGGGGCCGAGATTGTCGGTGGCTGACTGCACCAACATCAGGTAGTCCGCAAAGGGCCGTTGCGCTGCCAGCGCACCCTGGGCCTGTCGCTGGCGCTCCCGGACCGCGTCCACCCCGTCGGAAAAGTCACGGAGCAGCCCCATGGCCGACTCATTGCGTTTTTTGTCCGTCAGGAGGAGTTTCTGCTTCAGTAACTCATGGACCACCAGGAACAAGGTATAAAACTCGGCCTGATTGCTGAAGCGCGTCGATTTGAGCTCGGGAAACATGCCCTTCACCGCCTGGAGGGTAGCGGAGAAGTCCTTCACCGCCCGTTTCAGGGTCGCCGCATGATCGCGCACATCGCCCACCGCCTTATCCACCGCCTGTTTCTTGTGGATGGGCCCACCCGCGATGAGGGACGCTATCAACTCGCTCACCAGCTCCACATCCTTCATCCGCTCCATGGCCGCGGCACGCATGATGCCGTAGTCCATGAGGAATTTGCGATGCTTTTTCGCCAGCCGTTGGGATTCCTTTAGGAAGGGGCTCGTGTAAAACTTGGCGTGACGCTTCTCGCTGGAAGTCAGGGATTTTCCCGTGGAGTTAATGCGCACGAAGAGATCCACGATATCGGAGAAATCCCCTTTGACCTCCGCCACCTGGAATTTGTAGGTCAGGAAGTCACTGGTGCGGCTCATCCGCTCCAGATCTTTCCATTCCCAATTGAAGACCTGATCGTCCTCGAGGAACTGGTGGTTCACGTCGAAGCCCTGGCGGTGGAAGGGTTTCACCTTGGAAAACATGAACACCGTTTCCAGCCGCTGTTTTCCATCGAGGACGTCGTAGATGGGCTGGCCATTCTCCTCGCGGCGATAGAGGAAGATCGACGGCACGGGATAGCCCTCCAGCACTGATTTGATGAAGCGACGCCGGTCCGCCAGGGTCCACACGCTCTTGCGCTGAAAGCCGGGTTCCAGATTCAGGTGACCATTGAGCTGGAGATTCCGCAGATCCAGGATGGTCTTCGTCGAGAATTCGTAGGCTATGGTTGATTGCATGGTATGGCCTTTCTCCGTTCGCTCTATTTCTTTCCCCTCTTGAGGGGCTCAGACATTCCTGTCTGAGACAGGGCTCACCTCGCTACTCGCAAGGCCCGTTGGCCTGTATGGCGGCCCAGAAAAACAATCCCTTGGCATTCCAGGTCGTTCGACAACTTCTACCGGGCCTCTCCAGGTTCGGGCTCGCTTTGCCTCAGACAGGAATGTCTGAGACCCTTTTTCTTCCCATTCACTCTTCACTATTCTGTCACCCCTGCGGGGTTCCGTGGTGGGGGCGGTCACCTTACCCAGGGCTCACTTCGTTCGCGCCTGGGCTACGCTATGTCGCCACTTCGTGGCTGAGTGCTATCGCACTCCTCCTTTTATTCGCGTCCATTCGTGTTCATTCGTGGTTCAAATACCTATTCACCATGTTTCGCACCGTCGAAGCGGAGCTTCAGGGACTGCATTCCCAAGCAGAGCGTGGGAACGAGCGAAGAAATGGTATGCATTGCTACGGCGGACCGTAGCAACGAGCGTCCTGTTTTCAGGGCCTTCGTTTCTTCATTTCTTTATTTCTTCGTGCTCTTCGTGTCCTTCGTGGTGAAACTTTCTTTTGGGTTGCGGCCAACGGCTGCGTCGTGTTCATTCGTGGTTCAAATACCTATTCACCATGTTTCGCACCGTCGAAGCAGCGCGTCGGGAACGGCATTCCCAAGCAGCGCGTGGGAACGAGCGAAGAAATGGTATGCATTGCTACGGCGGACCGTAGCAACGA